>DYFL01000048.1 GCA_020725195.1 Hydrogenophilus sp.
CAGGGCTCCACTTATCCCGAGCCAGTTCCTGTCCAATCAAGCGGGGCCACCTCTGAGCAACAAGAAAGGGAAGAAGAAAGAGGATGGCGGCGACGAGGAAGGCGACACCGGCGTATCTATTGGCATACGCGGCCCCGTCACCGTTCAGTCAGCCTTTAGCGTAGAGCCGATCGATATCTCCAGCGTTCAAATTACCAAGAGCGTCAGCGGAGAAGGCGACGGCATCAAGCGCGGCTCCGACACCATGGGTATGAAACACCGCGTGGATCAAGGCGTATATGTGTTCTTCGGCAGCATGAACCCACAACTCGGCGAAAAAACCGGTTTTTCCGACACCGATGCCGAGGCCATCAAACAGGTGCTGCCCAAGCTGTTCGAGAATGACGAGTCATCTGCCCGGCCAGCGGGCAGCATGGAAGTATTGAAGCTCATCTGGTGGAAGCACAACTGCAAGGCGGGCCAGTATTCATCCGCCAAAGTCCATCGAACTCTGACTGTCAACGCAGACGGGGGGTATTCGCTTGATTTGTTGGAAGGGCTGAAACCAGAGGAAATAGACGGTTTTTGATCAGGCCAACACCATCCACCCCCTATCGCCGTCTGGCCGAACCCCCAGCCGGCGGTGGTGGTGGGGCTTTCGACAACGGTGTTACCCTCTTGCGCATGGCCTGATCATCAGGAAGGAACGACCATGACCGAAATCCACTTCATCGTCGAAGAAGCCCCCGAAGGGGGCTTTGTCGCCCGCGCCGTGGGTGCGGACATCTTCACCGAGGCGGACAGCATCGAGGAGCTGCATGCGCGCGTGCGCGACGCCGTGCGCTGCCACTTCGACGAGGGCCAAGTCCCCAGCCTGATCCGTCTGCACATCACCCGCGAGGAAGTGCTGGCGGCATGAGAATCCCGCGCGATCTCTCAGGCGCGGAGCTGATCAAGCGCCTGGGGCGGCTCGGGTACGAGGTCACGCGGCAGACGGGAAGCCATGTCCGCCTGACCAGCCGCAGCCATGGCGAGCACCATGTCACCGTGCCCAGACATGACCCCTTGCGCATCGGGACACTCGCGGCCATTCTGGACAGCGTTGGATCCCATCACGGCCTGACTCGGGAAGACCTGCTGCAACGGCTGCTGGGTTGATCCATGACGGGCGGCATGGACGACCCCATCTCCCTCTCCGCCCTCCAGCACTGGGCCTACTGCACACGCCAGTGCGGACTGATCCATCTGGAGCAGGCCTTCGCTGACAACATCCATACCGCACGCGGCCAGGCCGTGCATCATCTGGTGGACGAGCCGGGCTACGAGATGAAGGCCGGGGTGAAGGTGGAACGGGCCTTGCCTCTGTGGTCCGACCGACTCGGCCTCATCGGCAAGGCCGACCTGGTGGAGTTCCACCCGGACGGCACGGTCTTTCCCGTGGAGTTCAAGCATGGCCGCAAGCGCCAGAAGGTGCACGACGACCTGCAGCTCGCCGCTCAGGCCCTGTGTCTGGAAGAGATGCTGGGCCGCCCTGTACCGAACGGCGCCATCTACCACGCCAGCAGCCGTCGGCGGCGTGAAGTGGCCATCACGCCGGAGCTTCGGCGACTGGTCGAGGAGACCACGGCCGCGATCCGGCAGATGCTGCAGGCCGGCACGCTGCCCCCACCCGCCAACGATGCCCGCTGCCGTGAGTGTTCGCTGAAGGACATCTGCCAGCCGGAGGCGGTGGCCGGCAAGGGCCGCCAGGCCGCCCTTCGGGGCGAGCTCTTCAACCCCGAAGCCCCGAGGGATTTCTGACCAAGCCCAGGCCGACATGCACACCATCCAGAACACCCTCTACGTCATGACCCCGCACGCCTACGCGCATCTGGAAAATGCCACCGTGCGCATCGACGTGGAGCACGAGAAAAAACTCCAGGTGCCGCTCCATCACTTGGGCGGCCTGGTCTGCTTCGGCAACGTCATGGTGAGCCCGGCGCTGATCCATCGCCTGGCGGACGAGGGCAAGTCCCTGGTCCTGCTGGACGACTCGGGCCGCTTCAAGGCCCGGCTCGAAGGCCCGGTCTCCGGCAACATCCTGCTGCGGCAGGCCCAGCACCGGACGGCGACCGAGATGGTGTTCGCCCTGGAATTCGCCCGGGCGCTGGTGGCGGGCAAGCTGAAGAACAGCCGCACTGTCTTGCAGCGCGGGGCGAGGGAGGCGGCCGATGCGGACGAGGCCCAGGCCCTCACACGCGCGGCGGACAACCTAGCCGCCTCGCTCCGGGCCGCCAAGGCCGCCGCCACGTTGGACGAACTGCGCGGGGTGGAAGGCGAAGCAGCGCGCGGCTATTTCGCGGGCCTCAACCTCATCGTCAAGGCGCAGGCCCGCGAGCAATTCCAACTCAACGGCCGCACCCGCCGCCCGCCGCTGGACCGCTTCAATGCCCTGCTCTCCTTCCTGTACGCCATGCTCATGAACGACTGCCGCTCGGCCCTCGAGGCCGTCGGCCTCGATCCCCAGCTCGGATTCCTCCACGCCGTGCGGCCAGGTCGGGCCGCCCTCGCCCTCGACCTGCAGGAGGAGTTTCGCGCCGTGCTGGCCGATCGCCTCGCACTCACCCTCATCAATCGGGGCCAGGTCACGATGGATGATTTCGACGAACGCGAGGGCGGCGCCGTCATGCTCAACGACAAGGGCCGGCGCAAGGTCGTCACCGCCTGGCAGGAACGCAAGCAGGAAGAGATCAACCATCCCCTGCTGGAAAGCAAACTGCCCCTCGCCCTGCTGCCCTTCATCCAGGCCCGTTTCATGGCGCGCACCCTGCGCGGCGAGATGGAAGGCTACCTACCCTTCATGGTCAAGTAAGCCGAGACGATCGTGCTCATCATCGTCACCTACGACGTCTCCACCGAAACCGCTGCCGGCCGGCGACGCCTGCGCCGCGTCGCGAAGGCATGCGAAAGCATAGGCCAGCGCGTCCAGAAATCCGTCTTCGAATGCCAGGTCAACGAGATGCAGTTTGAAGAACTGGAACGAGCCCTGCTCGCCGAGATCGATGAAAACGAAGACAACCTGCGCTTCTACCGCATCACCGAGCCGGTCGAGGTCCGAGTCAAACAATACGGCACCTTCCGCTCCGTAGACTTTGAAGGCCCCCTGCTCGCATGAAGCGCGAACCCCAAGCACCTGTCGAGAGCCGGGCATTTCGCGCGGAGTCTAACCCTTTGTTCTTTAACAAATCGCACATCGAAAATACAGGCGACCCCACGCAGGCGATTGTCCTCGTTAGCCGTTTCGCGGAAGATCGCCTTGTTCGGCATTCGGAACAAGAAGTTGCGAGTGTGGAGCATCGCCCGGCTCACAAGCCGGGCGCGGATTGAAACGCGGGCGAATCTCGCCAAGCAATCGCATCCACTCGCATCGCCCGGCTCACAAGCCGGGCGCGGATTGAAACCCAAAGATGCCAAGCATTCAGGCATTGATGTTACGCATCGCCCGGCTCACAAGCCGGGCGCGGATTGAAACGCGCAGGGCGCCGGGGAGCAGGCATTGGACTTCGGCATCGCCCGGCTCACAAGCCGGGCGCGGATTGAAACGTGACAGTTGACTTTTAACAGGGATTGATAGAGGGCATCGCCCGGCTCACAAGCCGGGCGCGGATTGAAACAATCCGAGCGCATGGCGACAACCAAACGAAGATCGCATCGCCCGGCTCACAAGCCGGGCGCGGATTGAAACTCCTGATTAGCCTTGCAGCGAGCCCGGCTGGATGGCATCGCCCGGCTCACAAGCCGGGCGCGGATTGAAACAAGGACTCGTAAAACAGGGCGCCTTGGTGCATGTGCATCGCCCGGCTCACAAGCCGGGCGCGGATTGAAACTCCGATGTCCTCGCCGGTCATCCAGGGCTCGCCCGCATCGCCCGGCTCACAAGCCGGGCGCGGATTGAAACGCCGAGGCCTGCGGCGTGGACCCGTTTTGGCTGGGCATCGCCCGGCTCACAAGCCGGGCGCGGATTGAAACTATATCGCGCAGCGCGGCCACCGCTGGCTCGCCCGCATCGCCCGGCTCACAAGCCGGGCGCGGATTGAAACAGGCTGATGAAGACGGCCTGGATGGTGGCTTTGTGCATCGCCCGGCTCACAAGCCGGGCGCGGATTGAAACAACAGGATCAGGCGTTTGCCGGCCTCCAGCATGGGCATCGCCCGGCTCACAAGCCGGGCGCGGATTGAAACGGCTCCGGCCGCAACAGCCCGCACGTCACCTGCATGCATCGCCCGGCTCACAAGCCGGGCGCGGATTGAAACCGCACCAGCCAGATGGCAGTGTGCGACCGGCATGAGCATCGCCCGGCTCACAAGCCGGGCGCGGATTGAAACCTGCGCAAGCGCGCGCTGCACAGCCTGCAGCTCGTGCATCGCCCGGCTCACAAGCCGGGCGCGGATTGAAACTTGAGGGTGCCGAGCTGGGCGTTGACCCGCTGCTGCATCGCCCGGCTCACAAGCCGGGCGCGGATTGAAACGAAAGCAAGCCGATCACGATCGAGCACCCGCCCGTGCATCGCCCGGCTCACAAGCCGGGCGCGGATTGAAACGCCCGGGACGGCAGCGTCGAAGCGGCGGCCGATGGCATCGCCCGGCTCACAAGCCGGGCGCGGATTGAAACATGGTCACGCTACGCGCCCGCACGTCACGCCCCCGCATCGCCCGGCTCACAAGCCGGGCGCGGATTGAAACCAGCTCAACACCATCCGCGAAGAGGCCACGGCCTGGCATCGCCCGGCTCACAAGCCGGGCGCGGATTGAAACGTAGGTCCTGGACCTGTCGTAGCGCCAGTCGAGCGGCATCGCCCGGCTCACAAGCCGGGCGCGGATTGAAACGCCTCGTCGTCGATCCGCTGTCGATTTGCTGACCGCATCGCCCGGCTCACAAGCCGGGCGCGGATTGAAACATCACGTCACTCTTGGTCAGCATGGGGGGTCTCCTGCATCGCCCGGCTCACAAGCCTGTCGCAGATGGGGACTCCAATCTGGGTACGTCGGGGACATGCGCTGGCCGGCTCAGCGCCCCTGCCAATACCGCTGCCGCACCTCCCGCGCCTTCTCCACCTCGATGCCCTGCTGGGTGAAGCGGATCTCCAGGGCGCCCTCCCGGTCGGTGCGCAGCGGCTGCGCCCCCGCCTCCCGATAGCGCTGCACCACTTCCCCCTTCGGATGCCCGTAGCGGTTGCGGTGGCCGGCGGAGAAGACCACGTAGCGCGGCCGCACGGCCGCTACGAAGGCGGGGCTGGAGGAGCTGCCGCTGCCGTGGTGGGGTGCGACGAGCACCTCGGCGGCGAGCTTTTCCGGCACCCGCTCCTGCAGGTTCAGCTCGCCCAGGCGTTCGATGTCCGCAGGCAGCAGCGCGGCGCCGTGGGGGCTCGTCACCTTGAGCACGCAGCTGCGCTCGTTGTCGGAATAGTTGGGATTGGCGTAGTGGTGCGCGGGCGGGTGCAGGACCTCGAAGGTCACGCCGTCCCAGGTCCAGCTTTGGCCCGCCCTGCAGGGGGTCATCCTGGGCAGGCCCTGGCGCAGCGTGTGGCCATGGGGGCTCAAGCGTTCCGGCGACTGCGCGGCGATGGGGCTCAGGGCCCAGGCGGGGCGGTGGCTCTCGCCCAGGCTCGCCGCGCCGCCGCTGTGGTCGCTGTCGTCATGGCTGACGACGAGCCCGTCCAGGCGCGTGATGCCCTGGGCAAAGAGGAAGGGCGCGACCACACGCCGGCCGGCGTCCTCCCCAGAGGCGTAGAGCGGCCCCGCATCGAAGGCCAGCGCGTGGCCCTGGGTGCGGGCCACCACCGCCAGGCCCTGCCCCACGTCGAGCACGTGGAGCCAGGCCTCGCCCGGCCCCGGCCGCTCGATCCGGGGAAAGAGCAGGGGCAGGAAGAGCACGGCCCCCAGCCAGCGGCCCGGCAGGCCGCGCGGCATGAGCAGCACCGCCGCGCCGAGCAGGGCGAGGCCGATGCCGAGGGGGCCGGGCTGCGCCCCGTGCCACACGGGCTGGGGCAGCGCATCGAGCCAGACGAGGCCCTGCATGACCAGGGCGAGCACCGCGTGCGCCAGCCAGGCCACGCCGTCCCAGGGCAGCGCCGCGGCCGTGAGCGTCAGGGGCACCACCACGAGGCTCACCAGGGGGATGGCGAAGGCGTTGGCGAGCGGCGAGACCAGGGAGACCTCGTGGAAGATGGCGAGCAGGGCCGGGATCAGGGCCAGGCTCACCGCGGCCTGCGCCCGGATCCAGGCGCGCCAGGCGGGCAGGCTCTCCATCCGGCCGGCGCTGGCGAGGACCAGGGCCGCCACCGCCCCGAAGGAGAGCCAGAAGCCGGGCGACAGCGCCGCCCAGGGGTCGATCAGCACCACGGCGAACAGGGCCGCGGCGAGGGTGCGGGTGGCGGAGGTGGCGCGCGACGCGAGCAGTATCGCCACCGCGGTGGCGAGCATGTAGAGCGTGCGCTGGGCCGGGATACCGAAGCCGGCCAGGGCCACGTAGGCGGCCGCCGCCGCGAGGCCGACCGCCGCGCCGGCCTTCCTCGCCGGCACGTAAAGGCACAGGCCTGGGGCGCGGCGCCAGAACGCCTGCACGCACCAGAAGGCGAGGGCCGAGAACAGGGTGACGTGCAGGCCGGAGATGGACATGAGGTGCGTCACGCCCGTGTGGCGGAACAGCGTCCACTGCGCGTCGGAGATGGCGTTCTGGTCGCCCACCGCCAGGGCCACGACCACCCCGGCGTAGGGCTGGCCGGCGAGCGCCGTCTGGAGCCTGCCGCGCACCGCCTCCCGGGCGCGGTCCAGCGCGGCGCGCCAGGCCCCGCCGCAATCCCCCACCCGCCCAGGCGCGGCCGTGAGATAGCCCAGGGCGCGGATGTCGCGCTCCAGCAGCCAGGCCTCGTAATCGAAGCCGCCGGGGTTGGCGTTGCCGTGGGGGCGGTGGAGGCGCGCCGTGAGGCGCAGGCACTCGCCCGCGCGGACGGGCTCGGCGTCCGGGTTGGCGAAGTCGTAGAGGTTGAGCATGACCCGCCCGGGGACCGCGGCCCCGGGCGCGGCCGCGCGCTCCACGGCGAAGCCGAAGCGCCAGCCGCGCCCGGTCGCCTCGGGCAGTCCGACGACCCGCCCCTGCAGGGCGAGGTCCCGGCCCTCCCAGGCCGGGGCCAGGGCCTCGGCCAGGCGCAGCTCGGCGCGCCAGGCGGCGTAGTAGAAACCGGCGAGCGCGGCGACGGCGAGCCAGGCCAAGCCGTGTGCATGGCGATAACGCCCCTCGACAGGCAGCCAGGCCGCCAGGGTGAGGCCCAGGGGCGTCAGCCAGAGCCAGCGGAACTCCGGCAGCTCCGGCCGGGTCTGCAACCAGGCCGCACCGAGCGCGAAGGCGACTGCGATCAGCCGCATTGGAATTACAATTCGAGTGCCCTCCCTGAGCAGCGGGCCGCGTCATCGGCCCGGCCATCGAATGCGCTCGTCATTCCAGGCATGCCGCGCAGCGCTCTCGACGACCGGGGATCCGGATATTCGACCGGATGCCGGCCTGGCCGGCATGACGAACCTGCGGAATCAATGGCCGGCTTGCCGGTGTACCCGGATGCGAAGCCGAAACCTGGACCCGATTTATCCATGCCCCGCAAACACTTCCGCAAGTATCTGCCGAATCACGAGAAGATGCGTGAGCACAGGCACCTGCGTCACTTCCGGCCCCTGCTCAAGCACCCCAACCTGTGGCACCTGAACCGCCACTCCGCGGCGGGGGGCATGGCCGTGGGCCTGTTCGCCGGCCTCATCCCGGGCCCCTTCCAGATGATCTCCGCCGCCATCCTGGCCATCGTCTTCCGGGTCAACCTGCCGGTGGCCGTGTTCACCACGCTCTACACCAACCCCATCACCTGGGGGCCGCTGATCGTGGCCGCCTACGGCATCGGCTCGCTGTTCACCGGCGAGGACATCGGCAAGGTCACCGATTTCGAGTTCGACTGGGGCGGCGACTGGCGGCTCTTTTACCCCAGACTCATCGAGTGGCTCATGGACCTGGGCCTGACCTATGTCATCGGCAGCCTGATCCTGGGCGGCATCCTGGCCGTGCTGGGCTACGGCGCGGTGCAGCTCGCCTGGCGGCTGCATCTGCTCGCCTACCTCAGGCGGCGCCGCCGGCGCGAAGCGGACCGGAAGCTCGGCCTGTAGTGCCGGGCGGCCTCAGTCCATCAACGTAGGAGCGTTGCCCGCATCAACCGGCTTGGGCGGATTCGAGCTTCCCGTCGCTCAGGTGCAGCACCCGCTGCATGCGCCCGGCGAGCTCCGGGTCGTGGGTGACCACCAGGAAGCTCACGGCATGCCGGGCGTTGAGCTCGGCGAGCATGGCCTGGATGTGCTCGGCGGTGTGGCGGTCGAGGTTGCCCGTGGGCTCGTCCATGAGCACGCAGGCGGGCCGGGTGACGAGCGCTCGGGCGATGGCGGCGCGCTGGCGCTCGCCGCCGGAGAGCTCGCCGGGGCGGTGCGTGAGGCGGTGCGCGAGGCCCACCTCCTCGAGCCAGCGCTCGGCCTCGGCAAAGGCGGCCTCCTTCTCCAGGCGCCGGATGATGAGCGGCATGGCCGCGTTCTCCAGGGCGGTGAACTCGGGCAGCAGGTGGTGGAACTGGTAGACGAATCCGAGCGCCCGGTTGCGCAGGTTGCCGCGGGCGACCTCGCTCATCGCCCAGATGTCCTCGCCCTGCACCCTGACCTGGCCGGCGTCGGGCCGGTCCAGACCGCCGAGCACGTGCAGCAGCGTGCTCTTGCCGGAGCCCGAGGCCCCCATGACGGCGACCCGCTCGCCGGGCCGGATGGCGAGCTCCACGCCGTCGAGCACCGGCACCTCCACCCGGCCCTGCCAGTAGCTCTTCCTCAGGCCGGAACAGGCGAGCACCGGCGCCGCCGCCTTGTCCTCGCGAGGCCCGGAGGGCCGTGGCGATCCCGAAGGCAGGATGGCTTCGCCCTCGGCTCGCAATGACGGCTCGGGAGGCTGCATGGTCTCACTCATATCTCAGCGCCTCCGCCGGCTGCACGTTGGCCGCGCGCCAGCTCGGGTAGAGCGTGGCGAGGAAGGCGAGCACGAGGGCCACGCCGCCGACCCAGCCCACGTCGCCCCAGTCGAGCCTGGAGGGCAGCTCCGAGATGTAGTAGACGTCGGCGGGGAAGAGGTCCAGGCCCAGGCCGCGCTCGATGAAGGGCACCAGGGTCTCCACGTTGAGCGCGAGCAGCACCCCGGAGACCACCCCGAGGCCGGTGCCGATCACGCCGATGAGGCTGCCCTGGACCATGAAGACCTTCATGATGCTCGTCGGGCTCGCGCCCAGGGTGCGCAGGATGGCGATGTCGGCCTGCTTGTCGGTGACCGCCATGACCAGGGTGGAGACGATGTTGAAGGCGGCCACGGCGACGATCAGGGTGAGGATGATGAACATCATGCGCTTCTCGATCTGCACCGCGCGGAAGAAGCTGGCGTGGCTCATGGTCCAGTCGGAGATGTAGAAGTCGCCCCGCAGCGTCTGCGCGAGCTCCCGGGTCACCCAGGGCGCCCGGTCCATGTCGGCGAGCTTGATCCTCAGGCCCGAGACGGCATCGTCCAGGCGGTAGAGCTTCTGGGCATCCTCCAGGTGGAGCAGCGCGAGGCCCGAGTCGTACTCGAACATGCCCATGCGAAACACGCCCACCACCGTGAACTGCCTGATGCGCGGCAGCATGCCCGCCGGGGTGACCACGCCCTGGGGCACGATCACCGCCACCTTGTCGCCGGTGAACACCCCCAGCGCCTGGGCGAGCTCGGCGCCGAGCACGATGCCGAATTCGCCGGGCTTGAGGTCGGCCAGCCGCCCCGCCTGCATCTTGGCGTCGAACTCGGCGACCTGCCCCTCCCGCTCCGGCAGCACGCCGCGCAGCATCCCCCCCTTGGTCTCGGCACCGAAGGCGAGCAGGCCCTGGCCCAGCACGTAGGGCGCCATGCCGCGCACCTCCCGGTGCCGCCCGACCTGCTCGGCGAGCCCCGGCCAGTCGGCGAGCGTGCCGGCGGGACCGGAGATCTCCATGTGCGAGGCGACCCCCAGGATGCGCGTGCGCAGTTCCTGCTGGAAGCCGTTCATCACCGAGAGCACCACGATCAGCGCCATCACCCCCAGGGCGATGCCCGCCATGGAGATCACGGAGATGAAGGAGATGAAGTGGTTGCGGCGCTTGGCGCGGGTGTAGCGCAGGCCGATCCAGAGTTCGTAGGGACGCATGAGGGTCGACTATCCGCAGATGGACGCGGAGGGACGCCGCTGCTTCAAAGGTTCGGCACTGCGGAACATCGGCAAGGAGCACACGGGAGCACGGTCAACGCCTTGAGACTCCGGGGGGTTATCTGAGTTCATCTGCGGATATCGGGTCATGCCCCGATGAGGTGCGCGGCCACCCGGCGGCGCTGCGGCTCGCGGCGGTGCTCGAAGAGGTAGAGGCCCTGCCAGGTGCCCAGGGCCATGCGGCCGCCCTGCACGGGGATGGCGAGGCTCGTCGGGGTGAGCGCCGCGCGCACGTGGGCCGGCATGTCGTCCGGGCCTTCCAGGGTGTGGCGGTAGATCGGGTCGTGCTCGGGCACGAGCCGCGAGAGGAAGCGCTCCAGGTCGCCCCGCACGTCCGGGTCGTGGTTCTCCTGGACGAGCAGGCTCGCCGAGGTGTGCTGCACGAAGAGCGTCAGCAGGCCCGCCTCGATGCCGCCTTGCGCCAGCCATCCCGCCACCGCCTCGGTGAAGGCGTAGAGCCCCTTGCCGCGGGTCTCGATGCTGAACTGGCGGGAAAGCTGGCGCATGGCGGGCATTGTAGAGCCTATTTCGGCTCTACGCGCGCCCGGCCCTGAATCGCACGGGATTTCAGGGCCTGCGTTCAGGGCTTGTGAAGAAACCGTAGCGAGCGGCCCGAGAGCAAAGCGGACGGAACGCAGCCTCGTAGCCCGGATGCAGGCCGATAGGCCGTAATCCGGGATGAGGGCTCAACCATGCCCTCCCCGGATTGCGCTTCGCTTCATCCGGGCTACTTTCTGCTGAATCGCACGGGATTTCAGGGCCTGCGTTCAGACCTCTACCTGGCGTCCGCCTCGCCGACCTCCTCGGGCGCGGCCTTCCACTGGAAGTGGAGGATGCTCGGCCTGGCGCCGAGGCTGACCGTCCTCGCCTGGGACACCCCCTTGTAGGTCGCCGACACGCGGTAGCGGCCGGGAGGGAGCTGCACATGGGTCCACGGCCCGGCATCGGCCAGTTCGAAGACCGTCCCCCCCTTCGGGTCGGCCACCGTCAGGGCCACGCCGGCGACGAACGCGCTGCGCAGATCCACCGAGAACATCAGGTGCAGGTTGAACTGGCCGGCCAGGGCACGCATGGCCTCGCGCTCCTCCATGCCGAAGCCGCCGTTGGCGTATTTCACGTCGCCGACGGTCTGCACCTTGATGACGAATTCCTGCGCCTGCGCCCAAGGCAGAGCCGCGAAGAAGAGGCCCAGGGCCAATAGTGCCGCCTTGCATGCTCGCGCGAGTTCCATTCCGTGCTCCTCGATCCGATGCGGGGGAGGGGTCGTCCGACGGCGCCTGCGCGCCGATGCGCCCCTCTTCTTTAGGTAGCCGCCGCGGCCGCGATTGTCCAGCCCCGAGGATCGGCCCGCGCGCCGGGGCGCGGGCTCAGGATTCCACCAGATCCCGGTAGGCGTGCCAGGTGGCGTGCCCGAGGAGGGGGAAGATCAGCGCCAGGGCGACGAAGGCCGAGGCGATCCCCAGCACGGTGAGCCCGGCGATCAGGGCGGCCCAGACCAGCATGGCCGGCACGTTCTCGCGCACCACCCAGAGGCTGGTCATCATCGCGGTGACCAGGTCCACCTGGCGGTCCATCAGCATGGGCAGCGACACCACGCTCAGGGCGAAGACCAGGGCCGCCAGGACGGCGCCGAAGCCGATGTAGGCCGCCACGAACCCCAGGTGGCCGCCGGTGAACAGCAGCCCGAAGTCGAAGTAGCCGATGCTCACGAAATCCCCCCTGAGGAACAGCCCGACCAGGATCGCGGACAGCCGCTCCCAGGCGCTCAGGATGAAGGCGAGCAGGAAGCCGAACAGGGCGATGGAGCCGATATTGCGGCGCACGCCGGCAAAGGGCGCGCCCGGCCCGCCCAGGCGCCGGCCCTGCTCCAGCCTGGAGGAAAGCTCGTAGAAGCCGATCGCCAGGATGGGGGCCACCAGCAGGAAGCCCGAGGTCAGGGCCATGGCCAGGTGCAGCCGCTCCCAGGCGTAGTTCACCAGGGCATAGCCCAGGACCGAGAAGACCGCGCCCAGGCTCAGGGAGGCCGGCCAGGTTTGCAGCATGTCGCGCAGGCCCTCGCGCAGCCAGTGCAGCGGCTGCAAGGCGGGGACGCGGTACAGGCAGGGCAGATCGATGTGCTTGCTGCTGGGGCAGACGACAGACGTGTTCATGTTCCCCTCCTTTCGCCTCGGGCGGTCCCGCTTTCACTATAGACGCTTACCCGAGCATTTCCGTCAACTACCATGGAGAGGGTGGAAGCTGCACGTTCCGCCCCTATGCTTAAGACACGGCCCATGAACTTCGAGGAGGCGCCATGGCGGCCTACAAGGCGATCAATCAGCTCGGCCAGAGCCTCTGGCTCGACAACCTCTCCCGCACCCACCTGCTGGAGGGCGGCCTGGCCACGTTCATCGAGCAGGGCGTGTCCGGCGTGACCTCCAACCCGACGATCTTCCACAAGGCCGTGACGGACTCGCCCCACTACCGCGACGACCTGGCCCGGCTCAAGTCCGCGGAGCCCGACCCCGAACGGCGCTACGAGGCCCTGGTGGTCGAGGACATCCGCGGCGCCTGCGACCTGCTCCGGCCGGTCCACGAGGCGAGCGCCGGCGACGACGGCTATGTCAGCCTGGAGGTGGCCCCGCGGCTCGCCCACGACGAGGCCGGCACGGTGGCCGAGGCCACGCGGCTCGCCCGCCTCGTGGGCCGGGACAACCTGCTCGTCAAGGTGCCGGGCACGCCGGAGGGGGTGCGCGCCTTCGAGCGCCTCACCGCGGCCGGCGTCCGGGTCAACGTCACCCTCCTCTTCTCCCTGCGGCAGACCGTGCGCACCTTCGAGGCCTACATCCGGGGCGCCGGGGCCTGGCTCGACCAGGGCGGTGAGCCCAAGCGGCTCAAGGCCGTGGCGAGCCTGTTCCTCTCCCGCGTGGACACCCTGGTCGACAAGCGCCTGGAAGGCGCCGGCCACCCCAGGGCCCACACCCTGCAGGGCAGGACCGCCGTGGCCACGGCCAAGCTCGCCTACCAGCGCTACCTCGACCTCTTCCACGGCGAGGCCTTCGCCGCCCTGAAGGCGGCCGGCGTGCGCCCCCAGTACCTGCTCTGGGCGAGCAGCGGCACCAAGAACCCGGCCTACAGCGACCTGCTCTACGTCGAGCCGCTGATCGGCCCGGAGACCATCAACACCCTGCCGGACAAGAGCCTCGCCGCGCTCGCCGACCACGGCCGGGCCGACCTTACCCTGGAGGAGGGGGTGGAGGAGGCCGAGGCGCACATCGTCCGCCTGGAGGGCCTGGGCATCAGCCCGGAACAGGTGGGCGAGGAGCTGCAGAAGGACGGCGTGCGGCTCTTCGCCGAGTCCTACGACCGGCTCGTCGAGCTCATGCGCTGAGGGCGCCGCGGGTACACTCCCCCGCATGCGCCATCTGCACCTCCTCGTCGCCGACCTGCCGGCGCCGGCCGCCCCGGACCGGCTGCCGGCGCTGTCCGCCCTGCTCGCCCGCGGCCGCCCCCTGGAAGGCGCCCAGCCGAGCCTCACCGCGGCCCTGTGCCGCGCCTTCGGGCTCGCGGCCGACTGCCCCGTCGCCCCCCTCACCCTCGCGCTGGACGGCATGGACCCGGGCGATGCCTACTGGCTGCGGGCCGACCCCGTGCACCTCAGCGTCCACATCGACAAGCTCGTCCTCAACGACAGCCGCCTGCTGCGCCTCGCCCCGGAGGAGGCCCGCCGGATCGCCGCCGACCTCTCCGCCCACTTCGCCGGGGACGGCCTGGAGTTCCTGGCCTTGGCACCCGGGCGCTGGTACCTGCGCCTGCCTGAACCGCCCCGGCTCGTCACCGCCCCCCTGGACGCCGTCGCCGGCCGGGCCATCGACGGCTTCCTCCCCCGGGGCGAGGCGGCCCGCGCCTGGCGCAGCCGCTTCAACGAGATCCAGATGCTGCTGCACGCGCATCCGGCCAACGCCGAGCGCGAGGCACGCGGCGAGCTGGCGGTGAACAGCGTCTGGTTCTGGGGCGGCGGCGTCCTGCCGGACATGCCCGATCCGACCTACGGGAGGGTGTGCGGCGATACCGTCACGGCCCGCGCCCTGGCCCGTGCCGCCGGCCTCCCCGCGGAGGCGGAGCCCGGCGGCTTCAGCGCCCTGGCTGGCAGAGGCGCAGACGCCCTCGTCGTGCTCGACGAGCTCCCCACCCCCGCCCGCTACGAGGACCAGTCCGCCTGCGACGCAATCCTGCAGGCATACGAATCCCGCTGGCTCGCCCCCGCACTGTCGGCCCTGCAACGGGGCCGGCTCAGGAAGCTCACGCTGGAAGGCACGGGGGCGCATCCCGTGAAGGTGCAGCTCACCTCGATGGATGCCTGGAGGCTCTGGCGCAGGCGCTGAGTGCTGCCGGGCGGCACCGTCCGCTGCGGAAGAGCCTGGAGAGTCGAAGCGTTTGCGGCGCCGCGCGGCACTGGAGAAGTCCGGATTGGTGGGCTACCCTGTCCAGTATCAGCCTCCCTGATCCGGAACCGGCAGCACGGTCAGGCCGTTCGCCCCGGTTTGAGCAATGGGGAACCCCGTGAGCATTCCCACCGAACGTCGATACATCCACGACCGTCGCCGGGTCGACATGGGCCCGCCCGCAGGCGGTTCGGAACGCAGGCTGCGGCCGGAGAGGCGGCTGCCGACCCTGGAAGAATACGAATGCTCCGAACAGGAAAGATATCCGGGCATCGAGGTGCTCACCTACGAGCGCGGCCCTTCCTGACCGGTCCCACGGCATCTCTGGCGCCTTCGAAATTTGGGCGGGCCGATTCGGTTCAGGGAGGCGGCGCGCTCCGGCCCCTTCCCCCTCAGGGGGAAGGCCGGGATGGGGATGGGGTCGCGCAGGCCCTGGGAGCCTGTCCTTCATCCCCTTCAGGGTGCTCCCCCTGAAGGCGAGGGGAGCCGAGGGCAGGCCCGCTTGCCTGCGCCATCCACCGGTCTTTCAACATGACTCGATGATCCCGACGGCCGGGGCTGCCGCACCGGCCGTGTGTGCCTCTGCAGTTCACCTCTTGCGCGCCACCAGGTCGATCAGCGCCGACATGCCGTGGTGCTTGTAGCCCTCCTCGATGTAGCCGTCGTGCTCCGCGAGGTGCAGGATCTCCATGTCGCCGAAGGCCTCGCGCAGCATGGCCTCGGTGTACATGTTCTCGGCCCGGGGCGGCCCGCCGGTGCCGTATTCCAGCTGCCGGGGCGTGTAGCCCTGCAGGATCAGCAGGCCGCCGGGCCTCAGGGCCCGCTTCATGTGGGCGAAGAGCTGCGGGCGCTCGGCCGGGCCGGCGAACTGCACGAAGATGGCGGCGACGACGTCGAAGCGCGCTTCGCCCCAGGCCCAGCGGTGGAGGTCGGCCTCCTCGAAGCGGATGGCCACGCCCGCGGCCTCGGCCAGGCGCCTGGCCTTGGCCTGGGCGACGGGGGAGAGGTCCACCGAGGTCACCTCCAGCCCCTGGCGGGCGAGCCACACGCCGTTGCGGCCCTCGCCGTCGGCCATGGCCAGCGCCTGCTGGCCCGGCCTCAGCCGGTGCCGCTGCGAGGTGAGGAACGCATTCGGCTCGGTGCCGTAGACATAGGCCTCGTCGGCATAGACGCTGTCCCAGAATTCCTTCATCGCGGCCCCCTCATTTAACGTGAACGTCGTGAAGCGACACAACAGACCCCCTCTCCCGCAAGCGGGAGAGGGCCGGGGTGAGGGAACGATCATGGCGAAGTGCGGCGATCATGTTTCGAGGCGGCGCTCATCGCCATGATCGTTCGGTCGATTCAGATTGCATACACGGTGGACATGCGCGTCGGCACCCTTCAGGACGACAGTCCCGCCCGGATCGCCCTGAGCGGCGGCGCGTCGATGAGGCCGCGCACGGCGAGGAGGCCCGCGCCCACCACCAGCGCCACGCCGCCGCCCAGGCCGGCGACCCATACCCAGGGATCGATGCGCGGCGGCAGCTGGAACACCTGCTCGGCGAGCACCCAGGCGAGCGCGCTGGAGGCGGCGGCGGCCACCGCGCCGGCGAGCAGCCCGAGCAGCGCGAACTCCGCCGTGAGCGCCGTGCGCACGGCCCGGCGCGAGGCGCCCAGGGTGCGCCAGATGCCGATCTCCAGGGCGCGCTCGTCGCGGCGGGCGTAGAGCGCGGCGACCATCACCAGCACCCCCACCCCCAGGGTGAAGAGGAAGATGAACTCCACCGCCGCGCTGACGCGATCCATGAGGGCGCGCACCTCCTGCATGATCTGGTCGACGTCGATGACGGTGACGTTGGGGAAGGCCGCCACCAGGCCGGTGAGCACCGCGCCGCGCTCGCGCGGCAGGTGGAAGCTGGTGATGTAGCTGCGGGGCAGGGCGTCGAGCTCGCCGGGCGGGGTGACGACGAAGAAGTTCACCCGGAAGGAGTCCCACTGCACCCGGCGCAGGCTCGCCACCCGGCCCTCGAGCGGCAGGCCGCCGATGTCGAAGCGCAGCCGATCGCCCATCCGGATGCCCAGGGTCTGGGCCAGGCCCGCCTCCACCGAGAATGTCCCCGTCTCGCCGGCCCGCCACCACCGCCCCGCGGTCAGCTGGTTGTCCGGAGGCAGCTCGGCGAGCGAGGAGAGGTTGAACTCCCGCTCTGCGAGGCGCCGCGCCCGCTCCGCCTCGAAGTCCTCGCCGCTCACCGTCCGCTCGTTGACGGCGGTGAGCCGGCCGCGGACCATGGGGTAGAGCATCGCGCCGGCGACGTCCTGGCCGGCGAGGTGGGCGCGCACCGCCTCGACCTGGTCGGGCTGGATGTTGATGACGAAGCGGTTGGGCGCGCCGGGGGGCACCTGGCCGCGCCAGTTCTCCAGCAGGTCGTTGCGCACCAGGGTGAGCAGCAGCAGGGCGAAGATGCCCAGGGAGAGCGCGATGGCCTGCAGCGTCGCCTCGCCCCCGCGGCGCCTGAGCCCCAGGAGCCCCAGGCGCAGCGCCACCGGCAGCCGCGGGGCCAGCGCGCCCAGGAGCGCCAGCAGACCCTGGACCAGCACGGCCGCCGCGAGCATGGCGGCAACGAGCCCGCCGAGGACATAGAGCCCCAGGCGCAGGCTGCCCGCCTGCCAGAAGAGCAGCCCCGCGATCGCCGCCAGCCCGGCGGCGTGGGCCAGGGCCGGCCTTGCCTGCGGCGGGCCGAGGTCCCGGCGCAGCACGCGCAGGGCCGGCACCCGCGCCAGGCGCAGCATGGGCGGCAGGCTGAAGGCGAGCATCACCGCCATGCCCGCGACGAGCCCCAGCCACAGCGGCTTCGCCGTGGGCAGGGGCAGGTCGAGCCCCACCGCCCCGGCCAGGAGCCGGGTCAGCACCTGCTGGGCGAGGAGCCCGCCGAGCCCGCCCGCCAGCCCCGCCGCCGCCCCGAGGGCGAGGAGCTGCGCGAGGTAGAGGCCCAGCAGGCGCCGGTGCCGGCCGCCGAAGCAGCGCAGCAGGGCGAACTGGTCGTAGTGCCGCTGCACGTAGCGGCGCAGCGCCATCTGCACCGCCGCCGCCGCGAGCACCAGGGCGAGCAGGGCCGCGAGCCCCAGGTAGCGCTGGGCCCGGTCGAGGAGCTCGCGCAGCTCGGGGCGGGCGTCCTCCACCCCCTCCAGCTTCTGCCCGCGCCCGAGCCGGGGCTCGGCCCAGGCGCGGAAGGCCGCCACCGCCGCGCTGTCGCCCGCCAGCAGCAGGCGGTAATGGACCCGGCTGCCTTCCTGGACGAGGCCGGTGGCGGCGAGATCCGCCGCGCCCATGAGCAGCCGCGGCGCCAGGGCCATGAAGTCGCCGCCGCGCTCCGCCTCGAAGGTGAGCAGGGCCGTCACCTTCAGGCGCCGCGCCCCCACCTCCACGCTGCTGCCGGGCCCGAGCCCGAGCTCGGTGGCGAGGCGCTCGTCCACCCAGGCCTCGCCCGGGCCGGGCAGGCCCGCCGCCGGCCGGTCCGGGCTGAAGGGGGCATCGCTCGTGCGCAGGGCCCCGCGCAGGGGGTAGCCCGCGCCCACGGCCTTGATGCCGGTGAGCCGGTCGCGGCCGTCGGCGAGCACCATGCTCAGGAAGGAGGCGGTCTCGGTGACGGCGAGCCCCCGGTCCCGGGCCTCGCGCGCGAAGGCGGCATCGATGGGGTGGTCGGAGGCGAGCGCCAGGTCCGCGGCGAGCAGGGCGTTGGCCTCGCGCGCCAGGGCCAGCTGCACCCGGTCGGTGAAGAAGCCCACGGCGGTGATGCCGGCCAGGGCCAGGGCCAGGGCCGCGAACAGCACCCGGATCTCGCCGGCGCGCCATTCCCGCGCCAGCAGCCGCAGGGCGAGCCAGAGATCGCGTTTCATCCTGAAATCCGCAGAGGACGCAGATGGACGCAGACATACGGCAAAAGACTATCCACAGATGACCCAGATGGACACAGATGAACGACACGGCCTGCCATGTCGACCGAGCAAGAGTCGCCGCCACGGTTCATGCATTTATCTGTGCCCATCTGTGTCATCTGTGGATAGCCCTCTCTTTTCATCTGCGGACATCCACGATCACACATCCTGCAGCCGCCCGCCTTCGAGGTGCAGCTGGCGGGCGCAGTGGCCGGCGAGCGCCGGGTCGTGGGTGACCACCAGGAGGGTGGCGCCCTGCTCCCGGTTGAGCGCGAACATGAGCTCGATGACCTGGGCCCCGGTGCGGGCGTCGAGGTTGCCCGTGGGTTCGTCGGCGAGGAGAATGCGGGGCGCGGCGGCGAAGGCCCGGGCGAGCGCCACCCGCTGCTGCTCGCCGCCGGAGAGCTGGGCGGGACGGTGGCGCGCACGCGCGGCGAGGCCGACGCGTTCGAGGTGCTCCCGGGCCCGCGCCCGGGCGTCGATGATCCCGGCGAGCTCCAGGGGCAGCATCACGTTCTCCAGGGCGGTGAGCCCGGGCAGGAGCTGGAAGGACTGGAACACGAAGCCCATGGCACGGCCGCGCAGCGCGGCCCGGCCGTCCTCGTCCAGCGCGAAGAGGTCCTCGCCGTCGATCATCACGCGCCCGGCGCTGGGCTCGTCGAGCCCCGCCACCAGCCCGAGCAGGGTGGACTTGCCGGAGCCGGAACTGCCCAGGATGGCGACGGTCTCGCCTGTAGCCACGGAAAAGGAGATGTCGGAGAGGATGGCGAGCGCCTCGTCCCCCACGCTTACGGTCTTGCTGAGTTCGGTCACGTCGATGCGCATGCGGCTGGCCCTGCTGGCGGTGGTTCTCGGTCTGTGGGCGGTCGGCGTGCTCGCCGCCCCGGTCGTCCTGGTCCACGGCGACAGCCTCTCCGCGGCCTACGGCATCCCGCGCGACCAGGGCTGGGTGGCGCTGCTGCAGCGGCGCCTGGCCGAAGAGGGCCTGCCCCACCGCGTGGTCAACGCCAGCGTCTCGGGCGAGACCACCGCCGGCGGCCTCCATCGCCTGCCGGCCCTGATCGGGGCGCACCGCCCCGCCCTCCTCATCCTGGCCCTGGGCGCCAACGACGGCCTGCGGGGCCTGCCCCTGGAGCAGACGGCGGCGAACCTGGAGGCCATGATCGAGCGGGCGAAGCGCGACCGCATCCGCGTGCTGCTCGTCGGCATGCACCTGCCGCCCAATTATGGCCCGGCCCATACCCGGAAGTTCCACGCCCTGTTCCGCGAGGTGGCGCAGAGGCAGCAGGTGGCGCTGGTGCCCTTCCTGCTCGAGGGCATGGCGACCCGGCGCGAGCTCTTCCTCGCCGACGGCCTGCACCCCAACGCGGCGGCCCAGGCGCGGCTGCTGGACAACGTCTGGCCGGAGCTCGTGCCCCTGCTGCGCTGAGGGGCCGGCGCTCCTGTGGGGCTCAGCGGGCCGGGCTCAGGCCGGAGAGCGACTGGATCCGGGCGGAAAAGCGCTTGCCGTCCGTCTCCACGTGCTCGATGCGCACGGGCAGGTAGGCGAGGTCGCGGGCCATCCACAGCGTCGTGTCGCGCTCGTCGTCGAGGCGCCTGAGCTTCACCGTGGCGAGCCGCCCCAGCGGGGTGTCCAGGACCTCCTCGCCCTCGATGGCGAGCTCGTAGGGCTTGAGCTCGCCCTCGTCCGCGACCCGGTAGCTCAGCGTGCGCTGCCCGCGCTGCAGGTCCAGGGAGGCGGCGAGCTGATAGAGCAGCGCGTCGTGCACGCCCGGCTGCAGGGCCACCTGCCAGGGCCGCCCGTCCTGCACCCCCCGGGCGAGCTTGCGGCGCCAGTCGAACTGGACGTGGATGGCCCTGTCGCGCTTGCCGCCCACGCGCTCGTAGCGGTATTCCAGGGCCTGGGGGCGGCCGCGCACGTAGCGGAAGCGGCTCTGCTCGCTGATGCGGTCCCTGATCAAGGCCTCGGCCAGGCCCGTGCTGCGGGTGCGGGTGGTGTAGAGGTAGTCGCCGTTGGCGGCGCGCGCGAGGCTGCGCTCCGATTCGCCGATGGGCAGCTTGCCGTAGTGGATGCTGTAGCGGGCCTGGAAGGCCTCGATCGGCCCCGCGGCCTGCGACGGCAAGGCCGCCGCTGCCAGCAGGAACCAGAACAGCCCGCGATGGAAGAACGCGAGGCGGCCGGGGCTTGATTGCATTGCTGCTCCTAGGGGTCAATGTCAACCGTGCATTCTGGCCTTCGGACAGCCTTCATGCAAAATCCGGCAGGCCCCTAGCGCCACACCCCCTTGGTGGGCGTGAAGCTGTCGAGCACCTGGATATAGCTCTCGCGGGCGTAGGCGGCGGGGTCGGGGTGGTTGCGCTGGCTCAGGCTGCCCTTGAGCTGGGCCACCGATTCGTATTCGTGCGCCTCCATCCAGTCGGCCATGCCCCGCAGGATGTCGGCGAGCCGGCCGGGGCCGTCCCTGAGCAGGCAGCTCGCCAGGTGCACCACGTCGGCGCCGGCGAGCAGGAGCTTCAGCGCCTCGGCCGCGCCGTGCACGCCGCCGGTGGCCGCCAGGGTGAGACGCGTGCGGCCGTGCAGGATGGCGATCCAGCGCAGCCGCAGCAGGACCTCCTCGGGGCCGGAGAGCTGCAGGCGGTCCGCGACCGCCAGGGTCTCCAGGTCGATGTCCGGCTGGTAGAAGCGGTTGAACAGGGCCACGCCGCTGGCCCCGGCCGCCTCCAGGCGCTGCACGAAGTGGGGCAGCGAGGAGAAGAAGGGCGAGAGCTTCATGGCGATGGGCACGCCGACCACGCCGCGCAGCTCCTGCAGCAGGCCGATGTAGCGCGCCTCCACCGTGGCCCCGGACTGCCCGGCGTCGGCCGCCACGTGGTAGACGTTGAGCTCCAGGGCGTCGGCGCCGGCGGCCTCCAGCTCCCGGCCGAGCTCCACCCAGCCGGTCAGCGACACGCCGTTCAGGCTCGCCACCACGGGGATGTCCAGATTTTCCTTCAGCAGCCGCAGCTGCTCCAGGTAGCGGTCCAGGCCGCTGCGGTAGCTCTGCGGCTCGGGCAGGAAGCGCTCGGCCTCGCCGAAGCCGAGCTGGGGGTTGAGCAGGAAGCGCTCCGTCATCGCCTCCTCGGTGCGCAGCTCCTCCTCGAACAGGGAGTACATGACCAGGGCCGCCGCCCCGGCGTCCTCCAGCCGCCGGGCCGAGTCCAGGCTGCGGGTCAGGGGCGAGGCCGAGGGCACGAGGGGGTTCTTGAGCTCGAGGCCGAGGTATCGGGTGGAGAGGTCAACCATGCTTCACTCCCGCCGTCGTTCCGGCGCAAGCCGGAATCCAGAATTAGAGAGGCTGATCAGCACGTCACCCCGACGAAAACGAAGTTTCGGCGAAGCCAAAGCCGGGGTCCAGTGTCTGGATATAACCGGATTCCGGCTTGCGCCGGAATGACGAACCAGGACTAGTCAGGCGTGTCATCCGACCAAGTCGAGATACAAGTCCCGCCATGTTGCATTGTTGCTTTCAATCAGCTCCAGCTTCCACTCGCGCTTCCATTCCTTGATGCGTTTCTCGCGTGTAATCGCAGACTCCATGGTGTCATGCAGCTCGTACCAGACCAGCATGTGTACACCGTAACGCCGGGTGAATCCCTCCACCACATTGTTCCGGTGTTCCCAAATGCGCTTGATCAAGTCGGACGTCACCCCGACGTACAAGGTGCCGTTGCGCTTGCTGGCCAGCAGATAGACGCTGGGCTGCTTCATGCGTCACTCCCTGGATTCCGGCGTTCGCCGGAATGACGTTCCGTATCCGCAGGCTCCTTGCCTGCCTGCGTCAGCGCCTGATACGCCCTGTAGCGCGCCTCCGCCCCCTTCTGCGCCTCGGCGAGGAAGCGCTCGGCCGCCTCGGGGTGGGAGCGGAAGAGCATGGCGAAGCGGGTCTCGGTGTCGGTGAAGGCCTTGAGCGGCATGGACGGCGCCGCGGAGTCCAGGCGGAAGGGATGGGCGCCCCGCTCCGCCTCCCGCGGGTCGTAGCGGAACAGCGGCCAGTGGCCGGTCTTCACGGCGAGGTCCTGCTGCCTCAGGTTGTAGAGCAGGTCCACGCCGTGGGCGATGCAGGGGCTGTAGGCGATGATGAGCGAGGGCCCGGGATAGGACTCCGCCTCGTGGAAGACCTTGAGGGTGTGCACGTCCTTGGCCCCGTAGGCCACGTTCGCGACGTAGACGTGGCCGTAGCCCATGGCCAGGCGCCCCAGGTCCTTCTTGGCCGTGGGCTTGCCCGCGGCGGAGAACTTGGCCACGGCGCCCAAGGGTGTGGCCTTGGAGGTCTGGCCGCCGGTGTTGGAATAGACCTCGGTGTCGAGCACCAGGATGTTGA
>DYFL01000049.1 GCA_020725195.1 Hydrogenophilus sp.
TGATGCCGGAGCCACATATCAAATGGATAGGCGAGGAGCGAAAACGAAGTTTCGGCGCAGGCTAACTTCGGCAAGGCCGAAGTTAAGCGAAGCGGCCGAAGCCAGTACCGCCCAACGCAGCTATCGGGACGCGCAGTAGGTTTATTCACAAGCTCTCAGCCCTTGATCTCGGGCGGCCCCGGCATGGGCGGCGCCCCGGGGGGCATGAGGCGGTCGCCATGGCGGGCGAACTGCTCGGCCTCGTAGAGCTTGGCGTACTTGAGGAAGGCGTAGAAGGCCATCACCACCGAGGCGATGAAGCCGGCCCAGCCGTTGCGGTAGTTGCGCTTGAAGACGTAGCTGCGCAGGAAAAAGACCGGCGGGTAGACCAGCATGATCCAGGGATTGGCCCGCCGCCCCTTGGCCTGTTTGTCGGCCACCAGCCCGGTGGAATAGCCGTTCACCTTGTCCACCTTCACGTGGATGCTGGTCTCGCCGAAGTGGTAGAAGGGGTGTTCGAGCCGTTCGATCCGGCCGGCGACCTCGGGCGCGGCATGGATGGGCATGTCGCCGATGCGCCCCCTGGTCTTGTCGAACAGGCGCAGGAAGTGGTTCATGCGCGCGCGCGGGTCGCCCATGCGCCAGAACATCTGCTCCCGGCGCGGCAGGGTGTAACCGTCGGCCTTGGGGCCGGCCGCCATCAGGCGCCGGATCTCCTCCGCCGCCTCGGGCGAGAGCATCTCGTCCGCGTCCAGCAGCAGCACCCAGCGGTGCGAGGTCTTTTCCAGGGCGGACTGCTTCTGCGGGCCATAGCCCAGGAAGGCGTGCTGGAAGATGCGGCAGCCGTAGCGCTGCGCGATCTCCAGGGTGGCGTCTTGGCTTCCGGAATCCAGCAGCACGATCTCGTCCGCCCATTTCACGCTCTCGAGGCAGGCGTCCAGGGTGCGGGCGTTGTTGTAGGTGGTGACGAAGACGGAGAGCGGTTCCATGGTGCGCGCTGGGCCCGTCACGGGCGTCTGGCCGATCTGGCATGCATCCAAGCCATGGCGGCCATGAGCAAGGGCAGGTAGACGGTGAACTGTTTGGAGGTATAGGAGAAGCTGAATAGACCCGCTCCCAGGATGGCGGCGGCGGCGGCCAGACAAGCCCCGGCCAGGCCGGCGAATTCGGGCGGGCCCCGTTTCCACACCGCGATGCCCTGGTGGAATCCATATCCCAGCCACGCCAGCAGTGCTGCCAAGCCGAGCAAACCGGTCTCGTACCAGGCGTCCATCAGAAAATTGTGAAGATGCCTGACCCTTTCAGCCCCGATGGAGACCACGTCCTTGTGATGTTCGACGTTGCCGAGGCCTACGCCGGTCAGGATCGAGCGCGGGGGGTGTTCCAGGGCTTGCCGCCAGAGTACGCTGCGTCCGGAAGTGAAGCGGTCCATCTTGCTGATGTGGCCCTCGCTCTCAATGGTGGTACGGCTGAAGTTGGGCGCCAGGAGGACGGCGGTGATGACCAGTGCGACGGGTACGAAAAGCACGTACACGAGGCGCCAGCGCAGCACCAGGATCATGAACAGCATGGTGGCCAGTATCAGGCCAAAGAGCGCTGCCCTGCCATGCGAGACCAGGACATAAGCGAGTATTGCCAGGAAGAAGGCGGCCGCATACAGCTGTCTTTTCGGTGTGCCATAGGCGCGAAGAACGGCCAGCATTAGAAAACTCCCCAGCCACGGCAGGTTGTCTTCCTTGAGTTGCTGTGCGGGGTTGAAGTCGTCGCCGATGACGTAATGGCCGAGTTGCACGTAAAGCACGGCCACGATGACGAGTGCTGAAACCGCGAGGGCCTTGGCCAGGCGCGCAAGGTTGTCTGGGGACGCCTGGAGTGCCATCAGGGTGAAGAAGAAGGCCGAGGTGGCCAGGGTATAGCGCACCAATCTTTCGACGCCATCGAGTGGGTAGAGCGATCCTGGGATGCTGAGGGCAAAAGCCGCGATCATGCCCACGTACAAAGCGAGCTGGGTCTTGTCGACGTCTATTCTGGCCGGCAGGCTGGCAAGCGCCCAGGCGACGTAGATCACGCTCAGCGTGTTGAATACCGCGCGCCCGGCGACATCTGCCAGAGGCAGAAAAACGGGAATCAGCCAGCCGGAACGCAGGAATGCGTCCCGTATCCGTTCATGTGTTCCCAAGAAACCTCTCCATGGAGTCGAGAACCGCCGTAGGGGTGATCGCGCGCACTCCGGTTGCATCCCCGCTCGTCCCCCCGGGGGGAAAGAGCGCATGGATGCCGCGGCACGGGTCGGCCAGTCGTTCCGAAATGCTCAATCCAATCAGCCCGATGGCAGGGATGCCGGTCGCGGCAGCGACATTGAGCAAGCCGGTGTCGTTGCCGACATACAGATCGCACAGGCTGAGCAAGGCGCCGATTTCATCCAGGGGGCGGCCCAAAATGGATATCGCATGTCCTTGGATGTCGGCGGCCGCGGCTGTGATCTGTGTGGCGATAGGCGCATCGAATTCCGCGCCTAGCGCCAGCATGGTCCCGCCAAACCTTGCCTGGCTGGCCTTGACCAGTTCGACGAAATTATCCCCTCCCCACTGCTTTTCCGCCATGCTGCAGCCTATCCCCAGTGCGACCCAGGGGCGAGGCAGCATATCGAGCGCAGCCTCGGTCCTGGCCCGTTTTTCGGGATCTACGGTGAGGCGGGGGATGGGATCGGGGATCGGCACATCCTTGAGGGCGAGGTAGGCTGTGGCCTTGTCGATGGGGTGGGCGGACTTCAGGGCGGCGGGTAGGTGCACGGAATCGTTCAGCCAGAGCCTCTGTGCGCCCAGCCCGAATCCGTAGCGCTCCGGTATGCCGGCGAGCAGGGCAGCCAGGGCGTAGCGGGGGCTGTGGTGGAGGATCCAGACGCGCCGAAAGCGATGGTGGGCCAGGTCCCTGGAAAGCCGGAAGGCTCCGGAGATCCCGTCATGCCTTTTTTCCCCCCCGTTGCGATCCAACCACAACACGCTTCGTACCGCAGGGTCGCCGCTCAAAAGTTGGTCGGCAAAAGAGCGCCGCTTCGTCAGCAGGGTGATTGCCCCCTCCGGCTCCTGTCTTGCTATGGCCTGGATAAAGGGGAGGTGCCAGATCATGTCGCCGATGCCGGGCAAGGGTTGGATGACCAACGCACCGCCCCCTTCGGCCGGCGTCTGGGCGCGGTTTGCATGGTGTTTGGTGTTTGGATCGAGCATGTGTCCGGGCTGCTGGGCAGATTCATCCGCCAGGGATGTCGAGGGGTTTGGCGCCTTCTGCCAGTCCCTTGTATAGGGCCAGAGTGGCCTGGAGCATGTGCTCCAGGGTAAAGGCATGCCCGCGCGGCAGGTCCGGCCGGGCATCCAGCCATTGCCCCGCCCGTGCCACCAGGGCCGCCTGATCGCCGATGGAGATCCTCCCTGTCGGGAGCAGCGCTTGGAGCTGTTCGCCGACGCCGCCATGATCATACCCTATCACCGGGATGCCCAGGCTGAGCGCCTCCAGCACGGTGCGGCCAAAGGACTCGGGTTGGGTCGAGAGGGATAGGACTATGTCGGCGCACGCCATGATCTCGCGCAGGTCGCTGCGCTGGCCGGTGAACGTAACGGCCTCGTTCAGTCCGAGGTCATGGACGAGGCCATGGAGTTCGCGCAGATAGGCCCGCTTGTCCGCTGAGGCCCCCCCGACGATGAGGCCGTGAACCGGACGCCCCTCTTCGCGAAGGGCTGCGATCAGGCGGATGAAGTCCTCGTGCCCCTTGAGGCGGGTGATGCGGCCGGGCAGGGTGAGGATCTTCTTGCCGGCGAGCTGCGGGTACTGCGCCTGCCAGGCCGCCAGCCAGGCCTCGGAGGGGCGGTAGCCGTGGGGGAACGCCGCCGGGTCCACGCCCCGGTAGATGACCTCGATGCGCCCGGGCGCCACCCGGGGGTAGTTTTTCAGGATGTAGTCGCGCACCGTCTCGGACACGGCGATGATGCGCTCCCCCCTGACCATGACGGCGCTGTAGCGGTTGACCGAGTAGAGACCGTGCACGGTGGTGACGAAGCGGGGTCTCGATTCCGGCGCCATCCCCTTCCAGGCGAACCAGCAGATCCAGGCCGGCATGCGGGAGCGGGCGTGCAGGATGTCGACGCGCTGCTCCGCGAGGAAGCGGCGCAGGCGGGGGATGTGGCGCAGGGTCCAGAGGCGCTTGCGGCCGAGGTCCCAGGTGAGGTGCTCGCTGCCTTCCTTTTCCAACTGCGCGACCAGGCGGCCGCCGGCGGAGATGACGATGGAGCGGTGGCCGGCCTCGACCAGGGCGCGGCCGACCTCCAGGGTGCCGCGCTCGACGCCGCCGGACTCCAGGGCGGGCAGGACCTGTACGACGGTGAGTTTGCGATCGGACCTCATAGGCTTGGCAGGTTGGCGGCTTTCCATTGGCTGTCGCCGAGCAGGATGGCCGGGACGACCTCGACATTGTCCGCGACGGGATAGCCCATTTCCACCGGGGCGATGATGAAGGCGCGTTCCAGCCCCAGGTCATCCATGGCCGTCCAGAAGCCGCGTGTGACCCGAGGTGCGCTGGAGAACTTGATTTCGAAGCCGAGGCGACGGCCCGCACGCTGCGCCACGACATCGATCTCGGCCCCCGCCGCAGTGCGATAGAAGGAGAGCTGCCAGGTGGACGGCAGCAGCTGGACGAGCTGTTCGAGCACCCAGCCCTCCCAGGAGGCCCCGACGATGGGGTGGCCGTAGAGTTCGTCCAGGGTCTGGATGCCGAGCAGCGCATGTAGCAGCCCGCTGTCGCGCAGATAGACCTTGGGCGATTTGACCAGCCGCTTGCCCAGGTTGGCGGTGAGGGGCGGGAGGCGGCGCACCATGAAGGTGGCCTCGAGGATGTCCAGATAGTGCTGCACGGCGGGCGCGGAGACGCCGAAGCCGGAGGCCAGGCGCGAGGCGTTCCACGTCTGGCCGTGCACATGGGCCAGCATCTGCCAGAATCGGCGCAGGGTCGTGCCGGGCACCCGAATGCCGAAGGCGGGGATGTCCCGCTCCAGGTGGGTGAGGATGAACGATTCGCGCCAGGCGAAGGAGGCCGCATCGCTTTCGGCCAGCCAGCTGAGCGGATAGCCGCCCCGGAGCCAGAGCTCGGACAGGGCGGTGGCGTCCGGCCTGATCTCGGACACGTCGAAGGGGGCGAGTTCGTGGAACGCAATGCGCCCCGCCAGCGACTCCGAGGCCTGTCTGAGCAGATGCGGCGAGGCCGAGCCCAGCAGAAGGAACCGGCCGGGACGGCGGTCCGCGTCGATCAGGGAGCGCAGGACCGTGAACAGCTCGGGCAGCCGCTGAACCTCGTCGAGCACAACCAGCCTGCCGGAGTGACGGGCCAGGAAGAGTTCCGGATCGGTCAGCCTGGCCAAGTCCGAGGGGCGTTCGAGATCAATGTACAGGCTGTCGCCGCGGCCGGAGGCGATGGTCCGGGCGAGCGTCGTCTTGCCTGCCTGCCGCGGCCCGAGCAGGGCAACGGCGGGGAACCGGCTCAGCGACGACTCGATCTCGGGTTGGATGCGGCGTGTCAGCATCCTTGCATATTAACTTATTGCATTTCGATTTGCTTGGTTATCATGAAAAACTCAGTTGAAGCAAGCGAACAAGGCGGAACGACCAGCCGGCTTCGCCTGGCACCCTCACCCTGCCCTCCCAATGGGGTTGGTTCTCGCCTCTCCCTTCGGGAGAGGCCGACGCGAAGCTGCGGGTGAGGGTGAACGAGTGCGAAGCACTCGTTCCAGTTGCGGAATTTAGGATTACTAAGGATTTCGAAAGCAAAGCCAGGTGTAGGTCGGCCTTCAGGCCGACATGTCGGGCTAAAGCCCGACCTACATGTGGCATTACAACCGCAAGGATTAGTAACCTCCCAATAACCTGCTCTGGCGGGCAGTCCATCAGGGTGGCGGCCCGATCCGTCCTTCGCTCAGGCGAGCGCGCTCGCTTCCAGGAGATCGGCGCAGACATGATCGGCGAGGGCCGCATCTTCTGTGGACAGGGCGTGCCCGCTATGTACGAGGAAAACCCGGCCGACGCCGGCGCGCCGCCCGGCCTCGGCATCGCTCGCCTTGTCGCCGACCAGGATGGAGGCGGCCGCATCGAGATCGTGTTCGCGGCAGGCGGCCTCGATCATGCCGGCCTCAGGCTTGCGACAATCGCACTCGGTGCGATAGGGCCCGACCCCTTCGGTGGGGTGGTGGGGGCAGAAATACACGCCCGCGATCTCGACGCCGTGTTCCTTGAGCCGTTGCAGCATCCAGGCGTTCAGGCGCTGGAAGTCGTCTTCCGTGTAAAGCCCGCGGGCGATGCCGGACTGGTTGGTGATGACGACCAGGAGGTAGCCTTTCTCCTGCAGGCGCCGGCAGCCCTCGAGCGCGCCCTCGATGAATTCGAAGTCCTCGATCCGGTGCAGATACTCGACCTCGCGGTTGATGACGCCGTCGCGGTCGAGGAAGGCGGCCTTACGCATGGCCTGCAGGCTCGAAATCAGAGCCGCCACAGGGCATGGCCGGCGCGGCGGATGGCCTCGGGGTCATAACTCGACTTGACGTCGATGAAGATGCCGCCTGCGGCGAGTCGCCCGAGGAGCTCGGTCAACGGCAGCTCGCGGTAATGACTGTGGGCCACGGCGGCCACGATGGCGTCGGCCTTCTCGGGCAGCGCATCCCACGGCGTCAGCTCCAGGCCGTATTCGTGCCGCGCCTCGGCGGGGTCGGCGACGGGGTCGTGCACCGCGACCTCGCAGCCGTAGTCCTTGAGCTCGCGGATGATGTCGACGACCTTGGAGTTGCGCAGATCGGCGCAGTTCTCCTTGAAGGTCAGGCCCAGGACGATGACCTTGGAGCCCTTGACGGGTTTGCCCGCCTTGATGAGGAGCTTGACCGTCTGCTGCACGACGTAGGCGGCCATGCCGTCGTTGATGCGCCGCCCAGCCAGGATGACCTGGGGGTGATAGCCCAGCATCTCGGACTTGTGCGTGAGGTAATAGGGGTCGACACCGATGCAGTGGCCGCCGACGAGCCCGGGGCGGAAGGGCAGGAAGTTCCATTTCGTGCCGGCGGCCTCCAGCACCTCCAGGGTGTCGATGCCGAGCCTGCCGAAGATGATGGCGAGCTCGTTCATGAGCGCGATGTTGAGGTCGCGCTGGGTGTTCTCGATCACCTTGGCGGCCTCCGCGACCTTGATCGAGCTGGCCTTGTGCAATCCCGCCGTGATCACCGCGGCGTAGAGCGCGGCGACCCGATCGAGCGTGTCCGCGTCGTCGCCGGAGACGACCTTGACGACCTTGGTGATGGTGCGCAGCCGGTCGCCCGGGTTGACCCGCTCCGGCGAGTAGCCGACGTGGAAGTCGCGCCGCCACTGCAGGCCGGACTCGCGCTCCAGGACGGGGATGCAGACCTCCTCGGTGGCGCCGGGGTAGACCGTGGATTCGTAGACCACGGTGGCGCCGCGCTTCATGTATTTCCCCACGGTGGCCGAGGCGCCGACCAGGGGCGAGAGGTCGGGCTGATGCGCCTCGTCCACCGGCGTGGGGACGGCGACGATGATGAAGTCGGCCTCGGCGATGGCCTCGGCGTCGGTGGTCACGCTCAGCCGTGTGGCCGCCTTCAGTTCCTCGGCGGGGACCTCGCCGGAAGGATCGCAGTGATTGCGGTAGCTCTGGACCTTGGATTCGGAGAGATCGAAGCCGATGGTGGCGAATTGCTTGCCGAATTCCACCGCCAGGGGCAGGCCCACATAGCCCAGTCCGACCACACATACCTTTGGATTCACGATAGTTCCCGGAAAGTTCGCATCAGTTGCCGACAGAATCGCCGCATCCGCGGGCGGCATGCAGAGTGGTGCATTCTGGGCAAGCCGCGAGTATACCGGCCTCAGCCCGGCCGATCATCCGCTTTCGCCCGGCCGGAAAACCAGCGCTCCACGATCCGGCGGGCGCAGCGCCCCGCCTCGTCGAACCGGCCCTCGGGGCGCCCGGGGCGGCGGCCGCGCTGCCATTCCGCATGGGGCGTCACCCAGCCCTCGCGGACCAGCGCCTCGATGCCGCGCGCGAGGCGCCCGGGCCGCCCGCCGGGCAGGCGGATGAGGCCCACCGCGCAGCCCGCGGTCAGCGCCTCGTAGAGCATGGACACGCTGTCCTCCGTCACCCAGGCCTGGGCGGCCCCGGCCAGGGCGGCCTCGATCCAGCCCGGCGGGGTGGCCGTGTGCGGCAGGACGGCGAGGTTGTCCGGCCGCCCGCGGCTCACCTCGGCGAGGAAATCCTCCGGCGTGCGCCGCGAGGTGGTGAGCTGCCAGTGCACACCGGGCTCGGCGCGGGCGATGGCCTGGGCCTGGCGGGCGACCTCCACGCTGTCCCAGGCGTAATGCCCGGAGACGCCGCCGATCAGCATCACGCCCAGCGCGGCGTCGTGCCGCTCCGAGGGGACGGCGGCGTTGAGGGCGCCGCGGGTGGTGAACACGTTGTCCCGTGCCGGCGGCGCGTCGTGTTCGGGGATCAGGCAGAGGTCGAAGAGGGCCAGCGGCAGGCTGGGGCGCATCAGCACCACGGCGCGCCCGCCCCGGGCGCGGCGGGCGGCGAGCAGGGCGAGATGGGTGGCGTGGCCCGCGCCCAGGATGATGTCCGGATCGGGCAGGCCGTCTCCGGCGGGGAATCGCCCCAGGGCCCAGTCGCGCAGGCCGTGCCAAGGCCCCTGGACCCGGATCGCGTGCGTCTCGGCCGCGGCGAGCCGCGCGAGGGCCTGGGCGAGGCCCAGGCTTTGTTTTTCATGGCCGGGCCTGGCGTCGGTGAGGCGCCAGATCACCAGCGGGCGGTCGGGAGGGGGCGGCATCGAGTCGGTCAGATGGGGGCGCTCGTCTGGATGGGGCGGCGATATAATCGCTACGTCTTCTTGCCGTTCGTTTCGGCAGCGCGCCGCTCTGGGGCCGTGCCTGCTCTGGAACGCCATGATGGCTTCATTTTCTGGACATTTGCGCTCAATTTGCGGCAAACTAGCCGCCTCCTGCAACCAACCGGCACGCTTCCATCATGTCCAGAAAGCGCGCACCGTCTAAGCCAAACAGCCAGGCGCAGAAGAAGAAAATCTTAGTCCTGCACGGCCCCAATCTCAACCTGCTGGGGGTGCGTGAGCCCGAGCACTACGGCCGGCAGACGCTCGCCGACATCGATGCGGCCCTGAAGGAGCAGGGCGAGGCCGCGGACATCGCGGTGGAGACCTTCCAGAGCAACGCCGAGCATGAGCTCGTCGACCGTATCCACGCGGCCCGCGACCAGGGCGTGGGCTTCATCATCATCAACCCCGCCGCCTACACCCACACCAGCGTCGCGCTGCGCGACGCCCTGGCGGCGGTGGCCATCCCGTTCATCGAGGTGCACCTGTCGAATGTCCATGCCCGCGAGGCCTTCCGCCAGCATTCCTATTTCTCCGACAAGGCGGTCGGCGTGATCAGCGGGCTGGGGGCCATGGGCTATCTGTTCGCCCTCGGCTATGCCCTCAACGCCATGGAGGAATGATTCAAATGGATTTGCGCAAGCTCAAGAAACTCATCGACCTGGTCCAGGATTCCGGCGTGGCCGAGCTGGAGATCACCGAGGGCGAGGAGAAGGTGCGCATCACCCGGGTCGTGGCCGGCGGCGCCATGATGCCGGGGCCGATGCCCATGCACATGCAGATGATGGCGCCGATGCCGGCGGTACCGGTCTCCGCCCCCGCCGAGGCCCCGGCCGAGCCCGGCCTGCCCGAGGGGCACGTGGTGAAGTCGCCCATGGTGGGCACCTTCTACCGCTCCCCGTCCCCGGGCGCCAAGTCCTTTGCCGAGGTCGGGCAGTCGGTCAGCGCGGGCGACACCCTGTGCATCATCGAGGCGATGAAGCTCATGAACGAGATCGAGGCCGACCACGGCGGCGTGATCAAGGCCATCCTGGTGGAAAACGGGCAGCCGGTGGAATACGGCGAGCCGCTGTTCGTGATCGGTTGATGCGGTGAGCCTCTGCGGCGCAACCTCGCGCCGTGCTCCTGCGTCTCACCACATACCGGAGAACGAACGACGATGTTTGAAAAGATCCTGATCGCGAACCGCGGTGACCAGCCGCCTTCGGGCGGCGCAGCGGCGCAGCCAAATCGCGCCGCAGCCGCAGGCTGCGAGGGCGGTTTCACCGCGGAGAGGCACCATGTTTGAAAAGATCCTGATCGCGAACCGCGGTGACCAGCCGCCTTCGGGCGGCGCAGCGGCGCAGCCAAATCGCGCCGCAGCCGCAGGCTGCGAGGGCGGTTTCACCGCGGAGAGGCACCATGTTTGAAAAGATCCTGATCGCGAACCGCGGTGAAATCGCCTTGCGCATCCAGCGCGCCTGCCGCGAGATGGGCATCAAGACCGTGGCGGTGCATTCCGAGGCGGATGCCGAGGCGAAGTACGTGAAGCTCGCCGACGAGTCGGTGTGCATCGGCCCGGCCCCCTCCGCCAAGAGCTACCTGCACGTGCCCGCCATCATCGCTGCGGCCGAGGTGACCGACGCCGAGGCCATCCACCCGGGCTACGGCTTCCTGTCCGAGAACGCGGACTTCGCCGAGCGGGTGGAGAACTCCGGCTTCGTCTTCATCGGCCCGCGCCCCGAGACCATCCGTCTCATGGGCGACAAGGTCTCGGCCAAGGACGCCATGAAGAAGTCCGGTGTGCCCTGCGTGCCCGGCTCCGAGGGCGCCATGCCGGACGACCCGGACGAGTGCCTGCGCCTCGCGCGCGACATCGGCTACCCGGTCATCATCAAGGCCGCGGGCGGCGGCGGCGGCCGCGGCATGCGCGTGGTGCACACCGAGGCCAACCTGCTGCAGGCCATCCAGCTCACCCAGGGCGAGGCCCAGGCCGCCTTCGGCAACCCCGTGGTGTACATGGAGAAGTTCCTCCTGAACCCGCGCCACATCGAGATCCAGGTGCTCTCCGACGAGCACGGCAACGCCGTGCACCTGGGCGAGCGCGACTGCTCCATGCAGCGCCGGCACCAGAAGATCCTGGAGGAGGCCCCCGCGCCGGGGCTGGACCCCAAGCTCCGCAACAAGATCGGCGAGCGCTGCGCCGAGGCCTGCCGGCAGATCGGCTACCGGGGCGCGGGCACCTTCGAGTTCCTGTACGAGGGCGGCGAGTTCTACTTCATCGAGATGAACACCCGGGTCCAGGTCGAGCACCCGGTCACCGAGCTGATCACCGGCGTCGACATCGTGCAGGAGACCATCCGCATCGCCGCCGGCGAGAAGCTCTCGGTCAGGCAGAAGGACGTCCACTTCCGGGGGCATGCCATCGAGTGCCGCATCAACGCGGAAGACCCCTACAGCTTCGTGCCCTCGCCGGGGCGCATCACGCTCTACCACGCCCCGGGCGGGCCGGGCGTGCGGGTGGATTCCCACGTCTACCAGAACTACTACGTGCCGCCGCACTACGACTCCATGATCGGCAAGGTGATCACCTACGGCTGCAGCCGCGAGCAGGCCATCGCCCGCATGCGCATCGCGCTCTCGGAGATGGTCGTGGAGGGCATCAAGACCAACATCCCGCTGCACTACGAGCTGCTGCACGATGCGGCGGTGACGGAGGGCGGGGTGAGCATCCACTACCTGGAACAGAAGCTCGGGCTCCACAAGTCATGACGGATGCAAGGCTTGAGGCGCAGGCAACAAGGGCCTTGAATCTTGTGTCCTGAACCTCGTCCCTGCCCATGGCCTGGCTAGCGCTCAAGCTCCCCGCCGACGCCGCCGAGGCCGAGGCCTGGTCCGACGCCCTGCTGGAGGCGGGCGCGCTGTCGGTGTCCATCGAGGACCGGGACGCGGGCACCCGGGCCGAAGAGGCGCAGTTCGGCGAGCCCGGGGTGGGCGCCGCCGGCGTGGGCGAACTCCATGCCTGGCGGCACAACTGGGTCGAGGCCCTGCTGCCCGGCGACACGGACGTCGAGGCGCTCCTTGCCCGGGCCGCCCGCGACAGCGGGCTCACCCTGCACGCGCACCACGAGATCCGCGAGGTCGAGGAACAGGACTGGGTGCGGCTCACCCAATCGCAGTTCGAGCCCATCCGCATCTCCGATCGTCTCTGGATCGTGCCGAGCTGGCACGAGCCGCCGGACCCCCGGGCCGTCTGCATCGAGCTCGACCCCGGGCTCGCCTTCGGCACCGGCAGCCACCCCACCACGCGCCTGTGCCTGCGCTGGCTGGAGGCGAATCTCCGCGGCGGCGAGTCCGTGCTCGACTACGGCTGCGGCTCCGGCATCCTCGCCATCGCCGCCGCCAAGCTGGGCGCGGGGCGCGTCGTGGGCGTGGACGTCGACCCCCAGGCCGTGGCCGCCTCGGCCGACAACGCCCGGCGCAACGGGGTCGAGGCGGAGTTCTGCCTGCCGGACCGATTGCCCGACGGCCCACTCCCGCAAGCGGGAGAGCATCCTGAAGGGCATGAAGGGGCGAAGGCTGAGCCCAGGGCCCCTCACCCCACCCCTCTCCCGCAAGCGGGAGAGGGGGCGATAGCTGAGCCCAGGGCCCCTCACCCCACCCCTCTCCCGCAAGCGGGAGAGGGGGCGATAGCTGAGCCCAGGGCGATTTACGACATCCTGGTGGCCAATATCCTGACCAACCCCCTGAAGGCCCTCATGCCGCTGCTGGCCGGCCGCGTCCGGGCGGGCGGGCGCATCGCCCTCTCGGGCATCCTGGAGGACCAGGCCGACGAGGTGCTCGCGATCTACGGCGCGGCCTTCGATATGCGGCCCTGGGCCGTGGAGGAGGGTTGGGTGTGCCTCGCCGGGGTCAGGCGCTGAGCGGTCCATGCTGAGCACCTGCCCCGAGTGCCGCACCACCTTCCGCGTCAGCCAGGCGCAGCTCGACGCCAGGCGGGGGCTGGTGCGCTGCGGCCGCTGCAATGCGGTGTTCAACGCCTACGACGCACTGCTCCCCGAGCTGGAGGCGCCGCCGCTCGGCGAGGAAGGCGAGGCGGTGGTGCAAACCAGGGTCGGGGGTGGCGATGACGATGTGGGAGCCGCTCCCGCAACGCCGTCGTGGTCGGCGCCGGAAGGGCCGGCCAGTGTGCCTGCGGAACCCGAACCCAGTCCTGCGCAGGCCGAGGCCGGGCCGCCCGAGGCCCCGCCCCTGCGCTGGATCCCGAGCGAGGGGGCGGAAACCCCGGAGAGCATCCTGCTCTCCGAGCTGCCCGTGCGCCGTCCGTCGTCCGGCGCGCCTTTGCGCGCGCTGTGGATCGTGCTGCTGGTCCCCTTGGGGCTGCTGCTGCCCCTGCAGCTCGCCTATTTCCTGCGCGCGGAGATCGCCGCCTGGATTCCGGAGACCCGGCCCTATCTGGAGGCCGCCTGCGCGCCGCTCGGCTGCACGGTGGCCCTGCCGCGCGACCGGGAGGCGTTGCGGGTGGAGGCCTCCTCCCTGGAGACCGACCCGGAGAGCCCGGCCAGCGCCCAGCTCCGGGTGGCCTTCAGCAACCGCGCCGGGCAGGCGGTGGCCTGGCCGCACATCGTCCTCACCTTGACCGACGTGGGCAATGTCCCCGTGGCCCAGCGCGTCTTCGCGCCGAAGGAATACCTGCCCAGGCAGCAGGCAGACCGGCCGGGCCTGGAGGCCGGCGGCGAATACGAGGCCTGGCTCGATCTCGGCCTGGGCGGCCTGACGGCGGCGGGCTATCGGGTGGCGCTCGAATACCCCTGACTTGCCGCTCCGGGGTGGCGTCCGGTATAGTCCGGCCAGCTATCGTTCCCGTGGGAGAGCGCGCCGCACAGCGGCGCCGCCGAAGGCGTAAACCCACCCGAAACCGCTCAGGCAAAAGGACTACGGGAAGCGGGCGACTCTGGAGAGCGCCGCCGGTTCAAGTACCCATGTCGCGCGAGCGACACCTCGCCCCCTGCAGGGCACCCGCCCGCAGGCGGGAGAGCCCCCTCCGGGGAGCAGGGCAGGGGTGAGGGAGCCGGGCGGCCACCGATGGGGCGAATCTCTCAGGTACCAGGACAGAGGGGTGGAGGTTGTCGAACTTCCATCCTCACTTTGGGACCCGTCTTGCTGCCGAACTCACCCAACACCACCCGCATGCCGGCCTGGATCCGCCAGGAGCTCGGCCGCGGCGTCCGCTTCCCCGCCACCGCGCGGGCCGTGCACGGCCGCGGCCTGCACACGGTCTGCGAGGAGGCCCGCTGCCCCAACCGCGGCGAGTGCTGGAGCCGCGGCACCGCCACCTTCATGCTGCTGGGCGACACCTGCACCCGGGCCTGCGGCTTCTGCGCCGTGAAGACCGGCAGGCCCCCCGGGATCGATGCCGACGAGCCGCGCCGCGTGGCCGAGGCCGTGGTCGGCATGAATCTCGGCTACGTGGTGCTCACCTCGGTCAACCGCGACGACCTCGAGGACGGCGGTGCCGCCGCCTTCGCCGACAGCCTGCGCGCGCTGCGTCTGCGCCGGCCCGGCATCGGCGTGGAATTCCTCACCCCGGACTTCCGCAACACCCAGGAGCAGGCCGCCCGGGCCTTCGCCGAGACGCTCGCGGCGCTGCCCGCGGGCGCCCGGCGCGACCTCGTCTGGGGCCACAACGTCGAGACCGTGCCGCGCCTCTACCGCGAGGCGCGCAAGGGGGCGAAGTACGAGCGCTCGCTCAGGCTCCTGGAGATCGCCTCCGGGCTCCCGAACATCGAGGCGAAGTCCGCCCTCATGCTGGGCCTGGGCGAGACCCGGGACGAGGTCCTGCAGGTGCTCGCCGAGCTGCGCGCCGCCGGGGTCGCCCGCGTCTCCCTCGGCCAGTACCTGCGCCCCGCGCTTGACAACCTGCCGGTCGCCCGCTACGTCCACCCGGACGAATTCGCCGAGTACGAGGCGGCGGCCCGCGCCCTGGGCTACACCTGGGTCAAGGCCGGGCCGCTGGTGCGCAGCTCCTATTACGCCGAAGAGATTCAAGGGGGAAAGGGAAACGGGAAACGGGAAACGCAAACCCCCCCCGCGTGCCAGGACGGTCCTGGCGTTTCCCGTTTCCCGTTTCCCGTTTCCCGCGAGGAATAGCCCATGCTCAAACAGACCCCCCTCAACGCCAGGCACCGCGAGGCCCACGCCAAGCTGGTGGACTTCTCCGGCTGGGAGATGCCCATCCACTACGGCTCCCAGATCGAGGAGCACCACGTCGTGCGGCGCGAGGCGGGCATGTTCGACGTCTCCCACATGCTGCCCGTGGACCTCAAGGGCGAGGGGGCGCGCGCCTTTCTGAGAAGGCTCGTGGCCAACGACGTCGACAAGCTGCAGCACACCGGGCGCGCCCTCTACACCTGCATGCTGCACGAGGGCGGCGGCGTGGTGGACGACCTCATCGTCTACTTCATGACCGAGTCCTGGTTCCGCCTGGTGGTCAACGCCGGCTGCGTCGACAAGGACCTTGCCTGGATGGAAGAGCAACGCAGGAGGTACGCGCCCGAGCTCGAGATCAAGCCGCGGCGCGACCTCGCCATGATCGCCGTGCAGGGCCCCAAGGCCGCGGAGAGGCTGTGGCAGGCGCTGCCCGGCAGCCGCAGCCTCACCGAGCGCATGAAGCCCTTCTACGCCGTGCTGGTGGGCGAGATGTTCGTCGCCCGCACCGGCTACACCGGCGAGGACGGCTTCGAGATCATGCTGCCGGCCAAGGCCGCCCCCTTCTTCTGGCAGGCCCTGCTGGAGGCCGGGGTGAAGCCCTGCGGCCTGGGCGCGCGCGACACCCTCAGGCTCGAGGCGGGCATGAACCTCTACGGCCAGGACATGGACGAGGCCACCACCCCCCTGGAATCGGGCCTCGCCTGGACCGTGGACCTGACGGGCGAGCGCGACTTCATCGGCAAGGACGCCCTGCTGCGCCTGCCCAGGGAGCGCCAGCTCGTCGGCCTGGTGCTCCTGGACCGCGGCGTGCTGCGCGCCCACCAGAAGGTGTTCACCCCGGCCGGCGAGGGCGAGATCACCAGCGGCTCGTTCAGCCCCACCCTCGACGCCTCCATCGCCTTCGCCCGGGTGCCCGTCGGGGTGGCCGTGGGCGACGAGGTGGAGGTGGAGATCCGCGACAAGCGGCTCCGCGCCCGCGTGGTGAAGTATCCTTTCGTCCGTAACGGCAAGGTTTTGGTTTAATTAAAGGGAAAAGGGAAACGGGAAACGGGAAAAGCCGATCACGTTTGCGATCCGTTCCACGTTTCCCGTTTCCCGTTTCCCGTTTCCCCCAGGAGCAAACGCATGAGCATCCCCGCCGATCTGAAATACACCCAGTCCCACGAGTGGGTCCGGCTCGAGGCCGACGGCACGGTGAGCGTGGGCATCACCCACCATGCCCAGGAGCTCCTGGGCGACATGGTCTTCGTCGAGAACCCCACCGTGGGCCGCAGGCTCGCCGCCGGCCAGGAGTGCGCCGTGGTCGAGTCGGTCAAGGCCGCCTCCGACGTCTACGCCCCCGTCGCCGGCGAGGTGGTGGCGGTGAACGAGGCGGTGGAGTCCGCCCCCGAGCGCATCAACCAGGACGCCTACGCCGCCTGGATGTTCAGGCTCAGGCCCGACAACGCCGCCGACCTCAACGGCCTGATGGACGCCGCCGGCTACCAGGCGCAGGTGGAAAGCGAAGCCCATTGATTTGGGAAGTGGGGAGTGGGGAGTAGGTAGTCGGCCCCACTCCCCACTCCCTACTCCCTACTGCCCAAAAATGCCCTTCATCCCCCACACCGAAGCGGACGTCGCCGCCATGCTCGAAGCCATCGGCGCCGCGTCCATCGAAGACCTGTTCGACGAGATCCCGGCCGGGCTCCGGTGCGGCGGCCTCAAGGGCATCCCGGAGGGGATGTCCGAGATGGCCGTCACCCGGCTCATGCACGAGCGCGCGGCCCAGGACGGCTTCTGGCTCAGCTTCCTCGGCGCCGGCGCCTACGAGCACCACATCCCCGCGGCGGTCTGGCAGATCGTGAGCCGCGGCGAGTTCTACTCGGCCTACACGCCCTACCAGGCCGAGGCGAGCCAGGGCACGCTGCAGGTGATCTACGAGTACCAGACCATGATGACCCGGCTCACCGGGCTCGACGTCTCCAACGCCTCGCTCTACGACGGCGCCTCGGGCCTCTCGGAGGCGGTGCTCATGGCCGTGCGCGCTGCCAAGCACGGCTCGCGCCGGGTGCTGGTGCCCGCGAGCCTGCATCCCAGATACCGGGCCGTGACCCATGCGGTGGTGAAGAACCAGGGGATCGAACTGGTGGAGGTGGCCTTCGACCCCGCCACCGGGGTCACCGCGCTCGACGCCCTCAAGCCCTTCGAGGGCGAGCCCTGTGCCGCCCTGGTCATCCCCCAGCCCAACTTCTTTGGCGCCCTGGAGGACGTGGACGCCCTCACCGACTGGGCGCATCGACACAACATGCTCGCCGTCGCCGTGGCCAACCCGGTGAGCCTCGCCCTGCTCAAGGCCCCGGGGGCCTGGGGACAAAATGGCGCCGACATCTGCGTGGGCGAGGGCCAGCCCCTGGGCGCGCCGCTCGCCTCCGGCGGCCCCTACTTCGGCTTCATGACCTGCAAGCAGGCGCTCGCCCGGCAGATGCCCGGCCGCATCGTCGGCCGCACCGTGGACCGGGAGGGCAAGCCCGGCTTCGTGCTCACCCTGCAGGCCCGCGAGCAGCACATCCGCCGCTCCAAGGCCACCTCCAACATCTGCACCAACCAGGGCCTCTTGGTCGCCGCCGCCACCATCCACATGGCGCTGCTGGGTCCCCAGGGGCTCAAGGACGTCGCCCTGGCGAGCCACGCCAACACCCGGGCGCTGGTGGAGAAGCTCTGCGCCATCCCGGGCGTCGAGCGCGTCTTCGCCGCGCCCTGCTTCCACGAGGCGGTGCTGCGCCTGCCCGCCCCGGCGGAGGACGTGCTGCGTGCGCTGCAGGCCCAGGGCATCCTCGGCGGCTACGCCCTCGGCCGGGACTACCCGGCGCTCGCCGACTGCATCCTGGTCTGCGCCACGGAGACCAAGAGCGGTGGCGACCTCGAGCGTTATGCGCAACAATTGGAGCGCATACTGAGCCGGCGGCGCGAGGCCCCGCCCTGCGCCTACAAGTCCTGAAATTCAACACTTAGGAGGAGTGCGAGCATGACCACCGTTACCCTGGGCGGCGAGCCCATCACCGTTGGCGGCAACTTTCCCCGCGTGGGCGATGCGGCCCCGAGCTTCATGCTGGTGGACAAGGAGCTGAGGGACGTCTCCCTGTCCCAGTTCTACGGCAAGCGCAAGGTCCTCAGCATCGTCCCGAGCCTGGACACCCCGGTCTGCGCCCAGTCCACCCGCCGCTTCAACGCCATCGCCGGGAGCCTGCCGAACACCGTGGTGCTGGTGATCTCCGCCGACCTGCCCTTCGCCCAGGGCCGCTTCTGCGGCGCCGAGGGCCTCGACAACGTCGTCACCCTGTCCACCATGCGCGGCCGCGACTTCCACAAGCAGTACGGCGTCATGATCATGGACCCGCCGCTGTCGGGCCTGACGGCCCGCGCGGTGGTCATCCTGGACGAGAACGACCGCGTGATCCATTCCCAGCTCGTGCCCGAGATCAAACAGGAACCCGACTACGACGCCGCCATCGCCGCCCTGCTCGGCGAGAAGACTTGAGGAGTGATGAGATGCGAGCGATGGGTGATGAGTAAACATCGCTCAGCGCCGGCTCGAATCCGCCGCTTTTAACTCGCAACTCATCACTCATCACTCATCACTCTTCACTCTCTTTTCGACATGCTGATCTTCGAACACTCCCGACCGGGCCGCCGCGCCCACGCCCAGGCCCCGGCCGGGGCCCCCGCCGCGGACGACCTGCCCGCCCATCTCCTGCGCCAGGACGCACCGCGCCTGCCGGAGGCCTCCGAGCTCGACGTGGTGCGCCACTACACGGGGCTTTCCCAGAAGAACTTCTCCATCGACACCCAGTTCTACCCGCTGGGCTCGTGCACCATGAAGTACAACCCGCGGGCCTGCAACAGCCTCGCCCTGCTGCCCCAGTTCCTCGCGCGCCATCCCCTGGCGGCGGCGGACACGGGGCAGGGCTTCCTGGCCAGCATGTACGAGCTGCAGGAGATGCTCAAGGAGGTCACCGGCATGGCGGCGGTCAGCCTCGCCCCCATGGCCGGCGCCCAGGGCGAGTTCGCCGGCGTGGCCATGATCCGCGCCTACCACGAGGCGCGCGGCGACACGGAGCGCTCCGAGATCATCGTGCCCGACGCCGCCCACGGCACCAACCCGGCCACCGCCACCATGTGCGGCTACGCGGTGCGCGAGATCCCCACCGACCGCCAGGGCAACGTCGACCTCGAGGCCCTGAAGGCCGTGGTCGGTCCCAGGACGGCCGGGTTGATGCTCACCAACCCGTCCACCCTGGGCGTGTTCGAGAAGGCCATCGTCGAGATCCAGCGGGTCGTCCACGAGGCGGGCGGCCTGACCTACTACGACGGCGCCAACCTCAACGCCATCCTGGGGCGCGTGCGCCCCGGCGACATGGGCTTCGACGTCATCCACATGAACCTGCACAAGACCTTCTCCACCCCGCACGGCGGCGGCGGGCCGGGTGCGGGCCCGGTGGGGGTGTCGGAGCGGCTCAGGCCCCATCTGCCCATCCCCTATGTGGTCGAGGACCGCGGCCTCCACCGCCTCGCCGAGGAGGCCGACTGCCCGCAGTCCATCGGCCGCATGAGCGCCTTCGGCGGCAACATGGGCGTGCTCATGCGCGCCTACGTCTACGCCCGCATGCTGGGCGGCGAGGGCCTGCGCCGCGTGGCCGACTACGCGGCGCTCAACGCCAACTACCTCGCCGCGGAATTGAGGCGCGCGGGCTTCGAGCTCGCCTACCCCGAGCGGCGCGCGAGCCACGAGTTCATCGTCACCCTCAAGCGGCTCAAGGACGAGACCGGGGTGTCGGCCATGGACTTCGCCAAGCGGCTCCTGGACCTGGGCTTCCACGCCCCCACCACCTACTTCCCGCTGCTGGTGCCCGAGTGCCTCCTGATCGAGCCCACCGAGACCGAGAGCCGCGCGACGCTCGACGCCTTCGTCGCGGCCATGGCGCAGGTGAAGCGCGAGGCCGAGACCGACCCGGGCCTGGTCAAGTCCGCCCCCCACGGCCTGCCGGCCCGGCGGCTCGACGACGTGAAGGCGGCGCGGGAGCCGGATCTGGTCTGGAAAGGCTGAAGATTCATCCCTGTGCCGAGGGGAGAGAGGGCGCGGCATATGGCCCCTGAGCAGAACCGGCACAAGGGCAAGACCGGCCTCCGGCGCGTCTGGAACGCCCTGTTCTATTCCCTGGCCGGGCTCGCCGCCGCCTTCCGCCACGAGGACGCCTTCCGCCAGGAGGTGGTGCTCGCCGCGGTCCTGATCCCGGCGGCCTTCTTCCTCGGCAGCGACAATCTCGCCCGCGCCCTGATGATCGGCAGCGTGCTCCTGGTGCTCGTCGTGGAGCTGGTCAACTCCGCCATCGAGGCCACGGTGGACCGCATCTCCCTGGAGAACCACCTGCTCGCCAAGCGCGCCAAGGACATCGGCAGCGCCGCCGTCCTCCTGGCCCTGGTGAACGTGGCGGTGGTCTGGGGCCTGGTGCTGACCGCCTGACCGCCGCCCGGCGGCGTGTTCTATGCTGGGATTGACCGACTTGCAGAAGGGGGTATCGTGAGCGGACAGGATTCCACAGAAAAACGCCATTTCCACCGGGTGGCGCACGACGCCCGCGCGACGCTGTCGCTCTTCGGCGCCGCGTGGACCTGCACGGTGCAGGACCTCTCGCTGAAGGGTTGCCTGGTGCGCCTCGCCCAGGCCCGGCCGCTCGACCCGAGGCAGACCTACCATCTCACCGTCCATCTCACCGACCTGATCAAGATCGACATGGACGTGGCGCTGAGCCATCAGGAGGGCCTGAACGCGGGCCTGCGCTGCGTGGACATCGACCTCGACAGCGCCACCGGGCTGCGGCGGCTGGTGGAGCTCAACCTGGGCGACAGCGCCTTGCTGGAGCGGGACCTGCACGCCCTCGTCCGTCCCTGAGGCGACCATGGCCGAGGCGCTCTTCAGCCAGGATCCGCGCAACCTCGCCTACTGCGACTTCGGCGAGATGAACCTGCAGGTGGGCGAGCGGGTTGAGTTCCAGCTCACCCCCACCCGCCTGCATCCGCGCCTCTTCACCCGGCTGATCGGCTACGTGCCGGGCGAGAGCGTCCTCGTGCGCACGCCGCTCTCGAACAACCTGCCGGTCAACGTGCACGAAGGCCAGCAGGCGGTGCTGCGGGTCTTCTCGGGCACCAAGGCCTTCGCCTTCCTGACCCGGGTGCAGCGCATCTGCATCGCCCCCTTCCTGTACCTGCACCTGGCCTTCCCCAGCGAGATCCAGTGCCTGGAGGTCCGCAAGAACCAGCGCCTGCCGGTCAGGCTGCTGGCCGAGGTGAAGCGCGGGGCGCACTGGCGCCCCGCCCTGCTGCTCGATCTGGGCATGGGCGGCGCCCTGGTCGAGAGCGCCCACCCCCTGGGCGAGCCGGGCGAGGGCGTCGAGCTGCGCTTCAGCTTCCCGGTGGAAGAGCTGGAGCAGGAGGTGCCGCTCACCGTGGCGGCCGGCCTGCTGCACGTCGAGGCCCATCCGACGGGCGACGGCCCGCCCACCTGGCGCCAGGGGGTGAGGTTCCAGCGCCTGGGCAAGGGCGAGAAGGTCATGCTCCAGAACTTCCTGCTCAAGATGCTGGTGGAAGCGCACACCCGCTAGGCCCGTCCGCTGCCTGTCTAATCCCATGCCCTTCCAGGCGGCCTATCGCAAACTGCTCGAAAGCGGCGAGCTCGGGCGCCGGGTCGAGGCCGCCTGGCGGCACCTCGCGGCCTGCGACCTCTGCGCCCGCTACTGCCGCGTCGACCGGATCCGGACCCTCGAGGGCGCCGTCTGCCGCACGGGCGAGCGGGCGGTGGTCGCCAGCTTCGGCCCCCACCACGGCGAGGAGGAGCCGCTGCGGGGGACGCACGGCTCGGGCACCATCTTCTTCACCTGGTGCAGCCTGCGCTGCGTGTTCTGCCAGAACTGGGACATCTCGCAGCGCGGCCTGGGCGAGGAGGTCGAGCCCGAACAGCTCGCGGCCATGATGCTGCGGCTCCAGGCCCAGGGCTGCCACAACATCAACCTGGTCACCCCCAGCCACGTCGTGGCCCAGATCCTCGCCGCCGTGGCGATCGCCGCGCGGCGGGGCCTGGACCTCCCCCTGGTCTACAACACCGGCGGCTACGACAGCCCCGAGGCCCTGGCCCTGCTCGACGGCGTCGTCGACATCTACATGCCGGACATGAAGTACGGCGACTCCCGACTCGCGCACCGCTATTCCCACGTGCGCGACTACTGCGAGGTGAACCGCGCCGCGGTGCGGGAGATGCACCGCCAGGTGGGCGACCTCGTGCTGGACGCCCGGGGCATCGCCCGGCGGGGCCTGCTGGTGCGGCATCTGGTGCTGCCCGGCGGTGTCTCCGGAACGCAGGCCGTGCTGCGCTTCCTCGCCGAGGAGATCTCCCCCGGCACCTATCTCAACCTCATGGACCAGTACCGCCCCTGCTACCGGGCGGACGAGAACCCGCCCCTGGACCGCGCCCTGAGCCGGGAGGAGTATCGGGAGGCGCTCGACCTGGCCCGCCGCCTCGGCCTGCGCCTGGACGCGCAATGCGGTGCCCGTTGGGGGCTCTAAGGCAGGAGGTCCGTCCTCGGGCCGAATGGTTCGCGGCCGGGAGGCCGCTCCTAGTGCGCTCGTGAAGGCGCACACACAGCACGGTGAAAGTCCGTGTC
>DYFL01000050.1 GCA_020725195.1 Hydrogenophilus sp.
CACCGTGCTGTGTGTGCGCCTTCACGAGCGCACTGGGAGCGGCTTCAGCCGCGATTGGGTGGACTGCATCGTTCGCGGCTCTTGTCCCCGGAGCGGGGGAAGCCGCTCCTACACGGCATCGTCGGGGGCACCCTGCATCTCCGGCGCCTGCAGCGCGCGGGGGGCGAGCTCGATCTGCTCGGGGCCCGTCACCTCCACGCCCTCCGGCGCCGACTGCAGGTCGCGGAAGCGGCGCGCCGCCGGCAGCACGTTGCGCTCCAGCGACCCCACCGCCTTGTTGTAGCTGTCCACCGACTTGGCCAGGCTGCGGCCCAGGCCGTGCCAGTGGTCGGCCAGGGTGGCCAGCCGCCGGTAGAGGTCGCGGCCCAGGTCGCTGATCTCGCGGGCGTTCTCGGCCAGGGCCTCCTGGCGCCAGCCGTAGTAGACCGCCTTCAAGAGCGCGAGGAGCGTCGTGGGCGTGGCCAATATGACCTTGTGTTCGCTGGCGTACTCGATGAGCCCCGGGTCCTCCTGCAGCGCGGCGCTGAAGAAGGACTCGCCGGGCAGGAACAGCACCACGAACTCCGGCGCGGGCTGGAACTGGTCCCAGTAGGCCTTGGCCCCCAGGGCCTGGACGTGCTCCTTCACGTGGCGGGCATAGCGCTCGATGTGGCGGCGGCGGTCCGCGTCGCCTTCCGCCTCGGCCGCGTCGAGGTAGGCCGCCACCGGGGCCTTGGAGTCGAGCACCACGCTCTTGCCGCCGGGAAGCCTCACCAGCATGTCCGGGCGGCTGCGCCTGCCCTCGGCCTCGACGCTCTCCTGCTCGTAGAAGTCGCAGTGGTCCTGCATGCCCGCCATCTCCACCACGCGCTTCAACTGCACCTCGCCCCAGCGGCCGCGCACCTCGGGCCGGTGGAGCGCCCGCACCAGGCGGCCGGTCTCGTTCTTGAGGTGCTCCTGGGCGGTCATCAGCCCCTTCACCTGCTCGGTGAGGCCGGCATAGGCGCTGGAGCGCGCCCGCTCGATCTCCTGGGTCTGGGCGCCGAGCTTCTCCAGGGCCTCGTGGATGGGCTTCACCAGGGCGCCGACCGCCTGGCTGCGGGCCTCGAAGTCGCCTTTGGCGGCCTCCTGGAACTTGGTCAGATTCTCGCGGGCGAGTTCCAGGAAGGCCTGGTTGTTGCTCTTCAGGGCCTGGGCGGAGAGCGCCGTGAAGGCGTCGGCCAGCTTCTTCTCGGCGGCCTCGTAGAGGGCGAGCTTCTCGGCCGAGGCCTCGCGCTCCTTGGCGATCAGCGTCGAGAGCTCGGCCACCCGGGCCTTCAGGTCGGCGTTGTCCGTGGCCAGGCGTGCGAGCTGCGCCTCCTTGTCCGCCAGGGCGCGGCGGGCCTCCTCCGAGCGGGTCTGCGCCTGCTCGGCGCGGGCGGCGAGGTCGGCGCGCTCGGCAAGGCCGCGGCCGCGCTGCCAGAACAGGAGGGCCAGGCCGGCCAGCAGCCCCGGGAGGAATGCGATCGCGTATTCCATCGTCTTTCCGCCTTAAAGTGATCGTCGCAAGGCGACTCCAAGTCCCCCTCCCCCGCAAGCGGGGGAGGGCCGGGGTGAGGGAAGCGGTCATGGCGAAGCGCGCTGATCGTGTTCCCGGTCAGTGCGCTTCGCCATGATCGCCAGGTGAAGGCCGCATGATACCCGCCAGGCCGCGCGGCCAACCATCAGCTAGGGCGATCGCACCATTGCGCGCCGTACTGCCCGGACCTATGTTCGGGGCTTCGAATCCCAAGAGCCGCGCCATGCAGCACCAATCCCGGATCCTCGACCTGCGCCATGCCCTGGAGGCGGTCATCGTCGGCCAGACCGCCCTGCTCGACCGCCTGGTGGTGGGCCTGCTCGCCGGCGGCCACGTGCTGGTCGAGGGCCTGCCGGGCCTGGCCAAGACCACGGCCGTGAAGACCCTGGCTGCCGGCCTCCACGCGGGCTTCCGGCGCATCCAGTTCACGCCGGACCTCCTGCCCGGCGACCTCACCGGCACCGACATCTACAACCCCCGGGAGGGCGGCTTCCGCTTCGCCGAGGGGCCGCTCTTCCACGAGATCATCCTGGCCGACGAGATCAACCGCGCGCCGGCCAAGGTGCAGTCCGCCCTGCTCGAGGCCATGCAGGAGCACCAGATCACCGTGGGGGGCGAGACCCGCAGGCTGCCGCCCCTGTTCATGGTGATGGCCACCCAGAACCCCCTGGAGCAGGCCGGCACCTACCCCCTGCCCGAGGCCCAGCTCGACCGCTTCCTGCTGCACGTGGTGCTCGACTACCCCACGGCCGACGAGGAACTGGAGATCCTGCGCCGCGATCGGTCTCTGCACCTCCTGGAGGGCCAGGCCCCCGTCGAGGCGGTGCTGGATGTGGCCAGCGCCCTGGCCGCCCGCGAGGAGGTGCGCCGGGTGCACCTGGCCCCGGCGGTGGAGCGCTACATCGTGGACCTGGTGCGCGCCACCCGCGCGCCGGGGCAGTGGCGGGCGGAATGGGCCGAGGCCGTCGAGGTGGGCGCGAGCCCCCGCGCCGCCCTGGCCCTGGCCCATGCCGCATCTGCCTTGGCCTACCTGCGCGGCCGCGACTTCGTCACGCCGGACGACGTGCGCGAGATCGCCCCGGACTGCCTGCGCCACCGCATCATCCCGAGCCTCGGCGCCCGCCTGCAGAAGCTCTCCCGCGACGCGCTCATCAGTGGCCTGCTGGAGGCCGTGCCGGCACCGTGAAAGGGTTGAAGAGACGTAGCCCGGATGCAGTGAAACGGAATCCGGGATGGCGAAGTTGGCTACGCCGGCTCCCCGGATTGCGTCCGCTGGCGCGGACGCAATCCGGGCTACGGGCCGCGACGCACGCCCCCCTCCTCGACGCGAACGAGATCGCCGCCCTGGCCCTGCAGGCGGCCTGGCTGAATGAAGCCGGGCGCCGGCGCGAGGTGCACGACCACCACGCCGGCGACTGGTCCTCGGGCTGGCTGGGCCGCGGCCTGGACTTCGAGGAATCGCGCCCCTACGCCGCCGGCGACGACATCCGCGACATGGACTGGCGCACCACGGCGCGCACCGGCCGGGCCTACCTCAAGATCTACCGCGAGGAACGCCAGCCGGTGCTGCACCTCGTGGTGGACCGCCAGGCCGGCATGCGCTTCGGCACCCGCCGCCGCTTGAAGGTGACCCAGGCGGCGCGCGTGGCGACCCTGCTGGCCTTCCAGGCCGCCGGCCGCAACGCCGCCGTGGGCGGCACCCTGTGGGATACGGAGGACCTCGCCCTGCCGCCCCTGCACGGCCGGGCCGGGGCGCTGGCCCTGGCCGGGGCCGCCGCCACCGCCTGCCCGCCCGAGGCGGACGCCGCCGCCGCCGAGCCCGTCCACGACCTCGACCGCCTGGCGTGGCTTGCGGCCGTGCTGCCGCGCGGCGCGCAGGTCACCCTGATCAGCGACTTCGCCTGGCTGGGCACGATGCACGAGCCGCTGCTCGCCCGCCTGGCCGAGCGGGTCGACCTGCTCGCGGTCGAGATCCTCGACCCGGCCGAGCAGGCGCTGCCCGACGTGGGCCTGGCCCGCTTCCACGACATGGCCAGCGGCCGGGAGGCCTGGATCGACACCGGCCGCGCCGCCGAGCGCGAGGCCCAGACCCGGGCCTTCCGCAGCCGCCAGGCGGACGTCGCGGCACGCCTCGCCCGCGCCGGGGCGCGGCATCTCGTCCTGGGCAGCGCGGTGGACGACCTCGCCCCCGTGCTGCTCGCCCATGCCTGATCCGCTTAAGGACCTCGCCCCCATCATCGAGCCGCTGGCGCCGCCCGCACCGGCCGGGGAGCCCGGTTACTTCCTCGCAATGGGTCTCGCGCTTGCGGGCATCGTGATCGTGGCCCTGGCCGCCGGGTGGTGGCGCATGCGCCAGCCGCTGCGCGCCCTGGGGCAGCTGACTGCGCTGGCCGAGTCCGGCGAGGGCGAGGCCCGCGACCTGGCCGACCGGCTCGCGGCCCTGCTGCCGCACTTCAGGCGCGCGCCCGATCCGGCCTGGCTCGATGCCATGCAACGCCTGCGCTTCGGCCCGCCGCGTGAAGATGCGCAGGCCGTAATCGCACGGCTGTGCCGAGAGGCCGCGATGATGCTGCGCTCCAGCGGCTCGGTTGATCGCAGCGAGATCGTGTAAATGGTTATGCAGTACGGACGAGTCGGCCCATTCCCTCACCCGCCGCTTTTGCGTCGGCCTCTCCCGGAGGGAGAGGCGTGCAACATCCCCTCTCCCCCCGGGAGAGGGGTAGGGGTGAGGGAAATCGGCGCACCCCATCCTGACGCCCGGTAAATGCTCGAACTCGCCCAGCCCCTCTGGCTCCTGCTGCTGCCCGGCGTAGCGGCCTGGGGCTGGCTCGCCTCGCGCCGCAGCCAGGAGGGGGGACAAGGCGGCTGGGTGCTCAGGCACCCCCAACTGCCGGCGCCCGCCAGCGAGGCCAAAGCTCCTCTGCCCGCGCCCCATGCGCCGGCCTGGCTCGCCGCCCTGGGCCTGGCGCTGATCGTCCTGGCCCTGGCGCAACCGCGCGAGGTCGGCCGCTGGATCACCCCGCCCCCGGAAGGACGCGACATCGTGCTGGTGATCGACACCTCGCGCACCATGAGCATCGACGACTTCCGGGTGGACGGCCGGCCGGTGGAGCGCCTGGCCGTCCTCAAGGACGTGATGAGCCGCTTCGTCCAGGGCCGCGAGGGCGACCGCTTCGGCGTGATCGCCTTCGGCACCCACGCCGCCACCCTCACGCCGCCCACCTTCGACCGCCGCCATGTCGTCGCCCAGATCGCGCGCCTGCAGGTCGGCATGGCCGGCAACGACACCGCCCTGGGCGATGCCCTGGGCCTGGCCTTGAAGCCGCTGCGCCCGCAGCGGCTGCGCCCGGCCCTGATCCTGGTGAGCGACGACGCGGCCAGCAACGCCGGCGACCTCACCCCCGCCGAGGCCGTCGCCATCGCGCGTCAGCTGGGGGTGGCCATCCACACGGTGCAGATCGGAGCCGACCTCTTCGCCGAGGGCCGCGAGCTGCGCGAGGAGCCCGACCCGCAGCCCAACCTCGCGGCGATCGCCCGCCTCACCGGCGGCCGCCACTGGTTCGTGCGCGGCACGGGGGATGCCGAAACCGTCATCCGCGACATCGGCGCGCTGGAGCAGACCCTGGCGCGCCCCGCCCGCCACCGCGAGGTGCGCGAGTGGTACTGGGCGGCGCTGGCCCTGGGGGCGCTCTGCCTCAGCCTGGCTCGTGTGATGACAATGAGGCAGGCGGCATGATCGACGCCCTGCTGCAGCTCGACTGGCGCGCGCCCGGGTGGGGGCTCCTGGCCCTGCAGCCGCTGCTGGTCTTCGCCCTGGCCTGGCGGCGCCGCCGGCGCCTGGCCGCCTATGCCGAGGAGGCGCTGCAGCCCTGGGCCCTGCTCGAGGCCGGCGCGCTGCCTGCCGACCGCCGGCGCCAGGCCGGGCACGCCCTGGCCTGGCTGCTGCTCGCCGCGGCCGCGGCCGGCCCGCGCCTGCCCCTGGAGGCGGCCCCGGGCGCGGACGGCCGCCTCGCGGCCCGGCACGTCATGAGCCTCTACGTGGTGCTGGACGTCTCCGCCTCCATGCAGGCCACGGACATCGCGCCCAGCCGGCTGGCCCGCGCCCGGCTGGAGCTGGCCGACCTCGCCCGCCGCCTCAACGGCGAGCGCGTCGGGCTCATCGTCTACGGCGGCGAGGCGGGGATCCTGAGCCCGCCCGCGGACGACCCGGAGCTCCTGCGGCGCGCCCTGGACCTGGCCGGCCCGGAGCTCATCGAGGCCGCAGGCAGCAACCTGCCCGCCGCCCTGGACCTGGCGCGACGGGCGCTCACCAAGGAGGCCGGCCGCGCCCGCGCCGTGCTCCTGGTGACCGACGCGGAAGGCGACAGCCTGGCCGGCGGCCAGGGCGAGGCCGCGCGAGAAGCGGTGCAGCGGCTGAAGGACGCGGACATCCCGCTCTACATCCTCGGCGTCGGCACCACCGCCGGGGCGCCCATCCCCCTGGCCGAGGGCGGCTTTGCCGAGGGGGACGGCGGCCAGGTCGTGAGCCGCATGGCCGCCGGCCCCTATGCGGGGCTCGCCCGCCTCGCCGGCGGCGACTTCGTGCCGGTGGCCGACGGCGATGGCGACTGGACGAGCCTCTACGACCGGGGCCTGGCCCGTCTGCCCGGCGACCCGCTGCCGCCCGAGCGGGTGCGGGCCTGGCGCGAGCTCTACGCCTGGTGCCTGGCCCCGGCCCTGCTGCTCCTGATGGGCCTGCACCTGCCCCGCGCCCTGCCGCGCGCCGTGCCGCTGCTCCTGGCTGCCGGCCTCGCCCTGCCGCTGCCGGATGCCCACGCCGAAGACCTGCACGCCGCCTGGCAGGACTACCGCGCCGGCCACTATCCCGAGGCACAGGGCCGCTACGCCCGCGCCGGCGGTCATGCCGGCCAGATGGGCGCGGGGGCGGCGGCCTGGCGGCTGAAGGACTACGCCGCCGCGGCCCGGCACTTCGGCGCGGCCCTGCTCCTCGCGCGCAGCCCCGGGGAGCGGGCCGACGCCCTCTACAACCTGGGCGGCGCCCACTACGGACTTGGAAACTGGCAGGCCGCGGCCGAGGCCTACGAGGCCGTGCTCCTGGACCGGGCCGGTGACGCCCGGGCCCGCGCCAACCTGGACCGGGCCCGCGCCCGGCTCGCGAAACAGCGCCCGACCCCCACGGGGCCAAGCGACCTGCGCGGCCGCACGGGCTTCCTCGCCGGGGGCATCATCGACCCGGAATGGGACCGCGGCACCCCGGTGAAGGAATTCGAGCCGCAGCCCCAGGCGGCGCTCATCGACCGCGAGGGCCGCTCCGCCGCCGGGGCCCGCCTGCAGGGCCCGATGTCGGCCTCTGGCCGCGCCGAGGCGGACGCCCGGCGGCTGCAGTCCGGGCTCAAGAAGCTGGAGCTGCTGGAAGACCGGCCCAAGCCGGTGCTCAAGGGCCTGCTGAAGCAGGATGCACCGGACACCCCTCCGGCTGGGGAACTGCGGCCATGGTGAGATTCGCGGCGCTGCTCATGGCCCTCGCCCTGGCACCCACGGCCCTGGCCTTGACCGTGCAGACCGACCGCCGGGAACTCGCCCTGGGCGAGCCGCTCACCTTGAGCCTCGACGGCCCGGCCGATGCCCTGGAGAGGATCGACCTCGACCCCCTCCGGCGGGACTTCGAGGTGCACGCCCGCACGCTGAGCCGCCAGAACGAGCGGGGCAGCCTGGCCCTCACCCTCTATCCCCTGCGCACGGGCAAGCTCACCCTGCCCGCCCTGGCCGCGGGCCGGGAGCGCAGCCGGCCCCTCCACGTGACCGTCCACGCGGAGTCGGACGCCATGCCCCGCGTGACGGCCCGCATCGAGACCGAACCGGCGGCGCCTTACGTGCGCCAGCCCACGCGCCTGACCCTGGAGCTCTGCGACGACGGCAGCCTGGACTGGAAGCGCCCCGCGCTGCCCACCCACGCCGCCCTGCACCTCAGACCCCTGGGCGAGGAGCAGATGGAGGTGGAACGCGACGGCGGGCGCTGCACCGCCCGCCGCTACCACTGGGCGGCGCTGCCCACCCAGGCGGGCGAGATCGTGCTGCCGCTGCCCATGCTGGAGGCGGGCAAGTTCGGCCAGCGCCTGCGCCTGCCGCCGCCCGCCGCCGCCTTCACGGCGGCACCCGCGCCCGCGTGGCTGCCGCTGAACGTGCCGGTAGGGCGGCCGACGATCACCGCCGAGCCCCTGCCCCCGGAATGGCCCCTGGAGCGCCCCCTGGCCTGGCGCCTGACGGTGGAGGGCGGCTACAGCGTCGACGGCCTGAAGGCGATGCTGGCGCTGCAACTCCAGGGCTCGCCGATCCTGAGCGCCTACCGGCCCAGCATCGAGCCGGCCGCGCCTGAAGAGCCCAACACGGCGAGCACCCGCCTCGACGTGAGCTTCTACATCCTGCCGCGTGACACCGGCACGCTGGTCCTGCCCGAGATCGCACTGCCCTATTTCGACCCGGCCAGCGGCAGGCTGGAACAGGTGCGCCTGCCCGGGCCCATCCTGCGGGTGTTCGATCCGATCTGGGACAAGATCTTCTTGGCAGTGTCGGCGATCGTCGGGCTGGGCGGTGTCACGCTCCTGACTTGGGCAGGCCGCAGGGAACTCCGCTGGCGCACCGCACGCAAGGCCGCCCTCGAGCGCATCAGGCAGGCCTCGGATATGGCCGAGCTGGCGCACGCACTGCGGGCCTTTACCCTGGCCGCCGACACTCCTCCCGCTTCCACGCTCGGACTGTGGAGACAGCGGATGCACCGGCAGAGCCCCGGCACGGCCGTGGACGCGCCGGCCGAAGCCGTCGAGGCCGCGCTCTACGGCCGGGACGATGCGGCTTTGGAAACTCTGCGGCAGCGCGCGCTCTCCGCCCTCGCCACGGCCGCGCCCGGGCGGCGCATGTCTGTGGGAGCGGCTTCAGCCGCGATACCAGCGCAAGGGAGGCTTCGCGGCTGAAGCCGCTCCCACATGGCAGGGGTTCATGTTGTCAGGTAGCCCGGATGCCGCGAAGCGCAATCCGGGAGGCCGCGTGCATGCCCATGCCCCGGATTCCGCCTGCGGCTGCATCCGGGCTACGAAATTCCGCCCTGGGCGCACAAGCAAAAAAGGGGCCGAAGCCCCCTTGCACTTGACCGGATGCGCCTCAGACGCTGGCCTTGTAGTCGGCGATGCCGGGATCGCCCTTCTTGACGCCGATGAGGCGCGGGTTGTTGAGCTTGCGCGGGGTCACGGTCTTGACGCTGCGCAGGTACTCGGCCACCACGTCCCAGATCGGCGTGCCGGTCGCGCCCTCGGCAACCGGCGCCCAGCCGGCCACCTTGTACTTCTTGTTGGGGTCGACCGGCTTGCCCTTGAGGCGCATGTCGGAGATGCGCTTGCCCATCTTCTCGTAGGGGTTCAGGGCGTAGGTGATGCCGCCCACGCGCACCATGTCGCCGCCCTGCTGGTAGTAGGGGTCCGGGTTGAAGAGGTTGTCGCAGACGTCTTCCATCACGTCCTTGATGGTCTGGCCGCTCATCTCGGTGAGCGTGCTGTAGGAGTAGGTGGTGGCGGTCTGGTCCATCAGCAGGTCCATGGTGATGGTGTCGCCCGCCAGCAGCGAGGTGCCCCAGCGGAAGCCCGGCGAGAAGGCGGCGTCCGCGCCCTTCACCTGCATCATGGCGTCCATGATGAGTTGGTCCCAGGAGCCGTTGAAGTTGCCGCGGCGGTAGAGCACGCCCTCGGTCACGGCCAGTTTCTCGTTGAGCTTGGACTCGTAGGGCTTGCGCACGCGCTTGATGAGCGCATCCATCTTCGGGTCGGCCGCGAGCAGGTTGGAGAACACCGGCACCAGGCGGTACTTCCAGCCGCGGATCTTGCCGTCCTTGACGTCGAAGTCCATGACGCCGAGGTACTTGCCGTTGGAGCCGGCGTTGGTGACCAGGGTCGTGCCCTTGGCGTTCTTCACCGGCACGGGCTGCGGCACGCCGTCGTGGGTGTGGCCGCCGAAGATGACGTCGATGCCGGTGACCCGTCTGGCCATCTTGAGGTCCACGTCCATGCCGTTGTGGGAGAGCACCACGACGACCTGGGCGCCCTTGGCGCGCGCCTCGTCGACCCACTTCTGCATGCCGTCGTCGCGGATGCCGAAGCTCCAGTCGGGCACCATGTAGCGCGGGTTGGCGATGGGGGTGTAGGGGAAGGCCTGGCCGATGATGGCGACCTGCACGCCGTTGATGGTCTTGATCACGTAGGGCTTGAAGACCTGGTCGCCGAAGTCGTTGGTGACCACGTTCTGGGCGACGAAGTCGATGCCGTGCTTCTTGAAGTCGCCGTTGACGATCTCCAGGACGCGGTCGGCGCCCAGGGTGAACTCCCAGTGCGGGGCCATGACGTTGACGCCGAGCTCGATGCAGGCCTCGACCATGTCCTGGCCCTTGGTCCAGAGGGCCGTGGCGGAACCCTGCCAGGTGTCGCCGCTGTCCATGAGCAGCGAGCCGGGGCGGGAGGCGCGCACCTTGTCCACCAGGGTCTTCAGGTGGGCGAAGCCGCCGACCTTGCCGTAGGTCCTGGCGGCCTGCTCGAAGTCGAGATAGGTGAAGGCATGCGCCTCCACGGTGTTGGGGCGGATGCCGAAGTGCCTGAGCAGATGCTCGCCGACCAGGTGCGGCACGCGGCCCGCGGCCTCGCCGACGCCGAGGTTGACGCTGGGCTCGCGGAAATAGATGGGCAGCAGCTGGGCGTGGCAGTCGGTCATGTGCATGAGCGACACGTTGCCGAAGGGCGGGAGGTCGTAGAAGCTGGCGGGCGCATTGCCGGCCAGCACCTGCTTGCCATCGAGCGCGAGGCCGGCGGCGGAAGCGGCGGCCAGTACTTGCAGGAATTCCCGGCGGGTCATCGACATGGAATAAGCCTCCTTGGAGTGGATGAGAGGCCGCCGCGGACCGCATTGCCCGGCACGGCGGCCATCGTTGAATCTGCGGTTTCATTGTCACGGCGGCGGAATCGGGCGTAAATGGTAACTATGGCCCAAATTCCGGGTGCCGGGGTCTGGCCGGATAGGGCTCGAATCCTCCGGAAACGGCAGGTGGCGGGAGGGGGACGGGGTAAGCGTCCAGCGATTCAAGCGCCCCGCCAACCCTGCCCCCATCCCATCCTTGCCTCTGAGGGGGGAGCGACCCGGACGCGCCTACCCTGCGAAATCGAGGTTACCCACTCGAATCTCGAAAAGAGGCGACAAAAAAAGGAGTATCCGGAATCTGGTGTGGCTACGTAAGGAACCGGGCTGGTTCCGGAACGGCCTCAGGCGAATTCCGCTTCCAGAACAATCCGATCCGCCGCTGCCCTTACTTCCTTGAGGCGGCCGTGCCCAGGGTGTGGCTTATCTTCTACGCAGACCAGGCCGGCTTGTTCCAGGTCGTCGATGTCGCGTTTGACGGCGCTGCGGTCACGCTTGAGCCGAGCGGCGAGGTCGGTGATCGATCCAGGGCGCTCCTTGATGGCGCGGAAGAGGGCGATTTTCGCTGTGGTGAGGATGCGCGCCAGGTCTTCCGGGTCCTCATAGGTGACGACCCGTTCGGCCGGGATGGGCTTGCCCTGATCGGCAAGCCGCGCAATCACACGGCCGCGCCTGAAGAAGCCTTCTACGCTGCCCGTCTTAATTACCGTCTTCATGTCTTGCCTCCGATGGCTATCCAATCCTGCTCGAACCGGGCCTCGACGTCCTCGAAGCTCACGAAATCCACCGGCTCAACCGTACCAAGGCAATGCCGATGGTGGTATCCATGGGCGTTGTCATAGCCTACGACCCGGCCATTGTCATCTGATTGAATGGCGTGATTGATGTACGCCAGGTTGTAGCGGACCACGCGCCCCTCCTAGTACGCCAACCCATAAGTTCCGCTATGTTCGACACGCCCCGCATCGCCGATTGCTTTGTGGTTACGGCCGCCGCCTCGCGGCTTAACCTGCCTGGCAGGCAGGTTAGCCTGCACCGAAACTGCGTTTTCGCTCATCCTCGCCATAGCTACGGCTATGGCTGCGGTTCGCTTCGCGCACTCGGCGCGCGGATGCGCGTCTCGGCATGTACGCAAACTTATGGGTTGGCGTACTAGTCGACCCAGACCTCACGCCGAAGCAGGCCATTGCCCCGCTTACGCGAGATAGTGAAGGTCTCGTCGATGATCTTCCGCTCAGGCATGATCCGTTATATCACCCCTGTAGTAGATGGCGCGACCGTTCAACAGCGGATTCCGGATACCAAAATAAAAGAAGCCATCGGCTGCGCCGATGGCTTCCGCACGGCCCCCGGCCGGGGGCCGTTGCCCATCACTTGTTGACCGGGGATGCCGGATCGAACAGGTAGGCCATGACGTCGGCGATCTGCTGCTGGGTGAGCACGCCGTTGGCCCCCAGCCTGGGCATGTTGGCGCAGGCGAAATAGACGTGGGGGTTGTAGATCACGTCATAGGTGTATTTCAGCATCTCCGGGCTGTTGCCGCGCAGCTTGCCGTAACCGGTCAGGCTGGGGCCGAGGCTGCCCCCCGTGCGGTCGGTGGCGAGCTGGTGACAGTTGTAGCAGTTGGCGCCCGGCGCACCCTTGCCGTGGTCGTCCGGGTTGTGCGCGGTGCGGAAGCCGAAACCCGACCAGGCCAGATCCCGGCCCTTCTTCCAGTCGCCCAGCTTGATGCCGCCCTCGGGGTACTTCACGGTGGCGGCCGCCAGCTTGTTGATCCTCTCCGAGGTCTTGGCGTCGATCTGGCCGCCCTTCATGGCCGCCTCGGAGCAGATCTTCATGGTCTCGTCCTGAACGAGGCGATGCCGGCCGGTGGTGCCCTCCTGGGTGGGCTGCTGCAGGTCATAGCTGCCGGACTCGAACACCAGGTGCTCGGCCAGGGCCTGGGGGGACATCTTGCCGTAGTCCGGCTTGGCCGGCGCCGCGGTCTTGTCCGCGCCGGGGGCGGCGCAGCCGCCGAGGACGAGGGCCATGGACGTGGTGGCCGCAATCACGGCCGCGATGGAGGTCTTCTTGAACATGTGTCGGTGCTCCTCGTGGGTCGGCGGTTAGCGCTTCAGATCGGGCAGGATGGCCGGCTGGCCGCGGGCCACGTCGGTCCAGTACGAGATCAGGGCGATGTTGACGTCGGAATCCGGCTTGATGTTGGGATAGCGCATCTGCCAGAGACACTCGAGGACGCGATGCTGGGAGCTGCGCGTATGCTCATGGCCGACGCGGTGGGCGGGCCAGGAGACGGCCTTGGTCCATTCCTCCTTGCTCTTGATGGTGGGCAGGACCGAGGCGCGGATGCGTGCGCCGGCATCATTGGTGTGGCAGGTGGCGCAGTTGAAGTCCATGGAGCCGGAACGGCGATAGAACAGGACTTCGCCCGCGTCGCGCATGGCCTTCTCCTGGGGGTGCTTCATGGACGGGTTCCAGGCCATGCCGTTGGACTGGATGGCGACGTAGGTCATCAGCTTCATGATGTCCGTATCGGAGCCATGGCGCCGCTTGATCTGGGGATCGTCGCTGGTGAAGCCCTGCAGGGTCTTCATGCAGTGCACCAGGCGGGACTCCAGGTCCATGACCTTGCCGGCGTCGGCGAAATAGCGGGGCAGCTCCACGTAGGCCCCCTTCAGCACGCCGGGCCCCTTGCCGAAGTCGCACTGCTCCAGGGAGGCGTTCTTCGGCCCGCGCTTCTGCTTGAACAGCTTGCCCCCGTCCTCCGCGACGTCATAGGACGGGTTGTCCGGCATCATCATGCGGTTTTGCGGGCTCTGGGTCAGGTAGGGGGATTTGGTCTTGGCGGCCAGGGCGTCCAGGATGTCTTCGGGCGCTTGGTTGGCGCTGGCGACGGCACCAGCCGTCATGGCCAGCACGATGGGCAGCGCGCACAGGGCTTTCTTGATCATGCGTCATCTCCTCGATATAGGGCTTTGGTGTCACTGCGCCACGAATATCAGCGGTTTCCAAGGCGACAGCTCTTTCGCAACGGTGGTGCCGGGGCCGGAACCCTAGCGCCCCGGTGGCTGATTTGGCTCAGCCGATGGCGGCCTCGGCGGACTCCTTCTCGCCCTTGTTGTCCTCCCAGGCGACGGTGACCTTGTCGCCGGACTTGGCGCCCTTCACCTTGAACGCGAGGTAGGGGTTCTTGGAGATGGCCGGACCCGTGTCCGCCTCCAGCACGGTCTTGCCGCCCACCGTCGCGACGATCCGCGAGATGTAGTGCGCCGGGACCGTCTGCCCCGTCTTCGCGTCCTTGCGCGTGCCGGTCTCCATCGGGTGGTTCATCAGCACCTTCACGTCCGCCGAATCGCCCACCATCGTGGCTCGAATCTTCATTGCCATGTCGTCTTCTCCTAAAGCCTGTTCAGTTGTGCGGCTGGCCTCAACCCCACCCTCTCTCCTAGCTCTCTCCCGCTTGCGGGAGAGAGGGACGGGGCTAAGCTGCTCTTAACCGCCGCAGCCGCCGATGGTCACCTTCACTTCCTTGGCCGCCGTGTGCATCTTGCCGCCGGCTCGCACCACCGCGCGCACCGGCGAGGTGTTGGCCAGCTTGATGCGGGTGGAGACGAAGCCCTCGGCGCCGCCCTTCAGGTCGAAGTCGGCCACCATGGGGGAGGCGTTCTTCTCGGCGATGATCGCGATGGATTCGGTGCCCGGGATGTTGCTGGTGACCTCCACCGGCACCACGGCGCCGTTCTCGGCGATGTCCGGGGCCTTCACCACGATCTGGCCGCTCTCGGCCGCGCCGCCGGCCCCCAGGCCCCTCATCACGCCGGCCGCGTCCTTGGCGTCGAAGACGCTGCGGGGGGCGGCGTATACCTCGGTGGGCCTGAGCAGACCGGCCGCCGCCGCCACGCCGACGGCGCCGGCCGCGCCCACGCCCCTCAATACGGTTCTACGCTGATGGTTCATGCTCTGACTCCTTGCTGGCTGAATGTAGAGGCCGGAATGCGATCGACGACCTTGTCGGTCCGGGCCTCGGTGGGGATACTCAGGAATGGGGAGCCCGGCAGAGCGGTTCCCGCTGCGATCGGAGTGCGTGTCCGCATGGTGTCTCCTCACTGTTTTCAACGGCCACCTCGTCGGCGGCGCGCGCATCCCTATGGGGACGACACGAGGATAGAGGAGTTGAAACAGGCGGCCAAGCGTGCAAGGCCAATTTGGTACGAATTTCAGGGGGGCACCAGTCCCTAAGAACCAGCCCTCAGGGCTTGGCGTTCAGGCGCTCCATTTCCTTGAGCTGGCGCAGGCGGGCCTCGGCGATGGACAGCTTGTAGAAGTCCTTCTCGCCGCTCCTGAGCGCGAGCTGCAGCTGCTCGACCGCGGCCGCATACTGGCTACGGCGCACGTGCGCCTCGGCCATGGCCATGTGCGCATCCATGCCCTGCTGCAGGGCCTGATGGGCCTGGGCCTGGTGCTCGTAGAGCCGGGGGTCGTCCGGATAGGTCAGGAGCTGCTCGCGCAGGAAATCCAGGGCCTTCCGGGCCTCGCCCTGGCGCAGGAGCCCACGGGCGTAGGCATAGGCCAGGGGCCTGGAATCGGGATGGGCGGCGACGCCGCCGCGCAGGAGCGTCACGGCCTCGGCCCCGCGCCCGCGGGCGAAGGCCGCCTCCGCCGCGAGGCTGGCCGCCATGGGACTCTGGGCGGACCGGCCCGGCATGCGCTTGAGCTCGGCGGCCGCCCGCTCGGCCTGGCCGCTGCGCAGCCAAGCCGCCGCCAGGCCATAGCGCCGGGCGGCCTCTTCGGCCTCGTCCTCATGGGCCTGGCCGGAGAAGTGCCTGATCGCCTCCTCGGCATTGCCCTCCTGGGCCCGGACCTTGGCCCGCACCAGCTTGTACTCGAGGGAATCCTGGGGGATGCGGTAGGCCAGCCCCTGGATGCGGTTCTGCATGTCCGCGATGCGCTCGTGGGTCAGCGGATGGGTGCGCAGGTAGGCGGGGGCCTTGTTCTCGTAGAGCCTGCCCTGGGCCTGCAGGCGCTCGAAGAAGCTCGCCATGCCGGAGGCGGCGAAGCCCGCCCTCTCCAGGGTCTGGAAGCCGACCCGGTCGGCCTCCCGCTCGTGCTCGCGGGTGTAGTCCAGCTGGCTCTGGACGCTGAGGGCCTGGGCCGAGGTGATGGCCGCCTGGGCCACCTGGCTGTTGGAGCGGGCCGCCACGATGGCCACCGCCAGGGCGGCGAGCGTGGTCAGCGCGGTGCTCTCCTGGGCCTTGACCATGCGTGCGATGTGGTTCTGGGAGACGTGGGCGATCTCGTGGGCGAGCACCCCGGCCAGCTCGGATTCGTTGCGCGTGGCCGCGATGAGCCCGGTGTGCACGCCGATGTAGCCGCCGGGCAGGGCGAAGGCGTTGATCGTGGCGTCGCGCACGGCGAAGAACTCGAAGCGCCGGCTCGGGTCGTCGCTGGCCGCGGCCAGCCGGTCGCCCAGGCTGTTCAGATAGTCGGCGATCTCGGGGTCGTCGAGATAGTTCCGGTCGCCGCGGATCTGGCGCATGATCTCGCGCCCGAGCCTGGCCTCCTGCGCGCTGGAGAAGCTCGCCCGCGCGGCCTCGCCCAGGTCTGGCAGCTCCGCCGCATGGGCGGGAGCGGCCAGCAGGCAGGCCGCAAGGATGGCGTGAAGACGTCGCATGGGCCTATGATAACGGGCCCGTCTGCGAGTTCCATACCATGAGCGATTTCACCCATTTCGATGCCGAGGGCCGCGCCGTCATGGTGGATGTCGGCGAGAAGGCCGAGACCCGGCGCGTCGCCGTCGCCCGGGGCCGCATCGCCATGCGGCCCGAGACCCTGGCCATGATCCGCGCCGGCGGCGCGAAGAAGGGCGACGTGCTGGGCGTGGCGCGGCTCGCCGGCATCATGGCCGCCAAGCGCACCGCCGACCTGATCCCGCTGTGCCACCCCATCGCGCTGACCAAAGTCAGCGTGGACTTCGTCTTCGACGAGGCGGGGCACGCCGTCGAGTGCAGCGCCACGGCCGAGACCGTGGGACGCACCGGGGTCGAGATGGAGGCCCTCACCGCCGCCAGCGCCGCGCTGCTCACCATCTACGACATGTGCAAGGCCGTGGACCGCGGCATGGTGATCGAGCGGGTGCAGCTCGTGGAGAAGCTGGGCGGCAAGTCGGGGCACTGGCGGGCCGGGTAGCCGGCGGCCTAAAGGGTCCACCCCTGCCTGCCTGATAACCACCCAGCCCTGGTCACGAGCCGCCATGAGCCCGAACCCGCCGCCGGAAAACGCCACCGCCCCCGGGGATGACGCCCTCCCCCTGCCCGCCTTCCTCAGCCGCCGCCCGGAGGGCCTGTACCTGGACCCGGCCCGCCTGGGCGGCGAGGCGGGCTTCATGCGCTTCGTCGAGCGGCTGTTCCTGAGCGGGCAGCGCTTCGCCGGGCTCGACTACGGCCTGTTCCAGCGGCTGCTCTATCCCCTCGACGAGCCGATGCCCGCCGGCCCCCAACGCCTGGCAGACGCCGTCGCGGCCTTCGAGCCCGAGCGCCGCGCCCTCTACAAGGCGGTGAAGATCGGCCCCAAGGGCGAGCAGGCGGAATATTTCTTCGAGCCGGTCAGCCTCGAAGCGGCCGGCCCCGACGGGCAGACGCAGACCGTGCCCACCCGGCTCGACTTCGACGAATTCGTCGCGGACATGTGGGTCAAGGGCGTGCGCTTCGGGATCGACGCGGCGGCGGTGCGGCAGGTGATCGAGCATGGCGGGACCGGCCGCGTCGCGATCGCCGCGATGCGCGAGGCCACCCCCGGCCGCGACGCGGGCATCGAGGAGATCACCGACGCCCTGCACCGGGACGACACGCCCAAGGTGCGCAGCGACGGCCGGCTCGATCTGTGCCAGTTCGCCAACCGCTTCCCGCAGATCGCCTGCAACGCGCCCATCCTGAAAAAGCTCCCCCGCGCCCTGGGCCGCCCCGGCTGCACCGTGGCCGGCAACCCCATCGAGCCCGCGGCCCTGCCCAAGGACCTCGACCTGGCCGCCCTGGCCGGTCCCGGCACCCGCGTGGAAAGCCGCGAGGACGGCGAATACATCGTCGCCGCCCGGGACGGCTTTCTCGATCTCGATGCCGCCTCGAACCAGGTTTCGGTGACCGAGAAGATCATCCACCGCGAGGAGATCAGCCTGCGCAGCACGGGCGACCTCAGGCTCACCAGCGACGCCTTCGAGACCCTCGGCGACGTGCAGGAAGGGCGCGTGGTGGAGGGCAGGCACATGACCTTCCGCGGCAACGTGTTCGGCACGCTGCAGTCCCACGGCGGCGACATCGTGATCATGGGCAACCTCGTCGGCGGCAGGGCCGCCAGCCCGCACGGCTCGGTGGCGATCCACGGCCGTGCCTCCCAGGCCGGCGTGGAGGCCGAGGGCGGCGAGGTCCGCATCAAGCTGGCCGAGGGCTGCAGCATCGTCGGCAGCCGGGTCAGCGTGGAGCGGGCGGTCAACTGCGAGATCATCGCCGAGACCCTGGAGGTGGGGCAGATGGAAAGCTGCGCCGTCGCGGCCCGCTCGCTGCGCGTCGGGGCCACCGCCACCCGCAAGGAGGCGGAAAACCTCCTGTCCGTGCTGGTACCCGACCTGTCCGCCTTCCAGCACCGGCGCGAGCAATTGAACGAAGAGCTGGCCGCGGCCGAGGCTGCGCTTGCGGAAAAAGGCCAGGAGTTGGACAGCCTGAGGCAACAGCCGGATCTGGCGAAATTCCTGGCCTTCGATGCCCGGCTGCGCAAAGGCGAGATCCACCTGACCATGGCCCAGAAGGAACAATTGCAGCAAACCGTGCGCCGCTTCGCGCCAGCGCTGCAGAAGATGCGTGCCATCGGCGCCGCGCTCCAGAAACTGCAGGCGGACCGCGAGCGCCTGCGCGAGGAGCTGCGGACCGTCAGCGGCCGGGAGGCGGCCGCCGGGCGAGGCGCGGCCTGCAGCATCCAGCGCATCGAGGGCGAGACCCTGGTGCGCCGCCTGAAGCTGCCGACGCCGGAACCCTCGCTCGACGCCCTGCTCATCAAGGAGATCGGGGGGCGGCTGCGACAGTACGACACCAACTCGGCCCCCCTCTTCTCCGGTGACGAGGGGGCCTTCGATTGGCAATTCGGACAGGATTCCGAATAGGCTTGCACCGCACTTCTTCGGCGCAGCCCCGACACTCCGCCGCTACAATCCCGCCCCCTTGCCGCCTCCCGCACCCGCGCCATGAGCACCCTCGCCGATCCGGCCCCCCTGCCCTTCGTCCATGACCTCGCGCCGGCCCGGCTGCGGGAGCTGCAGGCCCGCGCCGCACAGGCAGCCGGCCTCGCGCCCTTCTTCCGCGACCCCCTCGGGGGCGGCGGCCAGGGGCCGGAACTCGCCGTCGTCCCGCCCGGCGCGTTCGAGATGGGCGCGCCCGAGGCACAGCGGCGCTTCGGCGAGCTGCCCCTGCACCGTGCCCGCCTCGACCGGGCCTACGCCATCGGCCGCCACGCGGTGACCGCGGACGAGTTCCGCGATTTCGAGGCCGCGACGGGCCACGCCTGGCCGGATCACCTGCTGCGCAGCGAGGGCCGCCATCCGGCCGTCAACATCGCGCTCGCCGATGCCGAGGCCTATCTCGCCTGGCTGTCGGCGCAGACCGGGCGGCGCTACCGCCTGCCCACCGAGGCCGAGTGGGAATACGCCGCCCGGGCCGGCAGCCGCACCGCCTACTGCTTCGGCGACCGGCTCACCTGCGGCGAGGCCAACGTGGGCGCGCTCGCCGCCCCGGGGCGGGGCGCCACCGGCTGGCGCCGCTTCGTGCCCTTCTGCGTGCCGCTGAACCAGACCGTGGAGGTGGAGAGCTACCCGGCCAACGTCTGGGGGCTCTACGAGGTGCACGGCAACGTCTGGGAGTTCACCGCCGACGCCTGGGCCGGCCCCCTGGACCCGCTCGACCGCGCCGGGGCCGAGGCGCAGCCCCTGTGGCGGGTGACCAAGGGCGGCTCCTGGTTCGAGGGCCTGGCCGACGCCCGCTCGGCGGCACGCAAGCCCCGCCGCCGGGACGAGCTCGACGTCAACCTGGGCCTGCGCGTGGTGCGCGAGCTGTGACCCCATGCGGATGGTAAAGTCTTAATTATTAAAGGATTTCTGGTTTTTCCGCGCACCCTTGCTAAGTTGAGATCAGGCCCGGCAGCGCCGGGCGAGCGTCAACGAGACAAGAGGAGTCTGGCCATGATGGACATCAACAAACTCGTTCAGGCAGAGGGCCTGCCCTCCGACGAAGCGGAGGCCTACATCGCCGATCTCGAACCCTGGAGCGTGGAACAGGCCGTGGCCCTGGCCGAGGCGGAGGGACTGACGCTCACGGAGGTGCACCTGGATGTGCTCTGCTACCTGCGCGACCGCTATCTCGAGTGCGGCCCCTTCCCCAACGCGCGCTTCCTGCTCAACGCCCTGGAGCACGAATACGCGGACCAGGGCGGCGGGCGATTCCTGTACGAACTCTTCCCCGGCGGCCCGGTGACCCAGGGCTGCCGGATGGCCGGGCTGCCCATCCCCGCCGGCAACGCCGACCCCTCCTTCGGCACGACCCGCTGAGCGGGGGCGGCCGAAGCAGAAGGGCTGCCGCGGGGCGGGCCCTCGATCTTAAAAAAACAGCCCACGGCGGTTCGAATGGCGCCAGTCACGGCGTTACGCGCCTTGCCGGGCGCAGGCGAAAAAAAGCCCCGGCGGACCGGGGCAACAGGGCAGAAAGCTCAGAGCTGAATCAGACGCAGCCGGTCGGCTTCGGGGTGCCGGCGTAGCGGCCGGCCTGCTTGGCGGGGCCGTAGGGGAAGAGGTCGAAGAGGAACTTCTTCTCGCCCCATTCCGGACCGAACTCCTCCTTCAGCGACTTCTGCAGGATGCGCAGGTTGGGCGCCGTGCCGTATTCGTTGAAGTAGTCGCGCATGTAATGGATGATCTTCCAGTGATCTTCCTTCAGCTCCAGCTTGTCCTGCTGCGCGAGAAATGCGGCGACGTCGTCGGACCAGTCGCCGAGGTTGACCAGATAGCCTTCCGCATCGGTCTCGATGGTCTTGCCGTTGATTTCCAGTTCCATGATTCCTTCCTCTCTTCACCACTCGTATTGATCCGGGCCTTCGAACAGCGACCTGGACGCATGGTAGTTATTTCCGACTTGTTTTGTCAAGTATTGGATTTAGAAAGATTCCACTTCCCGCCGGGGCGCGTTTTTCCGTACCCTGGGGGGCATCGTCTCGGGCGCGGGCGCCATGCATGACCGCCGGATCCTCTATGCCATCAGCTTCCTGAGGTCCCTGGCCACGGGGCTGATGGGCGTGCTGCTGGGCCTGTATCTGGCCCGGCTGGCGTACTCGCCCGCCGAGATCGGGCTCACCGTCAGCGCGGGCCTGGCCGGGGCCACGCTGGCGGTGCTCACGGTCAGCGTGGCCGGCGACCGCCTGGGCCGGCGCCGCTCCCTCATCGCCCTGGCGCTCCTGGGGGCCTGCGGCGGCCTGGGCGCCCTGCTCCTTTCCGATCTCGCGGCCGTGCTCGCCGTGGCCTTCGTCGGCATGCTCAACGGCCATGGCCGCGACCGGGGCGCGGCCATGGTGCTGGAGCAGGCCATCCTGCCGGCCACCGCGGGCGATGCCGAGCGCACCCGCACCTTCGCCTGGTACAACGTGCTGCAGGACACGGGGCTCGCCCTGGGCAGCCTGCTCGCCGCCCTGCCGGCCGTGCTCCGGGACCAGGCCGGGGTCGCCGATCTCGCGGCCTTCAAGGCCGCGATCGCGCTCTATGTCGCGCTCTACCTCCTCCAGGCCCTGCTCGCGAGCCGCCTGAGCCGCCGCGTCGAGGCCCCGGCGCCCGCCGCCAGGGTCGCGCTCACCCCCGAGAGCCGCCGGCGCCTCACCCGGATCTCCGCCCTGTTCGCGCTGGACGCCCTCGCGGGCGGCTTTCTCGGCACGGCCCTCATCGCCTACTTCTTCCAGGCCCACTTCGGGGCCGGCGAGGCCGCCATCGCCCTGCTGTTCCTGGGCGCGCGCGGCCTGAACGCCGTGTCCCACCTCGGTGCGGCCTGGCTCGCCCGGCGCATCGGCCTGGTGAACACCATGGTCTTCACCCACATCCCGTCGAGCCTGCTGCTGGTGACCGTGCCCTTCGCGCCGGACTTCGCCACGGCGGCGCTGCTCTTCCTGCTGCGCGAGGGGCTGGTGGAGATGGACGTGCCGACCCGGCAGTCCTACGTCATGGCCATGGTGCGGCCGGAGGAGCGCACCTTCGCCTCCGGCGTCACCCACCTGGTGCGCCTGGGCGGCTGGGCGGCCGGACCCGCCTTCGCCGGGTTCTTCATGCAGGTGCTGGCCCTGGGCTCGCCGCTCATCGTGGGGGCGGCCATGAAGATCGCCTACGATGGTCTACTCTGGATGTCATTCCGGAAACTGCGGCCGCCCGAGGAAGACGCCCAATATCCTACTACTTAAGTCAACCATTGCCCGCCGCGCCGCCACCCTTTAGAATCGCGCCTTCCGCAAAACAACACAGCAAGGAGATCCGACATGGAACACCAACTGCCCCCCCTGCCCTACGCCATGGACGCCCTGGCCCCGCACATGTCCAAGGAGACCTTCGAGTACCACTACGGCAAGCACCACCAGGCCTACGTGACCAACCTGAACAACCTGATCAAGGGCACCGAATACGAGAACCTGGACCTGGAGGCCATCGTCAGGAAGGCCCCCGCCGGCGGCGTCTTCAACAACGCCGCCCAGGTCTGGAACCACAGCTTCTTCTGGAACTGCATGAAGCCCAACGGCGGCGGCGCGCCCACCGGCGCCCTGGCCGAGGCGATCAACAGGAAGTGGGGTTCCTACGACGAGTTCAAGAAGGCCTTCCAGGCCTCCGCCGTGGGCAACTTCGGCTCCGGCTGGACCTGGCTGGTGAAGAAGGCCGACGGCTCCGTGGACATCGCCAACACCGGCAACGCCGGCTGCCCCCTGACCGGCGCCGACAAGCCCCTGCTCACCGTCGACGTCTGGGAGCACGCCTACTACATCGACTACCGCAACCTGCGGCCCA
>DYFL01000051.1 GCA_020725195.1 Hydrogenophilus sp.
AGGATGAGCGAGGCGTAAAAACGGCTGGGCTCGACCGGCGCAGGCAACAAAAAAGCCGCTCCGTGGAGCGGCTTTTTTGGGCCCGGAGGCGGCTCAGCCCTTCTTGGCGTAGGAGAGCTTCTCCTTGATTCGGGCGGACTTGCCGGAGCGGCTGCGCAGGTAGTAAAGCTTTGCCCGGCGCACGTCGCCACGGCGCTTCAGCTCGATGGCGGCCACCAGGGGGGAGTAGGTCTGGAAGGTCCGCTCCACGCCCTCGCCGGCGGAGATCTTGCGCACGATGAAGGAGGAGTTGAGGCCGCGGTTCCTCTTGGCGATCACCACGCCCTCGTAGGCCTGCAGGCGCTCGCGGTTGCCTTCCTTCACCTTCACCTGCACCACGACGGTGTCGCCGGGGGCGAAGGCGGGGATGGTCTTGCCCTCGGAGAGGCGGGCCATCTCTTCGTTTTCGAGCTGTGCGATCAGGTTCATCTTCATTGCCTTTGCATTGTGGGCGCCAGAGGTCTCCGTGGAGACATGACGCCGTTTCTCGACAGGCCGGACTCAGTCCGGCCGCGCTTCCTCTCGACGGAACCCGTCGAGCAAATCCTGTTCTTCCCGGCTCAGCCGCCGGGCCTCCAGCAGCTCCGGGCGCCGCAGCCAGGTGCGCCCCAGGGCCTGCTTCAGGCGCCAGCGCCGGATCTCGGCATGGTTGCCTGAGCGCAGCACCATCGGCACCTCCAGGCCCAGGTACACCTCGGGCCGGGTGTAGTGCGGACAGTCGAGCAGCCCGTCGGCGAAGGAGTCCTCCTTGGCGGAGCCCGCGTCGCCCAGGGCCCCGGGCAGCTGCCGGATCACGCTGTCGAGCAGCACCATCGCCGGCAGCTCGCCGCCGGAGAGGACGTAGTCGCCGATGGACACCTCCTCGATCCGGTGGCGCTGGAACAGGCGCTCGTCAATGCCCTCGTAGCGCCCGGCCAGCAGGACCAGCCCGGGCTCGGCCGCCAGTTCCAGCACCAGCGCCTGGTCCAGCCGCCGCCCCTGGGGCGAGAGGTACAGCATGCGCGGCCGTTCGACGCCGCTCAGCCTCAGCGCCGCCTTCGCGGCCGTCAGGGCCAGGTCCAGCGGCTCGGCCAGCATCACCATGCCGGGGCCGCCGCCGAAGGGACGGTCGTCCACCGTCCTGTAGGCGTCCTGCGTGAAGGCCCTCGGGTCCCACAGATCGAGGCTGCACAGGCCGTTGCGGAAGGCGCGGCCGCTGATGCCCTGGCCGGTGAGCGCCCCGAACATCTCGGGGAACAGCGTGACGACGTGGTAGCGTCGCATCGCTCAGTAGTCCGCGCCCCAGTCGACCAGGATGCGCCCGGCCGCCATGTCCACCTCGACGACGATGGGCTCGGTGAAGGGGATGAGCCGCTTGCGCCCATCCACCACCTCGAGCACGTCGTGGACGCCGGTCTCGATCAGGCCGCTCACGCGCCCCAGGCTCACGCCCTCCCGGTTGACGACCTCCAGGCCGATGAGGTCGTCCCAGTAATACTCGTCGGCCTCGGCCTCGGGCAGCTCGCCCCGGGGCACGGCGATCTCCAGGCCCCGGATGCGCTCGGCCTGGTCGCGGTCGTCGACGCCTTCCAGCTGCACGACCAGCTGTTGCCCGTGGACCCGGCCTTCCAGGAGGCGGTATTCCCGCCAGGGGCCCTGCTTGCCCAGCCGCCAGACCGGGTAGTCCAGCAGGCTGTCGAGATGTTCCGTGTACGGCTGGACCTTGACCCAGCCTTGCACTGCAAAAGGGGCGGCGATCCGCCCCATCACCACCAAGTCCTCAGGCGGCGGCGCTGGTCTGGCCACGGCGCACCAGCTTGGCCACGGTGTCGGAGAGCTGCGCACCGTTGCCCTGCCAGTAGGCCAGGCGCTCGCTGTTCATGCGCAGGCTCTCCTCGTTCCCGGCGGCCATCGGGTTGTAGAAGCCGATGCGCTCGATGAAGCGGCCGTCGCGGCGGCAGCGGGAGTCGGCCACCACGATGTTGTAGAAGGGGCGTTTCTTGGCGCCGCCACGGGCAAGACGGATCACGACCATATGCGTTCCTTAGACTTGAGCGAAGAGCCGCCCCTTGCGGGGCGGCGGAATGGAAAACTGAAAACCCCGGATTTTATGGGAAAAGCGGCCGGATGGGCAAGCGCCTGATTTGCCGGGCTTTCCTGGGTCCGGTGCCCTGCCGCTCAGGGCATGCCGGGCAGGATGCCCTTGAGCCGGCCCATCATCTTGCCCATGCCGCCCTTGGCCAGGGTCTTCATCATCTTCTGCGCCTGCTCGAACTGGGCGAGGAGCCGGTTGACCTCCTGCACGGTGACACCCGAGCCCGCGGCGATGCGCCGCTTGCGCGAGGCCTTGAGCAGGGCGGGGTGGCGCCGCTCCTCCGGGGTCATGGCGTTGATGATGCCCTCGACGCGGCGCATCTGCTTTTCGCCGGCGGCGAGGTCGCCCGCCTGCACGGCGCCGGCGCCCGGCAGCTTGTCCATGAGGGTGGACAGCCCGCCCATCTTCTTCATCTGCTGGATCTGCGCCTTGAAGTCCTCGAGGTCGAAGCCCTTGCCGGCCTTGAGCTTCTTGGCGACCTTCAGGGCCTCGGCCTGGTCGACGCCCTTCTGGGCCTCCTCGATGAGCGAGAGCACGTCGCCCATGCCCAGGATGCGGGAGGCCATGCGCTCGGGGTGGAAGACCTCGATGCCGCTGAGCTTCTCGCCCACGCCCACGAGCTTGATCGGCCTGCCGGTGATCTGGCGCACCGAGAGCGCGGCACCGCCGCGGGCGTCGCCGTCCAGCTTGGTGAGCACCACCCCGGTCAAAGGCAGGGCCTCGTTGAAGGCGCGCGCGGTGTTGACCGCGTCCTGGCCCTGCATGGCGTCGACCACGAAGAGCGTCTCGACGGGGTCGAGGGCGCGGTGCAGCTCCTGGATCTCCTGCATCATGGCCTCGTCCACGTGCAGCCGGCCTGCGGTGTCCACCAGCAGCACGTCGTAGTGGTGGCGCCGGGCGTGATCCAGGGCGGCGAGCGCGATGGCCGCCGGCCTCTGGGTCGGGTCGGAGGGGAAGAAGTCGGCCTCGGCCTGGGCCGCCACGGTCTTCAGCTGCTCGATGGCGGCGGGGCGGTAGACGTCGCAGCTGACCATCAGGACCTTCTTCTTGCCGCGCTCGCGGATCACGCGCACCAGTTTGCCGCAGGTGGTGGTCTTGCCCGCGCCCTGCAGCCCCGCCATGAGGTAGACCACCGGCGGTTGGGCGGCGAAGGACAGGGGCGCGGCCTGTTCGCCCATGAGGGCGGTGAGCTCCTTGTGCACGATGCCGATGAGCATCTGGCCGGGGGTGAGGCTCTGCAGCACGTCCTGGCCGAGGGCGCGCTCCCTGACCCGGGCGATGAAGTCGCGCACCACGGGGAGCGCCACATCGGCCTCCAGCAGGGCCACGCGCACCTCGCGCAGGGCGTCCTGGACGTTGGCCTCGGTGAGCCGGCCCTGGCCGCGCAGGTTCTTGACGACGGCGCCCAGGCGTTGGGAGAGGGTCTCGAGCATGATGGATGGCAGGCGGATGCGTTAAACTCCCTGAGTCTATCAAAGTTCACAGGGTTCCCATGCCGGTCTGGTCGCTCTATCTCCTCAGCGCCGCGGGCTACGCCGCGCTGGCCGCCTGGCTCTGGCCAGGCCGGAGAGCGGGGGGGGCCACCCCGCTGACGCGGCTGCTGCCGCTCGCCCCGTTCGTGCTGCACCTCGCGCTGCTGCGCCAGGACGTGCTGGGCGGGCTGGGGGTGGACCTGGGGTTCGCCAGCACGCTCTCCGCCATCGCGGCGCTGACGGTGCTGGTCTACGGGCTCGCCTCCTGGCGCTATCCCCTGGAAGGGCTGCAGGGCTTCGTGCTGGCCTTCGCCGGGGTGGCCGTGCTGCTCCAGGCCGTCGCCCCGCACGGGCACCCGCTGCCCTACAGCGAGCTGCCGGTGTTCCGGGTGCACCTGCTCATGGCGATGACGGCCTACAGCCTCTTCACCATCGCCGCCCTGCATGCGGTGCTCATCGCCCTGGCCGAGCGCTACCTGCACAGGCCCGTGCCGCCGCGGCTGGTGTCGGGCCTGCCGCCGCTCCTGACCCTGGAGCGCTTGCTGTTCCGGTTGATCGAGGTCGGTTTCGTGCTGCTCACCCTGACCCTGGCGAGCGGCGTGCTCTTTTCCGAGGAGATCCTCGGCAAGGCCATGCCGCTGACCCACAAGACGGTGTTCGGCATCGTCTCCTGGCTCATCTTCGGCGCCCTACTCCTGGGCCGGCGCGTCTACGGCTGGCGCGGCCGCGTCGCCATCTACTGGACCCTGGCCGGCTTCGTGAGCCTGCTGCTCGCCTATGTGGGGGTGCAGTTCGTGCTGGAGATCATCCTGCACCGGGGGTAGGCGCCTTCAGGCGCGAAGCGGGTGCATCCAGTTCGCGGCTAAAGCCGCTCCCGCGCCCTGATCAGGCCAGGCCCTTGGGCAGGGGGAAGCTCACGTGCTCCTCGATGCCCTCCAGCTGACGGGCCGAGCCCACGCCCAGCGCCTTCAGCCTGTCCACCACGCCCTGCACCAGCACCTCGGGGGCGGACGCCCCGGCGGTGATGCCCACGCGGTGCTTGCCCTCGAACCAGGCGGGGTCCAGCTGTTCGGCGCTGTCCACCATGTAGGCGGGGATGCCGGCATTCCCGGCGACCTCGCGCAGGCGGTTGGAGTTGGAGCTGTTGGGCGATCCCACCACGACGACCACGTCGCATTGGGCCGCGAGCCGCTTCACCGCGTCCTGGCGGTTCTGGGTGGCGTAGCAGATGTCGTCCTTCCTGGGGCCGACGATATGGGGGAAGCGCGCCCGCAGGGCGGCCACCACGCGGGCGGCGTCGTCCACCGAGAGCGTGGTCTGGGTGACGTAGGCGAGGCGCTCGGGGTCGGCGACCGGCAGCGCAGCCACGTCCTCCGGCGTCTCCACCAGGTGCATGCCGCCTTCGGCCTGGCCCATGGTGCCCTCCACCTCGGGGTGGCCCCTGTGGCCGATCATGACGATCTCGTAGCCGTGGTCGCGCATCCGCTTCACCTCCACGTGCACCTTGGTGACCAGGGGGCAGGTGGCGTCGAACACCTTGAGCCCCCGGCGCGCGGCCTCCTCGCGCACCGCGAGCGGCACGCCGTGGGCGCTGAAGATCAGGGTGGCGCCGTCGGGCACGTCCGCGAGGTCCTCGATGAAGACGGCGCCCTTGGCCCGCAGGCCTTCGACCACATAGCGGTTGTGCACCACCTCGTGGCGCACGTAGATGGGCGGGCCGTACTTCTCCAGGGCCCGCTCCACGATGGTGATGGCCCGGTCCACGCCGGCGCAGAAGCCGCGCGGGTTGGCGAGCAGGACTTCATTCGGCATTGTGATTTCCTTGGTGCAATCGTCGCGCACGCGACACTTTAGTCCCCCTCTCCCCTCGGCGGGAGAGGGCCGGGGTGAGGGGCCGCTGGCTCGATGGCCACGATCTCCACCTCGAACTCCACCGGCAGCCCCGCCAGGGGGTGGTTGAAGTCGATGCGCACGGTGTCCTCGGCCACCTCGAGGATCACCCCCTGCAGCGTCTGGCCGTTGGGCAGCTCGAACTCCACGCCGTGCTCCGGCGCGAGCGCCATGTCGGGCGGGAAGTCGCTGCGCGGCAGCGCCTGCACCAGGTCCTCGTGGCGCTCGCCGAAGGCCTGCCAGGGCTCGAGCTGGAAGACCCGGCGCGTGCCGGCGGCGAGCCCGCTGAGGCAGAGCTCGAGGCGCGGGTCGAGCTCGCCGGCCCCCAGGGTGAAGGTCTCGGGCCCCTCGGGGAAGGTGTCCGCGACCTCCTGGCCCAGGCAGCTCAGGCGGTAGTGGAGGGTCACTCGGTCGTTGAGGCGGGCGGTGCGGCTCACGGTGCACGCTTCAGGGTTGCGGTCCCGATTGGACCGGTTCCTTGCGCAGAGAATCCAGGACGAGCAGGACGGCGCCCACCGTGATGGCGGAATCGGCCACGTTGAAGACCGGCCAATGCCATCGCCCGACGTAGAAGTCGAGGAAGTCGATGACGTAGCCGTAGAGCACGCGGTCGATGAGATTGCCGACGGCGCCGCCCAGGATGAGGGCGAGCGCGACGCAGAACAGGGTGCGTCCCCGCGTCTTGCGCAGCAGGTGGAGGATGAAGCCGCTGGCGACGAGCGCCACGGCGATGAAGAAGCCGCGCTGCCAGCCCGGCTGGTCGGCGAAGAGCGAGAAGGCCGCGCCCGGGTTGTGGGCGCGCACCAGGTTGAAGAAGCCGGTGAGCGGGATGGCCTCGTGCAGCTCCAGGGCGCGCACCACGGCGAGCTTGGTGATCTGGTCGAGAGTGAGCACGAGGCCGGAGAGCCAGAGCCAGGCGAGGCCAGCAGGGCCGGGAGAGGGGCGCTCAGGCGTATTCACGCGGCTCCCCCTCGCCATGCAGATTGCTCACGCACCGCCCGCACAGGCCGGGATGCTGTGGGTCGGCGCCGGCGTCGGCGCGGTAGTGCCAGCAGCGGCCGCATTTCCCGTGGCCGCTTGCGGTGGCCTCGACGCGGGGTTCCCCCGCCGCCTTCTCCACCCGGGCGCTGGAGGTGATGAGCACGAAGCGCAGGTCGTCGCCCAGGGAGGCGAGCAGCTCGTGGTCGGCCCCGTCGGCGTAGAAGGTGAGCTCGCCCTGCAGCGAGGAGCCCAGCCGGCCCTCGGCGCGCAGCGCCTCCAGCCGCTTGGTGGCGAGCCCCCGCAGTTCGCGCAGCCGAGTCCAGCGGGCCGTGAGCTCCACCTCGCCGGCGACCTCCGGCAGGGTGTGCCACTGGTCCAGGAACACGCTCTCGGAGCGGCCCACCAGGGCCCAGACCTCCTCGGCGGTGAAGGAGAGCACCGGGGCGAGGAGCCGGGTCAGCGTCTGGGTGACGTGCCACAGCGCGGTCTGGGCCGAGCGGCGCTGCCTGCTTGTTTTGCCCGCGGTGTAGAGGCGGTCCTTGAGGATGTCCAGGTAAAAGGCGCCCAGGTCCTCGGAGCAGAAGTTGTGCAGGCGCTGCACGGCGGTGTGGAAGCTGTAGGCGTCGTAGTCGGCGAGCACCGCCGCCTGCAGCTCGCGGGTCATGGCGAGGGCGTAGCGGTCCAGCTCCAGCCACTGCTCCACGGGCAGGGCGTCGCGCTCGGGGTCGAAGTCGGCGGTGTTGGCCAAAAGAAACCGCAGGGTGTTGCGGATGCGGCGGTAGGCCTCCACCACGCGCTTCAGGATCTCGTCGGAGATCGAGAGCTCGCCCGAATAGTCGGTGCTCGCCACCCACAGGCGCAGGATCTCGGCGCCCATGGCGTCGGAGACCTTCTGCGGCGCGATGACGTTGCCGCGGGACTTGCTCATCTTGCGGCCCTGGCCGTCGACCACGAAGCCGTGGGTGAGCAGCGCCCCGTAGGGGGCGTGGCCGTCGGTGGCGCAGCCGGTGAGCAGGCTGGACTGGAACCAGCCGCGGTGCTGGTCCGAGCCCTCCAGGTAGAGGTCGGCGGGGTGGCGCAGGCCCTCGCGCTGCTTCAGCACGCAGGCGTGGGTGACGCCGGAGTCGAACCATACGTCGAGGGTGTCGCCCACCTTGGTGTAGTAGGCCGCCTCCTCGCCCAGCAGCTCGGCGGGCTCCAGGCTGAACCAGGCCTCGATGCCGGCGGCCTCCACGCGGCGCGCCACCTCCTCCAGGAGCTCCTGGCTCTTCGGGTGCAGCTCGCCCGTGACCTTGTGCACGAACAACGGCATGGGCACGCCCCAGTTGCGCTGGCGCGAGACGCACCAGTCGGGGCGGTTCTTGATCATGGCCGTGAGCCGCTCGCGGCCCCAGGCGGGGTAGAAGGCGGTGCGCTCGACGGAGGCCAGCGCCAGTTCCCGCAGCGGCTGGTTCTCGGCGCCGCCCAGGCTCTGGACGTCCATGCCGATGAACCACTGGCGGGTGGCGCGGAAGATGATGGGGGTCTTGTGCCGCCAGCAGTGGGGGTAGCTGTGGCGCAGGCTCTCTTGCGCGAGCAGCAGGCCGTTGCCCGAGAGTGTCTCCAGCACGGTCTTGTTGCCGTCCCAGACCGAGAGCCCGCCCACGAGCGGCGTGTCCGGGTAGAAGCGGCCGTCGTCGTCCACCGGGTTGTCCACCTTGAGGCCGTAGCGGCTGCCGACCACGTAGTCGTCGAGGCCGTGGCCGGGGGCGATGTGCACCAGCCCCGTGCCGGTCTCCAGGGTGACGAAGTCGGCCAGGATCACCGGCACCTCGCGCTCGTAGAAGGGGTGCAGGAGCCTGAGGCCTTCGAGCAGGCTGCCCCGGCACTGGGCGAGGACCTCCACGGTCTCGAACGCGTAGCGCCTGATGGCGGCCTCGGCGAGGTCACGGGCGAGGATCAGCAGGCCCTTCGGCGTCTGGATGAGGTCGTAGGTGAGCTCGGGGTGCGCGGCCACGGCCTGGTTGGCGGGCAGGGTCCAGGGGGTGGTGGTCCAGATCACCAGGTAGGCCGGCTCCTTGATCGCCGGCAGGCCGAGGCGGCGTGCCAGGTCTTCCATGTCGGCCACGGGGAAGGCGACGTCGATGGCGGGCGAGGTCTTGTCCTCGTATTCGACCTCCGCCTCGGCCAGGGCCGAGCCGCAATCCACGCACCAGTGCACGGGCTTGGCACCCTGGTAGAGGTAGCCGCGGTCGAGGATGCGCCCGAGGCTGCGCATGATGTCCGCCTCGAAGCGGTAGTCCATGGTGCGGTAGGGCCGGTCCCAGTCGCCCAGCACGCCGAGGCGGATGAAGTCGGCGCGCTGGCGCTCGATCTGGCTCGCGGCGTACTCCCGGCAGAGTTCGCGGAAGCGCGCCGCGGGGATGGCCTTGCCGTGGGTCTTCTCCACCTGCAGCTCGATGGGCAGGCCGTGGCAGTCCCAGCCCGGCACAAAGGGGGCGTCGAAGCCCGCCAGGGTCTTGGCTTTGACGATGATGTCCTTGAGGATCTTGTTCACCGCGTGGCCGATGTGGATGTCGCCGTTGGCGTAGGGCGGGCCGTCGTGCAGGATGAACTTGGGGCGGCCTGCGCACTGCGCCCGGATCTTCTCGTAGAGCTTGCGCTCCTGCCATTGCCGGATCCAGCCCGGCTCCCGGCGGGGCAGGTCGCCGCGCATGGGGAAGGGGGTGTCGGGCAGGTTCAGGGTGTCTTTGTAGTCGGGCATTTGTTTTTCAGCGGCCAGGAATTGCGGTTTGGGCGTAGGGGTGGGGCGGTAGGCCGGGGGCGCCCGGCAGCGCTTCACTTTCTTTGCTCGTGCAAAGAAAGTAAGCAAAGAAAGCACGTCCCGCTGCCGTCGAAACCCCGAGGATTTTGCACTCGACTGGGCGGCGAAAGAACTCGCTGCGCTCGGACAGCTTTCGCCGGCCTTCGGCTCCCCCAGTCGAGTGCAAAATCCTCGGCTCTGGCAGAGGGGGAAGGAAAAACCGTCGCACGCCGCCGCCTTCCCCCCTCTGAGTCGCCACTTTTTCCAAGATCGTTCGGGAGAAGTCGGCGAGCACTGTCTGAGCCCCGAAGGGGCGAGTTGCGCAGCCGCCCGAACGATCTTGGAAAAAGTGGGTACCCGAAGGGCGACGAAGGGTGGCGGCCTTCTTTTGGTTACTTTTCTTGGCCGCGCAAGAAAAGTAACGCGCTGCCGGGCGCCCCCGGCCAACCCCCCCCTGCGCAGCGGCACCGCCGCAAGCACCGGCACCCCGCCCCCGCTCACGCATTCAGCAACTCCCGCGCCTGCCGCGCATCCCGCTCGATCTGCGCGACCAGGGCCTCCATGCTGTCGAACTTCGCCTCGTCCCTGAGCTTGTGCAGGAACTCCACGCGCAGGTGCTCGCGGTAGATGCTGCGGTCGAAGTCGAAGAGGTGCACCTCCAGGGTCGGCCGGCCGTTGGCGTGCACCGTGGGGCGGGTGCCCAGGCTCGCCACCCCCGGCCAGTTCGCTGCCTCCAACCCCTGTACGCGCACCGCGAAGATGCCGGAGAGCGGCGGCCGGTTGTGCTTGAGCTGGATGTTGGCGGTGGGGTAGCCGATCCGGCGGCCCAGCCGGTCGCCGCCGACGACGCGGCCGGAGATGGAGTAGGGGCGGCCGAGCAGCTGCGCGGCCAGGGCCATGTCGCCGGCGGCCAGGGCCTCGCGCACTGCGGTGCTGGAGACGCGCTGGCTGGCGGCCTCCACCGTGTGCAGGGCCTCGGCCTGGAAGCCGTGCCGCTGCCCCATGGCCATGAGCAGTTCGAGGTCGCCGGCGCGCCTCGCGCCGAAGCGGAAGTCGTCGCCGACCAGGACGTAGCGCGCCTTCAGCCCCGCCACCAGGATGTCCTGCACGAACTCCTCCGCGGAGAGCGCGGCGAAGGCGCGGGTGAAGCGGCACACGTGCACGTGGCCGACCCCCAGGCCCTGCAGGATCTCCAGCTTCTCCCGCAGGCTGGTGAGCCGGGAGGGCGCCGACTGGGGCGTGAAGATCTCGCGGGGGTGCGGCTCGAAGGTGAGCACGGTGGGCAGGGCCCCGAACGCGGTGGCGCGGGCGGTCAGGCGCGCCAGCATGGCCTGGTGCCCCAGGTGCACGCCATCGAAGTTGCCGATGGTGATGGCGTTGGGACGGGTGGCGCGGGGCTGGCCGTGGGTGACGAGCATGGAAGGTCTGCTTGGAGAGGGCCGGCGCTCGCGGCGGCGCCGAAAAGTCCAAATATTAACTTTACGGCCGGTACTGCGTCTATTCGGCGGCCCGGCGCCGGAACTGGGCGAGGCGGAAGCCCAGCAGCCAGAGCGCGGCGAAGTAGGTGCCGGCCCCTCCCGCGACCAGCAGCGCGATGTGGGCGAGGCGCTCGCGGCCGCGGTAGTCCAGCCACTGCGCCTCCGTGCCCATGGCGAACCAGAGGAAGACCGCCATGGCGAAAAGGGCTGCGGCGAGCTTGGCCAGGAAGGCGGCCCAGCCCGGCTGGGGCTGGTAGATGGCCTGGCGGCGCAGCTGGCGGTAGAGGATGCCGGCGTTGAGGCAGGCGCCCAGGCCGATGGCGAGCGCCAGGCCCGCGTGCTTCAAGGGCCAGATGAACATCAGGTTCATGGCCTGGGTGGCGAAGAGCGTGAGGATGGCGATCTTGACCGGCGTCCGGATGTCCTGGCGGGCGTAGAAGCCGGGCGCCAGCACCTTGACCAGGATGAGGCCCAGGAGGCCGACGCTGTAGGCGACGAGGGCGAGCCGGGTCATCTCCACGTCGCGGGGCGTGAATTCGCCGTAGAAGAAGAGCGTGGCGATGAGCGGCACGGCGAGGATGGCCAGGGCCGCGGCGGCGGGGGCGGCGAGCAGCAGGGTCAGGCGCAGGCCCCAGTCGAGCAGTTTCGAGTATTCCTGGGCGTCGTTTTCGGCATGGTGCTTGGCGAGGCTGGGCAGGAGGATGGTGCCCAGGGCCACCCCCAGCATGCCGGTGGGGAACTCCATCAGGCGGTCGGCATAGTAGAGCCAGGACACGCTGCCCGTCTCCAGGAAGGAGGCGAAGACGGTGTTGATGAGCAGGCTCACCTGGGCGATGGACACGCCCAGGGTGGCGGGGGCCATCAGTTTCAGGATGCGGCGCACGCCCTCGTCCTTCAGGTCCAGGTCCCAGCGCGGGATGAGCCCCAGACGCTTGAGCGCCGGCAGCTGCAGGGCGAGCTGCAGGCAGCCGCCGAGGAAGGCCCCCCAGCCCAGGGCCAGCACCGGCGGGTCGAACCAGGGTGCGGCCACGGTGGCCGCCAGGATCATGGCCACGTTGAGCAGCACCGGGGTGAAGGCGGGCAGGCTGAAGCGGCTGTAGGTGTTGAGCACGCCGCCGGCCAGGGCGGTGAGCGAGATGAACAGGATGTAGGGGAAGACGATGCGCAGCAGGTCCACCGTGAGGTCGAACTTCGCCGGCGTCGCCAGGAAGCCCGGGGCGCTCACCACCACGATCAGCGGCGCGGCCAGCACGCCCAGGGCGGCCACCGCGGCCAGGGCCAGGAACAGGGCCGTGGCGACCTTGTTGATCAGGACGTGGGTCGCCTCGGCGCCGCGCCGGTTCTTGTATTCCGCGAGCACCGGCACGAAGGCCTGGGAGAAGGCCCCCTCCGCGAACAGTCGCCGCAGCAGGTTGGGGATCTTGAAGGCGACGAAGAAGGCGTCGGTCCAGGCCCCCGCCCCGAAGGCCCGGGCGATGACCGCGTCGCGCGCGAAGCCCAGGATGCGCGAGAGCAGGGTCATGGAACTGACGGCGGCGAGGATCTTGAGCAGGTTCACGGGGCGGTCGCGGTGGCGCCGGCGGGTCGTGCCGGGGGCGCCGGCGAGTGTACCGGCATCCCCCCGCCAAGGCCAGGCGGCCCGCCGCCCGAGGCGGCAGGGGCGGCTTGCCTGCGCCGCAGAAAACCCATACAATCCGCGCCTTTCTGTATCTGGCTTGCTGACAAGCAGTTCTTAGGAGAATCATATGGCGAACAGTGCCCAGGCCCGGAAACGCGCGCGCCAGAGCGCCAAGCAGCGGCTGCACAACATGGCCCAGCGTTCCGCTTACCGCACCGCCGTCAAGAAGGTGCTCAAGGCCATCGGCGCCGGCGACAAGGCCGCCGCCCAGGCCGAGCTCCAGGCTTCGATGAGCGTCATGGACAGCGTCGCGGACAAGAAGGTCGTGCACAAGAACAAGGCGGCCCGCCACAAGAGCCGCCTGTCCGCCGCCATCAAGGCGATGGCCTGAAGGACAGGAGCGCTGCCCGGCGCGGCCGGGCGGTGCGCGGGCTAGCCTCGCGCCTCTTTCCTGCCCGCGACCAGCTGCAGGTCGTTGTCTCGGGCGAAATCCATCAGAAAACCGAAGGCCATGGGGTCGGCCTGCTCCAGGGCGCGCATCACGACCACGCAGGCGACGCCCTCGCGCGTGACCGGGAACACGTGGGGCGAGTAGCGGGTGCGGTTGCCCGGTCCGACGCTGGCGAACAATCCGCAGAGGCGCTCGGCCCAGTCGCCGGGGCGGAACTTGCGGCCGGCCCGGGTCAGGCCGCGGATGACGATTTCTGCGCTGTCGCTGGACATGGTCGGTTCTCCCCTGGGGCCGGATTCTAGCAGCAAGCGCGGCCCCGGCTGCGTGCCCGGCCGCCGAGTGGCCGATGTTCTGATAAACCGGGCGATAGGCAAGAGGCGTGGCTATGCCACACAATCGCCCCTAACCGCTCACCCCTCGCCCGATGAAGATCTGCATCCTCTCCGACAGCCACGACAACCGCCGCCTGCTCGACCATGCGGTGGAGGATGCCAAGCGCCTGGGGGCGGAGGCGGTGCTGCACTGCGGCGACGTGGTGGCGCCCACCACCCTGCGCGTGCTCAAGAAATACGCCCTGCCGGTGCATGTCATCCACGGCAACAATACCGGCGACCTCTACAGCATGGTGCGGCTCGCCGCCGAGCCGGACAGCCCGGTGCGCTATCACGGCCAGGACGCGGTGGTCCACCTGGCGGGGCGCACCATCTTCCTCGTGCACTACCCCCATTACGCCGCCGCCCTGGCGCTGACGGGCGACTACGACATGGTCTGCTGCGGCCACGACCATCGGGCGAGCCTCAAGCAGGTCGAGAACGTGAAGGGCGGCATCACCCACCTGGTGAACCCCGGCACCGTGGGCGGGGTGGGCAAGGACCCGACCTATGTGCTGGCCGATCTGGCCGCGATGACCTTCGAGGTGCGGGAGGTGCCGACCGAGATCGGCGAGCGCTGCAACGTGCCGCCCGCCAGCGTGCATCCATGACCCTGAAGCCCGGTCGAATTTAGCCAGTCTATTTGCATATAAGAACATTCGATTGAGCCTTTGGGCCCGTTCGCCTGTCAATATCGAGTAACATCGATGGCATTTAGGCTCGGCATGTCCGAGTTTCCCATTTCTCTCTAGTCTTCACCCATCGGAGGCGACTCATGACGTCAGTAGTGGCGACCAACCAGACCATTCTGGTCGTGGGCGGCGGCATCGCCGGCATGACCGCGGCGCTCGAAGCGGCGGAAACCGGCAAAAATGTCGTGCTGGTGGAGAAGAACCCGTACCTGGGCGGCCGCACGGCCCAGCTCTACCGGTACTTCCCCAAGATGTGCCACCCCACCTGCGGCCTGGAGATCAACCTGCGCCGCCTCAAGGCCAACCCCCGCATCCAGGTCTACACCCTGGCGGAGGTGACCGGCATCGAAGGCCGCAAGGGCGACTACACCGTCAACGTCAGGCTCACGCCCCGCTATGTCAACGACAACTGCACCGCCTGCGGCGAGTGCGGCAAGGCCGTCGAGGCCGAGGTCAGCGACGCCTTCAACTACAACCTGGGCAAGGTGAAGGTGGCCTACCTGCCGCACGCCATGGCCTACCCGCAGCGCTATGTGCTCGACCCTTCCATCGTCGGCACCCCGGACGCGGAGCGCGCCAAGGCCGCCTGCAAGTACGGCGCCGTCGATCTCGACCAGAAGGAGGAGACGGTGAGCCTCAGGGCCGGCGCCATCGTATGGGCCACCGGCTGGCAGCCCTACGACGCGGAGAAGATCACCCCCTACCGCTACGGCGAGTTCCCCAACGTCATCACCAATGTGGAATTTGAGCGCCTGGCCGATCCGCACGGCCCGACCGGGGGCAAGATCCTGCGCCCGAGCGATGGCCGCGAGGCGAAGAACATCGCCTTCATCCAGTGCGCCGGCTCCCGCGACGAGAACCACCTGCGCCACTGCTCGCGCTTCTGCTGCATGGGCTCGCTCAAGCAGACCCATTACGTGCAGGAGGCGTACGGCGACGAGGGCAAGTCCACGATCTACTACATCGACATCCGCGCCATCGACCGCTTCGAGGACTTCTACGCCAAGGTCAAGGCCAACCCCAATGTGAGCTTCGTGAAGTCCAAGGTGGCGCGCATCTCCCAGGACAAGGACGGCAACCCGGTGTGCTGGGGTGTGGACACCGAGGGCTACAAGCGCTATGCCACGACGCACGACCTCGTGGTGCTGGCCGTGGGCATGGAGCCTTCCGTCAAGGGTGTGGACATCCCCGCCGAGGTGATGGCCGACTCCTCCGGCTTCATCATGGCCGATCCGCAGAATGCCGGCATCTTCGGCGCCGGCTGCGCCACCAATGCCCTGGATGTGAACCGCGCGGTGCAGAGCGCCACCGCCGCCGCCCTGCGCGCCATCCAGGTCGTCAACAAAGTCGCCCGTGCGGAGGGCTGAGAAATGGCTGACATGAAAACCGCTGCATACATCTGCAAGGGCTGCGAGCTGGGCACCCGCCTGGACGCCGCCGCCCTGGTGAAGACCGCCACCAAGGAAGGCAAGATGCACCTCGTGCGCGAGCACGACTTCCTCTGCTCCGCCGAGGGCGTGGCGATGATCCAGAACGACATCGACAACGAGGGCGTCACCCACGCCGCGATCTGCGCCTGCTCCCGCCGGGCCAAGACCGAGGCCTTCAACTTCCCGACCACCGCCATCTCCCGCGGCAACCTGCGCGAGGGCGTGATCTGGGTGCGGCCCGATACCGACGAGGCGCGCGAGACCACCCAGGAGATGGCCGAGGACTACGTGCGCATGGCCTGCGCCGAGGTGAAGGCGATGACCCAGCCCAAGGGCAATCCCAACACCGGCGGCGTGAAGACCCTGCTCGTGGTCGGCGGCGGCATCTCCGGCATGACCGCGGCGCTGGAGGCTGCCAGGGCCGGCTACAAGGTCGTGCTGGTCGAGAAGACCGGGGCGCTGGGCGGCTGGACGGCGAAGCTCCACAAGCGCATCCCCACCCGCGAGCCGTTCAAGTCGCCCGAGGACAACGGCATCGCCGACCTCATCGCCCAGATCGAGGCCGATGCCAACATCAAGGTCTATCTCAACGCCACCCTCGCCAAGACCGCCGGCGCACCCGGCCGGTTCAAGGTCGACATCGCCGTCGAGAGCGGTCCGACCGCGACCGAGGACGTCGGCGCCATCGTCCAGGCCACCGGCTTTACGCCCTACGACATGAACAAGCTGCCGCACCTGGGCGGCGGCCAGGCCAACGTGGTCGACCAGGCCGGCCTGGAGGCCCTGGCGCGCGCTGCCAACGGCGGCCCGATCAAGCGCGCCGACGGCAAGGAGGTGAAGTCCGTGGTCTTCGTGCAGTGCGCCGGCCAGCGAGACACGACCGGCGAGCACCTGCAGTACTGCTCGGGCCACTGCTGCAACACCAGCATCAAGCAGGCCATGTACTTCAAGGACGGCAACCCGGACATCGACACCGTGGTGCTGTACACCGACCTCAGGACCCCCGGCAACGGCGAGGACTTTTACCGCTCCGCGCAGAACAAGGGCGTGATCTTCTCCAAGGGCGCGGTCTCCCGGGTCGAGAGCGCCGGCGGCGGCTGCAAGGTCAAGTTCAAGGACCTGATCCTGAACGAAGAGACCGAGGCCGAAGCCGATCTGGTGGTGCTCGCGACCGGCATGGTGCCGACCTCCGGCCCCGATCTCGATGCCCTGGCCGAGGCCACCCGCGTGGCCGAAGGCGGCGACGAGGCGGCCAAGGAGCAGGTCATCCAGCTGCGTTCCAAGTCGGTGCTCAACCTGGAATACCGCCAGGGCCCGGACATCCCGCAGTTCAAGCACGGCTTCAACGACAGCCACTTCATCTGCTTCCCGTACGAGACCCGGCGTACCGCGATCTACGCCGCCGGCCCCGTGCGCCGCCCGATGGACACCGCGCAGGCGGTCGAGGACGCCACGGGTGCGGCGATGAAGGCGATCCAGGCCATGGAGAACGCCGGCCTGGGCCGCGCCGCGCATCCGCGCGCCGGCGACCTGTCCTTCCCGACCGCGCGCCTGGAAGGCTGCACCCAGTGCAAGCGCTGCACGGTGGAGTGCCCCTTCGGCGCCATCGACGAGGACGAGAGGCGCTTCCCGCTCTTCAACGAGAGCCGCTGCCGCCGCTGCGGCACCTGCATGGGCGCCTGCCCGGTGCGCGTGATCTCCTTCGAGAACTACTCGGTGAACACCGTGGGCGCGCAGATCAAGGCCGTGGACATCCCGGACGAGTTCTCCGAGAAGCCGAGGATCCTCATCCTCGCCTGCGAGAACGACGCCTACCCGGCGCTCGACATGGCGGCCATGAACCGCTACGAGTACAGCGCCTTCGTGCGCGCGATCCCCGTGCGCTGCCTGGGCTCGGTCAACACCATCTGGATCACCGATGCCCTCAACTCCGGTTTCGACGGCGTCATGCTCATGGGCTGCAAGCACGGCGAGGAGTACCAGTGCCACTTCGTCAAGGGCTCCGAACTCGGCCGCTACCGCATGTCCAAGGTGTACGACACCCTCAAGGGCATGAACCTGGAGGAGCAGCGGCTGATGGACCTGGAGGTCGCCATCACCGACATCGAGACCCTGCCGCAGCGGATCAACGACTATGCGGCCAAGATCGTCGAGATGGGCATGTCCCCGTTCAAGGGCCTGTGAGGCAGGAGGCTAGAGATGAGCGATATGAACCAACAGATGGCGGCCCGGTACAAGAACAACTTCCTGAAGGAGGTCGAGGCCCAGGTCGAGATGGGCGAGTGGGTGAAGATGTGCATGCAGTGCGGCGTGTGCGCCGGCTCCTGCCCCACCAACTTCCACCCCGGCTGGGAGCACCCGCCCCAGGAGATCTTCATGATGATCCGGGCCGGCAAGCGCGAGGAGGTGCTCACCTCCCCGTCCATGTGGATGTGCACCTCCTGCTACAACTGCTACGTGCGCTGCCCGCGGAAGCTGCCGATCACCCACATCATGCACGGCCTGGCCGAGTACGCCTACCAACTCGGTGTCGCGCCCAAGTTCCAGCCCACCCAGCACCTGTCCAAGACCTTCTGGGACAACTGCACCAAGACCGGGCGCGTGAACGAGGTCAAGCTCACCCAGACCCTCTACTTCCGGGACGGCCTCATGGCCGGCATCAAGCAGGGTCTGGCGATGAAGGACGTGGCCCTGGGCCTGGTCAAGGCCAAGCGCCTGAACCTCATGGAGGCCTTGGGCTTCGGCCACAAGTGCAAGGACATCAAGGGCATCCACGCGATGCTCGCCAAGGCCCGCGAGCTCGAGGCGAAACGCAAGGGCCGGCAGCCGGCGTAAGGAGAACGGAAACATGGCACGCAAGGAATACGCTTTCTACCCGGGCTGCTCCTCCCAGAAGGGCGCCTCGGCCTCCAACTACCTGACCTCGGTCGAGTCCATGTGCAAGACCCTGGACATCAAGATGACCGAGATCCCGGACTGGAACTGCTGCGGCGCCTCCATCAGCTACGCCGAGGCGGGCGAGCTGCCGCGCCACGTGATGAACGCGCGCAACTTCGCCCTGGCCGAGCAGAACCTGCCCGGCCAGGACATCCTCGCCACCTGCGCGGCCTGCTGGCTGGGCGCGCGCGAGTCCAAGGAACGCCTGGAGCACTCCGACGTCCTCATGGCCGATACCAACGAGGCCCTGAAGGAGGCGGGACTCAACATCAAGGTCATCCCCGAGGTGCGCCACATGGTGGAGGTGCTGATCGAGGACCTGGGCTACGACGAGCTGAAGAAGCCCGTGAAGAAGCCGCTCGAGGGCATGAAGTTCGCCGGCTACGTCGGCTGCCAGACCAACCGCCCTTTCGGCATCCACGGCGAGTCCTTCGAGAACCCCGTCTACCTCGACAAGCTGATCGAGACCGTCGGCGGCGAGGCGGTGCCCTACGACCAGAAGGTGACCTGCTGCGGCGGGGCGCTTGCCTTCTCCGAGCCGGACAAGGCCCAGGCCCAGATCCGGGACATCATCGAGTCCGCCTACGACAACGGCGCCGAGATGATCGTCACCCCCTGCCCGCTGTGCCAGGCCAACGTCGAGGTCTACCAGGGCAGCATCAACAAGAAGTACGGCACCAAGTTCAACATCCCGGTGCTCTACTACAGCCAGCTGATGACGCTCGCCTACGGCGGCAGCGCCAAGGAGGCGGCGCTCGACGGCAACGTCATCCGCGCCCGCAAGCTGGAGGAGTTTGCCGGCAGGTAAGCCGCGCTTCTATGGCATACTCGCAGGGGCCTTCCGGCCCCTGTTCGTTTTCCTGATCCCGACACCAAAGACCATGAAACGACCCAAGACCGTCGACGAATACGTGGACCTGGTGCACCAGGCGGTCTACGAGATCGACGAGTTCCGCACCAGCCTCGACTACGAGCCGGAAAACGCCGAGATGTACGGCCCCTTCCTGGACCACCTGGACGCCATGGTGCGCAAGGTCTACGACGACATGGTGAGCGGCCAGTACGAGTGGGGCTACGGCGAGGATCTGCCCTACATGCCGCTGATCGCGCGGTATGGCCGCTTCATCCCCTTCCAGCGCCTGCTCGTGACCATCAACGACACCCACAAGAACGGGCTCGACGTTGGGTAAGATCCTCTTCTGGCTGGTCGTCGTCGGCGTGGTCGTCCTGCTCATGCGGCTGGCGGCCAAGAAGCGCGTCCCGCCGCCGGATGGGGGCCGCAAGAAGGAGGTCGAGGATATGGTGCGCTGCCGGGTCTGCGGGGTGAACCTGCCGCGCTCCGAGGCCATCCTGAGCCGCGGGCGCTTCTACTGCAGCCAGGAGCACCGCAACCAGGACCAGGCCTAGCGTGTCTGCGGCAACCGGACCGCTGCCCGAAGGCTTCCGGCGCTCGCTGCGCCACCTCAGCCAGTATCGCCTCTTCCTGGTCTTCATCCTGATCCTCGGCGTCTGGGCCTTCCCCCACGCCCCCCTCGTCGTCGAGCAGAACGCCCAGGCCTTCCTGGCCATCGCCGGGCTGTACGGCCTCGCCGCCCTCGTCCTGGCGAGCCCGGCCGCCGGGCGCTGGCCCTTCGCCGTGCAGCTCTATGCCCACGAGGGCATCGACATCGCCGGCCTCAGCGCCCTCATGGCCCTGGCCGGCGGCAACGAGAGCGGCTTCGGGCTGTTGCTGATGGTGCCCCTGGCAGCGGCGGGCATGCTCCCGAGGCTGCGCGACGTGCTCCTCGTCGCCGCGCTCGCCAGCCTGGTCCTCATGGCCGAGCACGCCGCCCGGGCCCTCTGGGGCGGCGGCGGGGCGGACGGCTTCGTGCGGGCGGGCGCGCTGTCCATCGGCTTCTTCAGCGTCGGGCTGCTCTCCCGCGCCCTGGCCAAGGGGGTGGAGGCCGCCAGTCTCCTGGCCGACGAGAAGACCCGGCTGGCCGAACAGCTGGGCCGCGTCAATGCCAGGGTGATCCACGAGCTGCCCTTCGGGGTCCTGGTGGTGGACGCGGCCGGCCGCGTCATCCTGGCGAACTCGCAGGCGGAGGCCCTGCTGCAGGGGCGCTTCCAGGGCCAGTGCAGCCTGGAGCGCTGCTCCCCCCGGCTCGCCGCGCTGTGGGAGGCCTGGCTCGGCCAGGGCAAGGCGCCGACCCACCCCTTCCAGGTGAACCGCGAGGGGCCGCGCCTGCGGGCCCGCTTCATGGAGCTGGAGGCGGACCGCCAGGCCGGCGCCATCGTCGTGCTCGAGGACATGACCGAACTGGAGGCCGAGGCCCAGAAGATGAAGCTCGCCGCCCTGGGCCGGCTCACGGCCAACCTGGCCCACGAGATCCGCAACCCGCTCTCGGCGATCAACCATGCGGCGGAGCTGCTCAAGGAGGGGGGCGGGGCCGAGGTCCAGGCCCGGCTCTGCCGCATCATCGAGGACAATGCGCAACGGCTCAATCGCCTGGTCGACGACGTCCTGAGCCTGAACCGGCGGGATCGCGTCGACCGGGAGGCGCTCGCCCTCGAGGCGGTGCTGGAGGAGTTCCGCGGCGAATTCGAACGCAACCAGCAGGTCCCCCCGGGCATCCTCGTGATGTCGGTGGCGGCCGGGCTCGAGGCCTGCTTCGACCGCATGCACCTGCAGCAGATCCTCTGGAATCTCTGCCGCAATGCCTGGCATTATTGCCGGAAGCGGCCGGGCAGCATCCGGCTCGTGGCCGCACCCTCCGGGGCCGGGGTGGACATCGACGTCTTCAACGACGGCCCGCCGGTGAGCGACGAAATGCAGCTGCATCTTTTCGAACCCTTCTACACCTCCGACCGCAAGGGCACCGGGCTCGGGCTGTACATCTCGCGCGAGCTGGCCGAGGCCAACGATGCCCGGCTGCACTACGTCGGCCGCCCCGAAGGCGCCCTGTTTCGCCTGAGCTGCCAGGCGCCGCCCTGCTGAAGGCCATCGCATGCCCGTGCCCGCTGTGCTGATCGTCGACGACGAGCCCGATCTCCTGGACCTGCTGGAGCTGACCCTGGCGCGGATGGGGCTGGGCGTCGAGCGCGCCCAGAGCGTGGCGGAGGCGAGGTCGAAGCTGGCCGCGCGCCAATACGACCTGTGCCTGACGGACATGCGGCTGCCCGACGGCGACGGCCTGGAGGTCGT
>DYFL01000052.1 GCA_020725195.1 Hydrogenophilus sp.
GGTTCAAGCTTCCCCTCCCGTCCGGGAGGGCCTCAGAACCAGCGCCTGCGCCTGAAATAGGCCACCAGCCCCAGGGCGACGGCCAGCATCCCCCCCAGCGAGGCGAAGTAACCCCAGCGCCAGTCCAGCTCCGGCATGTACCTGAAGTTCATGCCGTAGACCCCGGCGATGAAGGTCAGCGGGATGAAGATGGTGGCGATGATGGTGAGCAGCTTCATGATCTCGTTCATGCGGTGGCTCAGGCTGGAGAGGTAGACGTCCAGCATGCCCGAGAGCATGTCGCGATAGGACTCCAGCGTGTCGATGACGTGGATGCCGTGGTCGTAGACATCGCGCAGGTAGAGCCCGACGCCCGGGCCGAGCAGCGCCGAATCGCTGCGCTCCAGGCCTCCGATCACCTCCCTCAGGGGCCAGACCGACTTGCGCAGGAAGATCAGCTCCCGCTTCATGCGGTGCAGGGATTGCACGGCCTGAGGCGTCGGGCATTCCAGGAGGCAATCCTCCAGGCGCTCGATCTCCTCCCCGAAACGCTCCAGGACCTCGAAGTAGCCGTCCACCACGGTGTCGATCAGGGCGTGGGCGAGATAGTCCGCCCCCTGGGCCCGCAGCCGGCCGCGGGCGCCGAGCAGGCGCTGGCGCACGGGATCGAAGAGCGGGCTTTCGCTCTCCCGGAAGGAGATGACGAAGCCGCGGCCGAGCACCAGGCTCACCTGCTCGGAGGCGACGCCGGCCTCATTCGACCCGGGATGGAGGCGCTTGAGCACGATGAAGAGGCAGTCACCGTAATCCTCCAGCTTCGGCCGCTGCTCGGTGTTGAGCACGTCCTCCATGAGCAGGGGGTGCAGGCCGAAGGCCTGGCCGAGCCGCTCCAGGAGGGCCGCATCGTGCAGGCCGGTCACGTCCAGCCACAGGACCCCCGCGGGGGGCGGCGCCAGCGCCTCGATGCGCTCGACCGCCTGTTCCCCGCTGCGTTCGGCGTCGTAGCGGATCGCATGCACGCCGACCTGCAGCGCCCGGGCCTCGCCGATGTGGACCAGGGTGCCGGGCGGCAGTCCGGCCTTGACGGAGCGCTTCTTGCGGGATCGGGGCATGCGGCGGACTCCTATCGCTGGCCGGCGGAAAGGGCGGCCCTGAGGCGCACGGCGACGCGCAGCCCCCGGCCGGCCCCGCCTTCGCCCCGCTCGATCTCGGCCTGGTGCCGCTCTGCGACCCGCCGCACGATGGACAGCCCCAGGCCGATGCGCTTGCGCTCCGCCATGGGGGCCAGCTCCACCGGCAAGCCGGCCTCCGGCACAGGCTGCAGAGACGTCGGCGCGCGCCCCTCCAGCTCGGACCCGATGCAGGACAGGGGCGACAGGGCCACGCCCTGGCCGCGAAGACTCACCCGCTGGCCGACGGGGTCGAGGCTGAGCGGACCGATGCGGATCGCCGGCTGCGCCCGGCCGCCTTGCCTGCGCAGGAGCGCCTGCACCCTGGCCATCAGTTCCTCGAAATGGAAGGGTTTGACCAAGTCGTCGTCGGCCCCGGCATTGAGGCCCGCCACGCGGTCGGCCAGTGCATCGCGGGCCGTGAGGATGAGCACCGGGATGGCCTCGCCGCGGTCGCGCAGCTCCTTGAGCAGGGCCAGGCCGTCCTTGCGCGGCAGCCCCAGGTCCAGGAGCATCAGGCTGTAGCCGCCGTTGCCCAGGGCCGCCTCGGCCAGGCGAGCGTCGCGCACCCAATCCACCGTGCAGCCCTCCATGCGCAGGCCGGTGCGCACGCCCTCCCCGATCATGACATCGTCTTCCACCAGCAGAATCTTCATCGCTTTTCCGACCCATGGTGCCCGACCCATGCAGAGCCTAAGCCAGCATGCCAGGCAGAACAAGCTGGGAGGCCGTCGGGCTCGAAGAACCGAAGCGAAAGGGCGCAGGACGCCGCGAAGTGGCGCTCCCGAGCGCAGCGAGGGATGGGCCGCGGGCCCACAGAGGCGGACGCGGCAACGCTTCGCGTTCATCCACCCTCAAGCCCTCGCGAAACTTTTTATTGACCGGGCAAATCGGGCGGCGTATAAGGCAGGCAGATGTTTGATTTCAGGCGTCATGCAGTATCGGGATCCGAGTCGCAGCCTTGATGTTGAACATTGCTGGAGGGGGAGACCCCGGTGTTTTTTTACGTTCTAAAGGACTGTAGTAAATGGCAACTGGTACTGTGAAATGGTTCAACGAATCCAAAGGCTTCGGCTTCATCACCCCCGACGGCGGCGGTGAGGACGTGTTCGCCCATTTCTCCGCCATCAACATGAGCGGCTTCAAGACCCTGAAAGACGGCCAGCGCGTGAGCTTCGAGATCACCCAGGGCCCGAAGGGCAAGCAGGCCTCCAACATCCAGGCGGCCTAAGCTCAACCCTCACGGGTTGCTCAAGAGACCGGGGCGAGCGCCCCGGTTTTTTTTCGTCCCGTCCGGCCGGGCGTCAGCGCAGGGCGACCGGCTCCCGCGCCCGGGCGAGCTCGGCCTTGAGCGTGGCGAGCGCGGCCGACGCGGCGCGCTCGCCGGCCAGGATCGCGCCGTGCCGCGCGGTGAAGTCGGTGGACCTCACCTCCGGCATCGCCGGTGCGATGACCACGTCGGCGCCGGCGAGCTCCTGCTCCTTGATCGACTGCCCCATGATGGCCGTGGTCTGCAGCAGCACGCCGACGCTGCCGGAGACCTTCTGCTCGGCCGGGCGCGTGGAGATGTCCACGGCGATGACGAAGTCCGCTCCCATCTCCCGGGCGAAGCGCACGGGCACCGGGGCCACCAGGCCGCCGTCGACATAGTCCTTGCCCGCGATGCGCACCGGCTGGAACACGCCCGGCACGCTGCTGGAGGCGCGCACCGCCATGCCCGTGTTGCCGCGCCGGAAGACGACGGGACTGCCCGTCTGCAGCTCCGTGGCAACGATGCCCAGCGGCCGGGGCAACTGCTCGATGGGCGTGTTGCGCAGCATGCGGTTGACGTAGTTCTGCAGGGCCTCGCCCTTGATCACGCCGCCGTACTCGCCGAGGAAGGGCAGCGCCCAGTCCGAGATCTCGGCCTGGTTCATCTTCAGCGCCAGATCGTTGAGCTGCTGGCCGCTGAAGCCGTAGGCATAGAGGGCCCCGATGACGCTGCCCGCGCTGGTGCCGGTGATGACGTCGGGCTGGATGCCGTGGCTTTCCAGGACCTTGATCACGCCGATGTGGGCGAAGCCGCGCGCCGCGCCGCCGCCCAGGGCGAGCCCGATGCGCAGGGGGCGCGGCTGCGGCCGCTGCGGCTCGACGGGCGGCAGCGGGGCGCAGGCGGCGAGCAGCAGGCCCGCCAGCGAGAGACATGCCTTGCGGCGGGTTCGGGAGAAATCCAGCTTCATGATCCTGTCTATGGCGGTTTCGGAAGGGGGCGGCTGGGGCCGGCCGCATGCTAACCAAGGCGGCGGGCGCAGGAACGGTGTCCTAGTTTAAACGACAGCCTGCCCTGAGAGCTGCGAGGGGCCGATCCGGTTCCCCGTTTGCCCGCCCGCAGCCCGATGGCGAAAAAAATCGCCGTCTTCAAATCGAATTCGGGCGATAATCGCGCCCGCACGACGCTAGTCCGGACATACCAGTCGCCACTCACGGGGCCGAATGTGGAAAACCCCTTGCGCTCGTCGAAATACCTGACCTCCGCCGGCTTCGCTCTGTTGCTTGGGCTCATGGTGGCCCTCATGGCGACGGCGACCAGCCGTCTCAACGCCATCAACAAGAACCTCAAGGCCATCGTCTCCCTGCACAACCAGAAGATGGGCTTGGTGTGGGAGATGCGCCATGTCGGCCGGGAACGCTACATCCTCCTGCATCGCCTGCTCACCACCCGGGACCCGTTTGTGCGGGACGAGCTCATCCAGCAATTCGACGAACAGGCCAGCCGCTTCGTCACCGCCCGAGAGGGACTCCATGCCGGCGAGCTGACCCCGCGCGAACGGGAACTGCTCGCCCGCTCGCTGAAGCTGGCCAGGCAGAGCCAGGCGGTCCAGAACCGCATCGTCGAGCTCGTCACCGAGGAGCGGCTCGATTTGGCGCACAGCCTGCTCCTGCGGGAGGCCGTCCCGATCCAGAAGCGCCTCTATGACCAGCTCAACGAGGTGGTGGCGCACCAGCAGCAGCAAACCCGGCAGGCCGAACAAGAGGCCGAAGACGCCTACCGGTCCGCCCTGGGCTTCATCCTGGTCATCGGCGCTTCATTCCTGATCGTCGGGGGCGTCGTGGCCACCTATGTCATCCGCCGCTCGGCGCGCATCGAGGCCGATCTGCACGGCGAAAAAGAGCTCGCCCAGGTCACGCTGCATTCCATCGGCGATGCCGTGATCACTACCGACGCGCAGGGCCGGATCACCTTCATGAACCCCGTGGCGGAGCACCTGACGGGCTGGTACGGTCCCAAGGCCCTGGCCGCGCCCCTGCAGAGCGTGCTCCAGATCACCGCCGAGGCCAGCGGCGAGCCCCTGTTCGCCACCTTCGACCCCTTGGGGCTCGGGGCCTCGCCGGGGGAATGGCATGAATCCGCTCGCCTGACCTCCCAAGACGGACGCGTCTACAGCATCGAACTCGCGGCCAGCCCGATCCGCGATCCCGGAAGCCGGACCATCGGCGCCGTCCTGGTCTTGCACGATGTCAGCCGCGCCCGGGAGCTTTCGCAGCAACTCTCCTGGGCCGCGAGCCATGACACCCTGACGGGCCTGATCAACCGGACGGAATTCGAACGCAAGCTCGGACAGTTGCTCCAGGACGCCCGCTCGCGCAAGCGGGAGCACGCCCTTTGCTACCTGGACCTGGACCAGTTCAAGGTGGTCAACGACACCTGCGGCCACATGGCCGGCGATGCCCTGCTGCGGCAGCTGGCCGCCCTCCTCGAGGAGCGCATCCGCAGCAGCGACACCCTGGCGCGCCTGGGGGGTGACGAGTTCGGCCTGCTGCTGGAAGGCTGCACCCTGGAGAAGGCCGGCCAGGTGGCCGAGACGTTGCGCGACGTGGTGTCGGGCTTCCGCTTCAGTTGGGACAACAAGCCCTTCGATGTCGGCGTGAGCATCGGCGTCGCCCCGATCAAGGCGGCTTCGGAGAGCGTGAACAGCCTGCTCAGCACCGTGGATGCCGCCTGTTACGTGGCCAAGGAGCTGGGCCGCAACCGGGTCCACATCTACCAACCCGACGACCAGGAACTCTCCCGCCGCGCCGGCGAGATGCAATGGTCCCAGCGGCTCTCCCAGGCCATCAGGGAAGACCGCCTTCAGCTCCATGCCCAGCGGATCGTCCCGCTGCAAGAGGGCGACCGCGCCCCCGCCCATGCAGAGTTGCTGGTCCGCCTGATCGACGAATCCGGCAGGCAGGTGCCGCCCATGTCCTTCATCCCCGCCGCCGAACGCTACGGGCTCATGCCGACCCTGGACCGCTGGGTGATCCGCTCCGTCCTGGAGCGACTCGCCCGGCTCGGCGCCCTTCCCGAAAACACCCTCTACGCCATCAACCTGTCCGGCCAATCCCTGGGCGACCCGAAGATGCTCGGCTTCATCCTGGATCAGCTCGATGCGACGGGCCTCGCGCCCGAGCGCATCTGTTTCGAGATCACGGAGACCGCCGCCGTGGCCAACCTGCGCGCCGCCAGCCGGTTCATCAACACCCTGCGCGGCATCGGCTGCCGCTTCGCGCTCGACGACTTCGGCAGCGGCATGGCCTCCTTCGGTTACCTGCGCCAGCTCAAGGTCGATTACCTGAAGATCGACGGCCGCTTCGTCAAGAACATGCGCCACGATGCCACCGACCGGGCCATGGTCCATGCCATCAACGACATCGGTCACGTCATGGGCCTGAGGACCGTCGCGGAGTGGGTGGAGGACGAGGAGACCCTGGCCCTGCTCCGGGGCATGGGTATCGACTATGCCCAGGGCTACGCCATCCACCGCCCCGAGCCCCTGGCCCCTGCCGCAGGGCGCCTCCCGGGGGCGCCCCCGAGCATCCCCGCCGCCCGCGCCGACGGAACTCGACGGCTTGCGCCTTGAGCGCTTCCCCTGCGGCGCGACAAGCACGCCGAGCGGCCGGGCGCGCCCCGGACTACCCTTGTAGGAACGCCGACGAGCCTGCCGGAGGGGGCCGATGTTTTCCCTACACGCCATGCCCTTCGTCCCGGGCCGGGCGCAAGGCAGGCTGCACCATGACGCCGCCAGCGCCGGCCCGGGCCACATCCTCCTGCTGCGCCCGGGCGGGATCGGGCGACTGGGCGGGCGGCCGGCCGGCATCGTCGTCGTGGACGGCGCCCCCTTCTCGCATCCCACCCTGCGCCTGCTCGGCCTGGGCGTCCCCGCGGTGCTGGCCGAGGCGCGGCAGCTCGCAGGCCTGGTGGAGGGCATGGAGCTCCTCCTGGACGGCCGCAGCGGCCTGCTGGCGAGCCCCGCGCCGGAGCATGCCGGCGGCGCCGCCGAGCCGCCGCCACCGCCGGCGGGCCGGCCGCTGGCCACGCGCGACGGCATGGCCGTCGAGCTGCGCGCCAGCGTCGGCTCGGCCGCCGGCGCGGCCGCCGCCCTCGCCCGGGGGGCGGCGGCCATCGGGCTGGTGCGCTCCGAGTACCTCTTTCCCGAGGACGGCGCACGCCCCGATGCCGCCTTTTTGACCCGTGCGTTCGATGAGCTGTGCGGGGCCGCCCGGCCCCTGCCTGTCACCTTCCGCCTCCTGGACATCGCCGGCGACAAGCGCCCGCCCTGGCTGGGCAGCATCCCGGGCCTCGCGGGCGTGCTCGGCCTGCAGGGGGCGCGCCTCTTCGGCGTCGAGCCGGTGCGCGGGGTGTACCTGGACGAACTCGACGCCCTGCGCGAGCTGGCCGGCCGCCACGCCCTGGGCGTCCTGCTGCCCTACGTGGGGTCTCTGCCCGAGCTGGAGGCCCTCTGCGCCGAGCTGCGGCGGCACCTGCCGGAGGGCGTGCCCGTCGGCGCCATGCTGGAGACCCCCGCCGCGGCGCTGTCGGTGCGCGAGTTCCTGGCGGTGGCGGACTTCGCCGCCCTGGGCTGCAACGACCTGATGCAATGCCTGTTCGCCGCGGACCGCGACCTGCCCGAGCTGCGCGGCTACCTGGAGCCCTACGCCCCGGCGCTCTACCGCTTTCTCGACGGGGTGGCCCGCAGCGCCGGCCCCGCCGCGGCCGGCATCCAGGTCTGCGGCCTGCTCGCGCAGCTGCCCGGCGTGCTGCCGGCGCTCATCGGCCTGGGCTACCGGGCCTACTCGGTGGACCCGGTGATGATCCCCTGGCTCGCGCAGACGGTGCGGCAGACCGACACGCGGGAGGCCGCCCGCCTCGCCCGGGCGGTGTGCGAGGCCCGCCGCCCGGACGAGGTCAGAAGATTGCTCGCCGCAGCCTGAGCGGCTCTCAGAGCACGCCGATGGCGTGCAGGAAGACCGCCCCCACGCCCGCCGGCACCACATAGCGCAGCAGCGCCACCCAGGCCCAGTAGAGGCGCGCGAAGCGGCTGCCGGCCTTGAAGGCCTGCTCGCGGGCCTCGCCGCCCACGCGCCAGGCCACGAACAGGGCGATGCCCAGGCCGCCCAGGGGCAGCATCCAGTTGCTCGCGAGGTAGTCGAGGAGGTCGAACCAGTTCTTGCCCTGCCCCGCCCCGAACAAGGGCTCGGTCAGGCGCTGGAAACCGGCGCCGAACAGGGCGCTGCCGCCGCTCATCGCCGAGGGCACGCCCAGCAGCAGGGTCGCCAGCCCCGCGCCCAGGGCCGCCCGGCGGCGGCGCATGCGGTATTCGTCCATGAGGTGGCTGACCACCACCTCCAGCAGCGAGATGGTGCTGGTGAGCGCGGCCACCGCCAGCAGCAGGAAGAACAGCGCGGCCCAGAACGCCCCGCCGGGCATCTGGCCGAAGGCGATGGGCAGGCTCACGAACACCAGCCCCGGCCCCACGCCGGGCGCCAGGCCGGCGCTGAAGATGATGGGGAAGATCACCAGGCAGGCCATGAGCGAGACGGCCGTGTCCAGGCCAGCCACGGCCACGGAGGTGGCGACGAGGTCGTCGCGGGCGCGCAGGTAGCTGCCGTAGGTGAGCATGGCGCCCATGCCCAGGCTGAGGGTGAAGAAGCTGTGGCCCAGGGCCTCCAGCACCCCGGCGGGCGTGAGCTGCCCGGCGCGCAGGCCGAAGACGAAGTCCAGGGCGCGGCCGAAGCCCTCGCCGCCGGCCGCGCGCACCAGCAGCACCAGGAGCATGCCCAGGAGCACGGGCATGAGGATGCGCGTGGCCCGCTCCACCCCGCGGTGCACCCCGGCGGCGACGATGCCGATGGTCAGGGCCATGAACACCGCGTGCCAGAAGAGGTTGAGGGCCGGATCGGCGTACAGCTCTGCGAACGTCTCCCGGATCTGCCCGGCCTCCAGGCCGCCGAAGCCCCGCAGCGAGAGCCAGGCGTAGTGCAGCGTCCAGCCCGCCACCACGCTGTAGTAGGAGAGGATGACGAAGCCGGCCGCCACCCCCAGCCAGCCCACGCCCAGCCAGGGGCTGCCCGGGCGCGAATAGGCGCGGAAGGCCCCCACCGGCGAGCGCTGGGCGGCGCGGCCCAGCAGGATCTCGGCCACCATGATGGGCAGGGCCACGGCGAGGACGGCGACGAGGTAGATGAGCACGAACCAGCCGCCGCCGTTCGTCCCGGTGATGTAGGGGAACTTCCAGATGTTGCCCAGGCCCACCGCCGAGCCCGTGGCCGCGAGCACGAAGGCGAGGCGCGAGGACCAGTGCTCGCGTCGCCCGGGTCGGGCGGGTCCGGCGGCGGATGCGTTTCGCATGGGCAAGGGGGTGCCGTGGCGCAGGGGTATCGGGCCGTCATCATCCCAAAAAAGGCGCCTCCATCGCAAAGGGGCGCAGCCCGCCGGGCGAGGCAAGGGGTCGGGCGGCGCCGATGCCGCACGTTCGTGACATGGAACCGGCCGAATTAGGCTCTACACTGAGGGCATCATGACCTGGCTGCGCGCGACCCTCACCCTCCTGCTCCTGGCCCTGGCCCTCCCGGCGCAGGCCCAGCCGGTGCACGTGCTCACCGTGGAGGGGGTGATCGGCCCGGCCAGCGCCGACTACGTGGTGCGGGGGCTGCAGAAGGCCGCCGAGGAGAAGGCGCGGCTGGTGGTGATCGAGATGGACACCCCGGGCGGGCTCGACACCTCCATGCGCGCCATCATCAAGGCCATCCTCGCCTCGCCGGTGCCGGTCGCCAGCTTCGTCCACCCGAGCGGGGCGCGCGCGGCCAGCGCCGGCACCTACATCCTCTACGCCAGCCACATCGCCGCCATGGCGCCGGGCACCAACCTCGGCGCGGCCACGCCGGTGGCCATCGGCGGCCCGCCGGCGCAGGAGCCGCGCAAACCCCCGGCAGACGCCGAGGACAAGGACAAGGCCGAGGCGGAGAGGCCCGCCCCGCCGGGGGACGCCATGACCCGCAAGCAGGTGCACGATGCCGCCGCCTACATCCGCAGCCTGGCCGAGCTCAGGGGCCGCAACGCGGAGTGGGCGGAGCGGGCGGTGCGCGAGGCGGTCAGCCTCTCCGCGACCGAGGCCCTCGAGATCAACGTCATCGACGTCGTCGCCGACAGCGTCGAGGACCTGCTGGCCAAGATCCACGGGCGCACGGTGAAGACCGTCGTCGGCGAGGTCGCCCTCGACACCAAGGGTGCGGTGCCCACCCGCATGGAACCGGACTGGCGCAGCCGGCTCCTGGGTGTCATCGGCGACCCGAGCATCGCCTACATCCTGATGCTGGTGGGCATCTACGGCATCATCTACGAGTTCGCCAACCCCGGCTTCGGCATTCCCGGCGTGATCGGCGCCATCTGCCTGCTGCTGGCGCTGTTCGCCCTGCAGCTCATGCCCATCAACTACGTGGGCCTGGCGCTCATCATCCTGGGCATCGCCTTCATGGTGGCGGAGGCCTTCGCGCCGAGCTTCGGCATCCTGGGCCTGGGCGGCCTCATTGCCTTCGTCATCGGCTCGGTCATGCTCATCGACACCGACCTGCCCGGCTACGGCATCCCCTGGAGCATGATCATCCCCTTCGCCGTGGTCACCGCCCTGTTCATGTTCTTCGTCGTCAGCATGGCCATCCGCGCCCGGCGGCGACCGGTGAGCACCGGCCAGGAGGAGATGCTGGGCGCCGCGGGCGAGGTGCTGGAGGACTTCGAGCACGAAGGCTGGGCGCGCATCCACAGCGAGACCTGGCGGGTGAAGAGCCCCACGCCGCTCGCCCGCGGCACCCGGGTCCGGGTCACGGGGGTCAGCGGGCTCGTCCTCGATGTAGAACCTTTCACAACGACACAAGGAGACTGACATGCCTGGATTCGGCGGCCTCGGCGCCCTCTTCCTCGTCATCCTGCTCATCGCCGCATCCTTCCGCATCCTGCGGGAGTACGAGCGCGGCGTGATCTTCATGCTCGGCCGCTTCTGGAAGGTGAAGGGACCGGGCCTCATCATCGTCATTCCCGGCATCCAGCAGATCGTGCGCGTGGACCTGCGCACCATCGTGCTCGACGTGCCCAGCCAGGACGTCATCTCCCGCGACAACGTCTCGGTGAAGGTCAACGCCGTGATCTATTTCCGGGTGGTGGATCCGTCCCGCGCCATCCTCCAGGTGGAGGACTTCATGTCCGCCACCAGCCAGCTCGCCCAGACCACGCTCAGGGCGGTGCTGGGCAAGCACGAGCTGGACGAGATGCTGGCCGAGCGCGAGCGGCTCAACCTCGACATCCAGCAGGTGCTCGACAGCCAGACCGACGCCTGGGGCATCAAGGTCTCCAACGTCGAGATCAAGCACGTGGACATCGACGAATCCATGGTGCGGGCCATCGCCAAGCAGGCCGAGGCCGAGCGCGAGCGGCGCGCCAAGGTGATCCACGCCGAGGGCGAGCTGCAGGCCTCGGAGAAGCTCCTGCAGGCGGCCCAGATGCTCGCCCAGCAGCCCCAGGCCATGCAGCTCAGGTACCTGCAGACGCTGACCTCCATCGCCGGGGACAAGAGCAACACCATCGTCTTCCCCATGCCCGGCGACTTCTTGGAGGTCCTGCTCCGCGGCAGGCGGGAGTAAGCCGCAGTAGGGTCCGCCCCCGGTCTTTGACAAAGTCCTGCGCTGGGTCTATCTATTTAATATCCGACTGTTTTGGTCGGGTATTGAACAGGCCCCACCGGGCCTGGCCCGAAGACACTGGAGAGGAAACCCGTCATGAAAGAGATCTATCTGCGCGTACAAGGCATCGACATGGACTTCAGGAAGGCCAATGTCCTCGCCCGTTCAGTCGCCGCCTTCTTCGAGAAGGAACCCGCGGTGGTGGCCTGGCACGACGCCGCCAGGCGCCAGATGTCGCCCGTCATCGAGGGGGCAGACACCCGCAGCCGCTGGCGCGATTACGGCAAGGCCTACGGCGGCGACCTCAACGTCAGCGTGAACGACGACTACGACTTCATCTTCGCCGACAGCAGCGACTTCCAGGGCCTGGAGCACAGCCCCTATGTCGCGGTGCGCGACAAGCAGGGCCACGAATACCTGTGCCTGGCCGAGAGCCTGCGCGATCCGAACAACCCCCACGAGGAGGCCTGCTTCCGCATCGACGAGCCCGAGCACAGCGCCCTGCACGAAGGCTGAGGGACTCAGCCGGGCGGCAGATGCCGCGAGAAGAAGGCGTCGAGGCCGCCAATGTAGTCCTGCCCGCTCAGCAGGAAGCCCCTGTTGTGGTCGCCCCGCAGCCGCAGGAATTCCTTGGGCGGGCGCGCCGCCTCGTAGAGGGCGCGGCCGTGGCGGTAGGGGATGATCTCGTCCTCCGGGCTGTGCACCACCAGCACCGGGCAGCGCACATCGAGAAGGTAGTCCCGCGTGGCGTATTCGAAGCGGGCGAGCCGCCGGGCCGGGAGCCACCAGTACAGATCCCCGGCGAGCTCCGGCACCGAGGTGAAGGCCGACTCGAGGATCAACGCCCCCGCCTGCTCGCGCGCCGCGAGCCAGGCCCCCAGCGCCGCCCCGAGCGAGCGGCCGAAGACCACGATGCGCGCGGGGTCGGCACGGCGCACCTCGACGAGATGACGCCAGGCGGCCAGCGCGTCTTCGTGGGTGCCCGCCTCGCTGGGCCTGCCCTCGCTCTGGCCGTAGCCGCGGTAGTCGATGATCAGCACCGCCAGCCCCAGCTCGTGGAAGATGCGCAGGCTGTCCAGACGGTGGGAGATGTTGCCCGCGTTGCCATGAAAGAAAAGCAGGGTGCCGCGCGGCCGCTCGGCCGGCACGTACCAGCCGTGCAGCCGCACCCCGTCCGCCGTGGTCAGCCACACCGTCTCGTAGGCAAGGCCGATCGCCTGCGGAGTGGCCACGAGCTGGCGCGTGGGCAGGTCGGGCAGATAGAGCAGATGCGGCTGGCCGAAGTAGAGCGCGAGCAGCAGCGCCGCGTAGGCGCCCGCCGCGGTCAGGGCGGCGGCGATGATGGTGGACATTGGGCCTCGCATCCGGACACACACTCCAAACCCCCCTGCCAGCGCAGTCCCGAGCGGAAGGCCCGGGCGCCGCGGATACCCCGGCAGGCCTTATTTATTTTAGGGTGTCCAGATTTTTGCCTCTTTCGAAATTCGAGTGGGTAATTTCAGTACATGGCAGTGGCGTACCCCGGTCCCTTCCCCCTCAGGGGGAAGGATAGGATGGGGGTGGGGTGGCGGATGCCCTGCGTAACCCATCCCCACCCTAGCCTTCATGCCCTTCAGGGTGCTCCCCTTGAAGGGGAGGGAATACCAGGGCAGGCGGCCTTGTCTGCGTTACCCACTCGTTTTTCAAAAGAGCCAGATTTTTGTGATTGATCCGTAGCGATCAGGCGGCCAGCTTGGCGCTGGCGAGGCGGTTCAGGCTGATACCTTGTTCGGCCGCTTGCATGGCCAGGGAACGATGAAGTTCCGGCGGAATCCGAACGCGGAACTCGCCGCTGTAGTGCTTCTCGGCGATGGGGGCGGGGATCTCTTCTCCGGCAGCCTGCATGTCAGCCACTGCATCCGCCACGACTTGGCGAATTCCCTTCAAGGCCGCTTCGGGCGTCCGGGCCAGCCAAGACAGGGATGGGAACTCGGCGCACAGCCCGACATGCTCACCGTCTTCCGGCGACCAAGTGACGCGATAAGTGTAATGGTCAACGCTCATGGCGCATGTCCTCCAATTTCTCGATGGCCAGGAGCACCTGCCGAACCTGGTATGGCTTGGCCTTGCCTTTGTCGTCCTGGATATTGATCCGGGGATCGCCGACCCAAGGCGTCTTGAAGATCGCGTGACTGGTGCCCATCTGGCGCGGCTTGCCAAAGTATTCCTCGCAGACTTTACCGAGATCGGCGAACCGGACGTTTGCCGGTTCGCGGCGCATCTGCTCGAGGATCTTCTTGGAAGCCGCCATGCAGCAAATGGTATCAATAGTGGCACCGCATCTCAAGCCAATCAACCGCGGATTCTGGATACCCTTTTCATAGCCCCGGGGTTCATTTTCCCGCTGGGCTGCCGATAAGGGCGATACGTGGCCCACCCGCCGGCGGGTCCCCGGCCACGGCCGTTCAAATCCTCAGTTCAAGAAAGGGTATCCATGTTCAAGAACATGACCGTCGCCGCGCGCCTGGCGTCCCTGTTCGGCACGCTTTGCCTGGGCCTGGTGGCCGTCTCGGCCATCTCGCTCTACCAGCTCTCCGGGCTCAAGCAGGACATGGACCTGCTCGCTCACGACCGGGTGCCCAAGATCCTGCTGGTGAAGACCGCCACCGACAACGCCAACGTCATCGCCCGTGCCATCCGCAACATGCTGATCCTGGAGAATCCGGCGACGCACGCCAAGGAGACGGAGCGCATCGCGGACACGCGCAAGGCCGTGGGCGAGTCCCTGGAGAAGCTGGAGGGCCTGATCACGACCGACGAGGGCCGGGAGCTGATGGCCGCCGTGAAGGAGAAGCGGGCCGCCAACAACGCGGCGATCGACCAGGCCCTCTCCGAGATCCAGGCCGGCCGGCGCCTGGAGGCGGCGGCCATGCTGGAGACGACGATCCGCCCGGCCCAGCAGGCCTACTTCGCGGCCCTGAACAACCTCGGCGACTACCAGGTGCAGCTCATCGACGCGGCGGCGGCCGAGGCGGACGCGAATTATGAGACCACCTTCTGGGAGCTCGTCATCCTCTCCGCGGCGCTGATCGCGGCGGCGGGCGCCCTCGCCTTCCTCACCATCCGCTCGCTCACCCGCCAGCTCGGCGGCGAGCCGGGCCATGCCGCGGAGGTGGCCCGCCGCATCGCCGCAGGCGACCTCACCGCGGCGGTGGCGACCCGGCCCGGCGACCACGAGAGCATGCTGGCGGCGATGCGGCAGATGCAGGCGGGCCTCAAGGAGACCGTGGCGCAGCTCGTCGACGGCGCGGACCAGGTCGCCAGCACGGCCGCCCAGCTCGCCGCCTCGTCGAGCCAGGTGGCCGCGGGCTCGCGCCAGCAGTCCGAGGCCGCCGCCGCCATGGCCGCCTCGGTCGAGGAGATGACCGTCAGCGTCGGCCACGTGGCCGACAACGCCCAGGAGGCCCGCGCTGCCGCCGACCATTCCGGCGAGCTCTCCCAGCAGGGCGCGGCGGTGATCGAGAGCGCGGTGCGGGAGATGGGCCAGATCGCCGACACGGTGGCGGCCTCCGCCCGGATCATCGGCGAGCTGGAGCAGCAGTCCGGCCAGATCTCCGCCATCGTCGACGTGATCAAGGAGATCGCCGACCAGACCAACCTCCTGGCGCTCAACGCCGCCATCGAGGCGGCGCGCGCCGGCGAGCAGGGCCGGGGCTTCGCGGTGGTCGCCGACGAGGTGCGCAAGCTCGCCGAGCGCACCTCCGCCTCCACCCAGGAGATCGCGGCGATGATCGACAAGATCCAGCAGGGCACGCACAGCGCCGTGGCCAGCATGGAAAACGGCGTGGCCCGCGCGAACGAGGGCGTGGCCCTGGCGACCCGGGCCGGCGAGTCCATCACCCTGATCAAGACCGAGTCGGGGCGCACGGCCCACGTGGTGACCGACATCTCCAACGCCCTCAAGGAGCAGCGCCAGGCTACCACCGAGATCGCCCAGAACGTGGAGCGCATCGCCCAGATGACCGAGGAGAACAGCGCCGCCGTGCAGCAGAGCGCCAGCGCCGCCGAGCACCTGGAGCAGCTGGCCGCCTCGCTGCAGAGCGTCAGCAGCCGCTTCCGGGTCTGAGCGCCCCGCCCGACGCCCCGTCTCGCCAGCGGGGCAGGGAGCGGACAAGGCGTCCTGGCACCGGGCTGGGGAATTCGGGTCGTCCGCCAAGATCAAACTGTTTCCAGCGATGCGCCCCGGAGCATCTCCATGACCCGCCTGCATGAGGCCCGTTTCTACGAGCGCCTGCCCGAGGGCAAGGTGCTCTGCACCCTCTGCCCCCACGACTGCCGCATCCCCGAGGGCGCCCGCGGCGCCTGCGGGGTGCGCTACAACCAGGGCGGCACGCTCTATACCCTGGTCTACGACAGGGTGATCGCCCGCGAGGTGAACCCCATCGAGAAGAAGCCGCTGTTCCACTTCCACCCCGGCTCCTACGCCTATTCCGTCTCCACCGTCGGCTGCAACCTGCGCTGCGCCTACTGCCAGAACTGGGAGATCTCGCAGTGGCCCAAGGAGCACCTGGCCCGCCACGTCGAGACGCCCGGCCACGCCGGGCCGATCTGCCCGCAACTCACCGAGCTGCAGCGCGACATCCCCGGCGAGCACGTCACGCCGGAGGGCCTGGTGGCGGCGGCGCAGGACACGGGCTGCCTGTCGCTGTCCTACACCTTCACCGAGCCCACCGTCTTCTACGAGCTCGCCTACGACACCGCGGTGCTCGCCCGCGCGCAGGGGCTCAAGAACAACTTCGTGAGCAACGGCTTCATCTCCGAGGCGCCGCTGCGGGAAATCACCACGGTGCTGGACGCGGCCAACATCGACCTCAAGTTCTTCAAGGAGGAGAGCTACCGGCGCGTGAGCCGCGCGCGGCTCGCGCCCACCCTCGACGCCATCCGGCTCTACCACGCGCTGGGCGTGTGGCTCGAGGTCACCACGCTCGTCGTGCCCGGCCTCAACGACTCGGACGCGGAGCTCACCGCGATCGCCGAGTTCCTCGCCTCGCTGAGCCCCGCCATCCCCTGGCACGTGAACCGCTACTACCCCGCCTACGGGATGCACGAGCGCCCGCCCACGACGAGGGCCGCGCTGCGCCGGGCGCGGCACATCGGCCTGCGCGCGGGGCTCAGGTACGTCTACGAGGGCAACGTCCCCGGCGAGGGCGGCGAGAACACCTGGTGCTGGCAGTGCAAGGAGCTCCTGATCGAGCGCTACGGCTTCCATGTGCGCCGCAACCGCATCCGCGAGGGACGCTGCCCCGGCTGCGGGGTGCAGATCGACGGCGTCGGCATGAGCGCTGCGCCGCCCCCGCGCCCGGCGGACTTCGGCCTCGGCGCCTGAGTCGCGCGGGCGAGGCTCGGCCACGCGCGGCCGCCGAGCCCGCTAGAATCCATCCCATCATCCTATTTTCCTCAGTTGAATTTGTAAAAACTGCTGCAAACTTAATGCTGAAGCGGGTTAACGGCTGACGAGGAGGGTCACCCAATGGGTGAACGGAATTTTGAGCAAAAAGCGGTGGTAAAAGCAGTTGATTCGGTGTTGCAGGCACAGGAGAGTGCAGCCTCGTAGCCCGGATGCAGGCCGATAGGCCGTAATCCGGGATGAGGGCTCGACCATGCCCTCCCCGGATTGCGCTTCGCTTCATCCGGGCTACTTTCTGCGTTCATCGGCGTCATCTGCGGGTTCAAGGATCATTCAGCGTGGAGCATGCCGTGGTCGCCATCCCTGCCTGGCCGAGACTGCAGGATCTGGATGCGGAGCTCTTCGAGGAGTACGTCCTCGCCCTCGGCGACTACGCCCCCCAGATCGAGCGCCACGTCGCTCAGCCACGCGCCGCGCCCGCGGCGGCCGAGCCGCTGACCGCGCTGTTCCGCCTGTTCCACAACCTCAAGGGCGATGCCTCCCTGTGCCGCTTCGACCTCGGGCTACGGCACGGGGCTCCTGGAGCGGCTGAGCCGGCCGGCCGAAAGCGCTATCCTGACATTTTGAGCCCGCATCCCGCCCATGCCCGTCATCGCCCGCATCCATGAAAACCAGGCGCGCCTCGCCGCGCTGCGCCACGAGATCCACGCCCATCCCGAGCTCGCCTTCGAGGAGCGCCGCACCGGCGATCTGGTGGCCGGCGTGCTCGCCGCGGCCGGCATCGAGGTCCACCGCGGCCTCGCCCGGACCGGCGTGGTGGGGGTGCTGCGCGCGGGGACGGGTACGCGCGCCATCGCCCTCAGGGCCGACATGGACGCCCTGCCCATCGTCGAGCAGAACGCCATCCCGCACCGCTCGCGCCACGAGGGCAGGATGCACGCCTGCGGCCACGACGGCCACACCGCCATGCTGCTCGGCGCGGCCGAATACCTGGCCGCCACGCGGCGCTTCGACGGCACCGTGGTGTTCCTCTTCCAGCCCGCCGAGGAGACCGTGGGCGGCGCCCGGGTGATGATCGAGGAGGGCCTCTTCGCGCGCTTCCCGGTGGAGGCCGTGTTCGGCATGCACAACTGGCCGGGCCTGCCGGCCGGGCAGTTCGCCGTCCACGCGGGCCCGGTCATGGCCTGCGCGGACCAGTTCGACATCAGCGTGCGCGGCCACGGGGCGCACGCCGCCATGCCCCACCAGGGATTCGACCCTCTGGTCGCGGGCGCCGCCCTGGTGCAGTCCCTGCAGACCATAGCCAGCCGCAACCTGGACCCCCTGGATGCGGCGGTGGTGTCGGTGACCCGCTTCCACGCCGGCGACGCCTACAACGTCATCCCCCACGAGGCCCGGATCGGCGGCACGGTGCGCGCCTTCCGCGCCGAGGTGCAGGACGCGGTGGAGACGGCCATGGAGCGCCTGTGCGCCGGCATCGGCGCGGGCCACGGCGTGCAGGTCGCGCTCGACTACCACCGGGGCTACCCGCCCACGGTCAACACCCCGGCCGAGGCCGAGATCTGCCGCACCGTCGCCGCCGCCCTGGCCGGCGAGGAAAACGTGCGCAGCGACCTGCGCCCCTCCATGGGCGCCGAGGACTTCGCCTACATGCTCAAGGAGCGGCCGGGCTGCTATGTCTGGATCGGCAACGGCCTGGGCGAGGGCGGCTGCATGCTGCACAACCCGCACTACGACTTCAACGACGCCATCCTGCCCCTGGGCGCGAGCTACTGGGCGCGGCTCGCCGAGCACCTGCTGCCGCTGGCCTGAGCACGAGGGGGCGGCTTGCACTGAACAGACACGAAAACAGGCCATATCGTGGGAGAAGCGGCTTCCCACACGCGGTGGTTTCAAGTTGCCGGATCAGTGCTCAGAGGCACCCCATATCGTGGACGCGGCCCCACCCTGGGTTACACTGCCCCCCAAGTGCATCAGCAAGGCAGCGAGGTCGACTTTGGACGCCGTGTTCCCCGCCCTGCCCCCTTGGGCACACATCGTCTATGGCGCGCTTGTGCTGGCGCTGGCCGTCCTGCTCCACCGCGCACAAAGGCGGGCGCTCGCGCTGGGGGAGGAGAACGAAGGCTACCGCAGGGCGCAGGAACTGCTGCTGCGCTTCCGCTCCATGGTGGAGTACGCCGGCCAGGAGGTCTATCTCGTCACCCCCGAGGCCAGGCTCGTCTATGTCAACCGGGCCGCTGCGGCGAGCGTGGGCTACACGCCCGAGGAGCTGCTCGACATCGGCATCCCCGGCATCGACCCGCGCTTCGGGCCGGCCTACCGTCAGCACTTCGAGGCGCTCAAGGCGGGCGACCTGCCCCCCTTCGAGACGGTGCACATCGCCAAGGACGGACGGCAGGTCCCCAAGGAGATCAAGGCGGTCTACCTGCGCATCGGCGGGCAGGAATTCGTCTGCGGCTTCGGCCAGGGGATCGCGGAACGCAAGCGCATCGAGGCGGCCCTGAGGCTAAGCGAGGACAGCCTCAAGCGGGCCCAGGCCGTCGCCCGTACCGGCAGCTGGCATCTCGACCTCGGCCGCAACCAGCTCGAATGGTCCGAGGAGACCTGTCGGCTCTTCGGCGTGAGGAGCGGCGAGCCGCTCGACTACGAGGCCTTCCTGGCCCGCGTCCATCCCGACGACCGGGAGGCCGTCGACCGGGCCTGGAAGACGGCCCTGCAAGGTGCGGCCTACGACGTCGAGCACCGCATCCTGGTCGACGGCAAGATCCAATGGCTGCGCGAGCGGGCCGAGCTGGAATTCGACGAGCACGGCCACCTCATGGGCGGCGTGGGCACGGTGCAGGACATCACCGAGCGCAAGTCGGCCGATGCCGCCCGCGAGGCCCTGGTGGCGCAGCTGCGCCTGTCCGAGCAGCAGCAGCGCGACCTGCGCCTGATCGCACAGCGCGAGCAGGGCCGGATGTCGGCGCTGCTCACGGCCATGAGCATCGGCATCCTGTTCGAGGACAGGGACTCGCGGGTGGAATTCGTCAACCCGGCCTTCAAGCACATGTGGGCCATCGGGGACTCGGTCAGTCTCGTCGGGCGCCCCACCCGGGAGGTGCTCGAGCACTCCACCCACCGCTTCGCCCGCCCCGCCCACGCCTCCAAGTACGTCCTGCAGGTGCTCGAAACCCATGAGATCAGCGAGCGCCACGAACTGGACCTGTACGACGGGCGCATCCTCACCCAGCTCTCCTACCCCGTCACCGACCCCGAGGGGCGCCTCCTCGGCCGGCTGTGGATCTACGAGGACATCACGCACGAGCGGCAGACCGCCCAGCAGCTCTTGTACATGGCCGAACGCGACCCGCTCACGGGCCTGTTCAACCGGCACCGCTTCCAGCAGCAGCTCGACCAGATGATCCAGGGCGCGCAGCGCACCGGCAACCGCTTCGCCCTGCTCTACTTCGACCTGGACGAGTTCAAGTACATCAACGACACCTTCGGCCACCGGGCCGGCGACACGGTGCTCATCCGCACCGCGGGCGAGATCGCCAACATCGTGCGCGCCGGCGAGATGTTCGCCCGCCTGGGCGGCGACGAGTTCGCCATCCTCAGCACCCTCGCCTCCGACGAGGCGATCGACACCCTGCCCAGCCGGGTCGTCAAGTCCATCTCCGCGGTGCCCTTCCGCTTCCGCGGCAGCAACCTCAGGCTGACCGCCAGCGTGGGCGTCGCACTCTACCCCGACCACGGCGACAACACGGAAGACCTGGTCGCCCATGCCGACGCGGCCATGTACCAGGCCAAGAACCTGGGCAAGAACACCTGGGCCGTGTACGACCCGACCCGCGACGCCTCGGGGGCCATGCTCGAGCGCCTGGGCTGGAACCGGCGCATCGCCCAGGCCCTGGAGCGCGGCCTGCTGGAGCTGCACTTCCAGGGCATCTACCGGACCGCGGACCGCGGCCTCGGCCACCTGGAGGCCCTGGTGCGCATGCGCGACCCGGCCGATCCCGCGCAGCTGATCATGCCCGGCCACTTCGTCCCCATCGCCGAGAAGGGCAGCCAGATCCTGGAAATCGACCGCTGGGTGCTCGGGCGCAGCGTCGAGCTGCTGGCCCGGCACCCCGGGATCCCGGCCATCGCCGTCAACGTCTCGGGCCGCAGCTTCGACGACCCCGCCCTGCCGCAATACATCCGGGAACTGCTGCATGAGCAGGGGATCGACCCGGCACGGCTGATCATCGAGCTCACCGAGACCGCGGCGGTGTCCGACATCCAGGACGCCCAGCGCTTCATCGAGACGCTCACCCGCATGGGCTGCCGGATCTGCATGGACGACTTCGGCAGCGGCTTTTCCACCTTCGCCTACCTCAAGCACCTGGACGCGCAGATCCTCAAGATCGACGGCCTGTTCATCCAGGACCTGCCCAACCACCCGGACAACCAGGCCTTCGTCCGGGCCATGGTGGACGTGGCCCGCGGCCTGAACAAGCTCACCATCGCCGAGTTCGTCGAGGACGGCCCGACCTTCGAGATGCTGCGCGACCTGGGCGTGGACATGGCCCAGGGCTACCACCTCGACCGCCCCTCGGCCGAGCACCCGGCACTGAAGCTTTAATCCAGGGGTCCGCAGCCTCGTAGCCCGGATGCAGGCCGATAGGCCGTAATCCGGGATGAGGGCTCGACCATGCCCTCCCCGGATTGCGCTTCGCTTCATCCGGGCTACTTTCTTTTATCCAGGGGTCCGCAGATGACACGGATGAACACAGATACGCCCTGTGCACTCGGCTTGTCACCGCACCCTCCGGCTCAGATCCAGAGTAAGCAGATCGACAGGTCTTTGGTCCATCTGTG
>DYFL01000053.1 GCA_020725195.1 Hydrogenophilus sp.
TCCATCGTGTCCTCGCACATCAAGCCCGAGTTCGTGGTCAACGTGAAGGAGACCGGCAAGATCCTGCTGGTGAACTACTCCGACATCAAGAACCTGAAGACCACCGAGATCGAGGCCGAGCGCTTCCTGCATGACGGTGGCTGGGATGCGTCCAAACGCTACTTCCTGGTGGCGGCCAACATGCGCGACACCATCTCCGTGGTGGACACCAAGGAAGGCAAGCTCGCCGCCAACGTCAAGGTCGGCAACAAGCCGCACCCAGGCCGCGGCGCCAACTGGACCGACGTGAAGTACGGTCCGGTGTGGGCCACCGGCCACCTGGGCGACGAGTCCATCGCGGTGATCGGCACCGACCCGGTGAAGAACAAGAAGCATGCCTGGAAGGTGGTGCGCAGCCTCAAGAACCACGGCAATGGCAGCCTGTTCATCAAGACCCATCCCAAGTCGAACACGCTGTGGGTGGATGCCGCGCTGTCGCCCGACGAGGAAGCCCAGCAGTCCGTCTCGGTCTTCGATCTGAAGAACCTGGACAAGCCGGCCAAGGTGATCAACATCGCCAAGCTGGCGGGCATCACCAAAGGCCGTGTCACGCATCCGGAGTACAACAAGGCCGGCGACGAGGTCTGGTTCTCGGTCTGGGGTCCGAAGGACGGCGAATCGGCCATCGTGGTCATGGATGACAAGACCCACAAGCTGAAGGCCGTGATCAAGGACAAGCGCCTGATCACCCCCACCGGCAAGTTCAACCTCTATAACACCGTGCACGACATCTACTGAGCACGTTTCCTCCTTGCCGGCCGGGGCCGCGACCCCGGGCGGCAGGGGGGTTTTCCCATCGTCCCCGGCAAACCGAGTGCCTTGGGCGATGCGCAAACCTTCCAGGACGGGCGACCCACGATGAACACAGCCGCGAGAACGGCAGCAATTCTGGCGCTGGCGACATGTGCCGGTATCGTCAGCGCAGGCGACGGCGCCGTGCCTGCGTCCAGACAGCAGGAGCTCACGCACTTCGTGCGCCAGGAATGCGGCTTCTGCCACGGCCTCAGGCTCACCGGCGGCCTGGGTACGCCGCTCACCCGCGAGGCCCTGAAGGACAAGGACTTCGATGGCCTGGTCGCCACCATCCTGCACGGCCGTCCGGGCACCGCCATGCCCGGCTGGCAACCCCATCTGACCGAAAAGGAGGCGGAGTGGATCGTTCGAAATCTGCAGAAAGGATTCCCGGAATGAAGGCGATGAATTGGTTGGCGGGCGCCTGTCTGGCTGTGGCCGCACTCAGCGTTCAGGCCGATGGCCTGCGCGGCACCGGCGACCTCGGCATCGTGGTCGAGCGGGCCCGGGGCTCGCTGCAGCTCGTGGACACCAGCAAAAAATCCGTCCTCTCGCGCATCGAAGGCCTGGGCGACCTCTCCCACGCCTCCGCCGTCTTTTCGCGCGATGCGCGCTACGCCTACGTCTTCGGCCGCGACGGCGGCCTGACCAAGGTGGACCTGCTCACCGGCAAGATCGTCAAGCGCGTCATCCAGTCCGGCAACTCCATCGGCGGCGCCATCTCCCAGGACGGCCGCTTCATCGCCGCCGCCAATTACACCCCGGGCGGGGTGAAGATCTTCGACGCCGAGACCCTGGAGCTGGTGGTCGACATCCCGGCCTGGTCGGACGAGCTCCAGGCCGCCTCCAAGGTGGTGGGCCTGGAGGACGCCGTGGGCAACGTCTTCGCCTTCAGCCTCTTCGAGGCGGGCGAGATCTGGGTCGCCGACCTCTCGGAGAACCCGAAGCGCCCCAAGATCACCAAGTTCAAGAACATCGGCCGCGAGCCCTATGACGCGCTCGTGAGCCCCGACGGCCGCTGGTACATCGCCGGCCTCTTCGGCGAGGACGGGGTGGCCGTGCTCGACCTCTGGAACCTGGAGAAGGGCGTCAAGCGGGCGCTGCCGGACTACGGCCGCGGCCAGGAGAAGCTGCCCGTCTACAAGATGCCGCACCTGGAGACCTGGGCGGTCTCCGGCAACCTCGCCTTCATCCCCGGCGTGGGGCGGCACGAGGTCGTCATCGTCAACATGGAGACCTGGGAGAAGGTGGGCGTGATCCCGGTGGCGGGCCAGCCGGTCTTCGTCATGGCTCGGCCCGACGGGCGCCAGCTCTGGGTGAACTTCGCCTTCCCGCACTACGACACCGTGCAGGTCATCGACGTGCCCACGCGCAAGATCGTCCACACCATGAAACCGGGCCGCGCCGTGCTGCACATGGAATTCACCCCGCGCGGCGAGCACGTCTGGGTCTCCGTGCGCGACGCCAACCGGGTGGACGTCTACGAGACCCGCAACTTCACCAAGCTCACCGAGATGCCGGCCGAGAACCCCAGCGGCATCTTCTTCACCTGGCGCGCGCACCGGTTCGGCCTATGAGCGCGCTGACCGACCTCGAATTCCGGCTCCTCAACGACTGGCAGCGCGGCTTTCCCCTGGTGGAGCAGCCCTATGCCGAGCTGGCGCGGGCGCTGGGCGCCACGGAGCGGCAGGTGGTCGAGCGCCTCGCCGAGCTCAAGACCCGCGGCCACGTCTCCCGCGTCGGCGCCGTCTTCCGCCCCCACGTCCTGGGCTGGAGCACCCTCGCCGCGGTGGCCGCACCGGCGGAGCGCCTGGAGGCGGTGGCCCGGGTCATCTGCGACTTTTCCGAAGTCAACCACAACTACGAGCGCGAGCACGCCTACAACCTGTGGTTCGTGGTGACCGCGGCGAGCCGCGAGCGGGTGGCGGAGGTGCTCGCGGAGATCCATCGCCGCACGGGGCTCAAGCCCCTGGACCTGCCCATGCTCGAGGACTTCCACATCGACCTGGGTTTCGACCTGGCGCGGGGCGAGGGGCCGGGGGCGAGGGGCGAGGCGGGGCCGCACCTCTGCGCTGCCGGCAAGGCCGGGGACATCGATGCCCTGCGGGCGGCCCTGGAGCCGCCCGATTATGGCCTCGCGGCCGCCCTGGAGCCGGGGCTCGCCCTGGTGCCCCGGCCCTACGCCGAGCTGGGCGCGGCCTGCGGCCTGACGGAGACGGAAGCCCTCGGCCGCATCGGGCGCATGCAGGACCTGGGCATCATCCGCCGCTTCGGCGTGGTGGTGCGCCACCAGGAACTGGGCTACCGCGCCAACGCCATGGTGGTCTGGGACGTGCCCGACGCCGAGGTCGCCGAGGTGGGGCGCCGGCTCGGCCAGGAGGCCTGCGTCACCCTCTGCTACCGCCGTCCCCGGCGGCTGCCCGGCTGGCCGTTCAACCTCTTCTCCATGGTCCACGGCCGCGACCGGGATTCGGTCCTGCAGGAACTGGCCCGCATCCGCCAGGCCCTGGGCCTGGAGTCGGTGCGCCACCAGCCGCTCTTCTCCTGCCGCCGCTTCAAGCAGTGCGGCGCCCGCTACGCCAGCCTGGCACGGGCGGCCTGAATCCGAAATCCACAGATGACACAGATGCACACAGATAAAACCCTGCGTAATCATGTTGTTGCCGGGCATCTTTGGCTCACCGTCAGGGCTGGCAATCAATCGATCCAGGTTTTGAATCATCTGTGTAAATCTGCGTTCATCTGTGGATGAACGCTTTTCCAGGCCAACCCTGATGGACGCGACCGACCGGCGCATCCTCAATGCCCTGCAGGGCGGCTTCCCCGTCTGCGAGCGGCCCTTCCTGGCGGCCGCCGGGCCGCTGGGGATCGGCGAGGCGGAACTCATCGCACGCATCGAACGCCTGCTGGAGGAGGGCGTGCTCACCCGCTTCGGCCCCCTGTACAACGCCGACCGCATGGGCGGCGTCAACGTGCTCGCCGCCATGGCGGTGCCCGAGGCGCGCTTCGAGGCCGTGGCGGAGCTCGTCAACGCCGAGCCCGAGATCGCCCACAATTACCGGCGCGAGCATGCCCTCAACATGTGGTTCGTCGGCGCCTCCGACACGCCCGACGGCGTCGAGGCCGCCTTCCGCCGCATCGAGGAAAGGACCGGCCTGACGGTCTATCGTTTCCCCAAGGAGCGCGAGTTCTTCGTGGAGCTGAAACTGGCTGTTTGATCTAGAAAACAAGATATCCACGGATGAACGCAGATTTACACAGATGCCTCTGGGATATGTCATCAAGGCCTGCCCCGTTGGGGCGGGGTGTGTACGCAGGCAGCGGTTTGGGTGTCCATCCGGGTCGCCTGCGGGGCAATGTTCTTGTACTGAGATGAGGAGTGCACCATGTCCGAAAAAAGCCTTTACGAGAGACTGGGCGGTTATGACGCCGTCGCCGCCGTCTGCGCCGACCTGCTGCCGCGGCTGCGGGCCGATGCCCAGCTGGGCCGGTTCTGGGAGCACCGCGGCGACGACGGCATCCAGCGCGAATACCAGCTCCTGGTGAATTTCCTCTGCAACGCCGCCGGCGGCAACGTGTACTACACCGGCCGCGACATGAAGCTCTCCCACAAGGGCATGCGCATCAGCGCCTCCGACTGGGACGTCTTCATGGGCCACCTGAACGCCACCCTGGATCACTTCAAGGTGCCCGAGCCGGAGCGCTCCCAAGTGGTGGGTTTCGTGGAAAGCACCAAGGCCGACATGGTGGAGTGCTGATCCGGGAACCATGAACGCCCCCGAACCCGCCTTCCTCCTCGACGAAACGGACCGGCGGCTCGTCCGTGCCACCCAGGCCGGGCTGCCGCTCGTGCCGCGGCCCTACCACGCCGTCGCCGAAGCCCTGGGGCTGCCGCCCGAGGAGGTCATGGCCCGGCTCGCGCGCATGCAGCAGGCCGGCGCCATCCGCCGCATCGGCGTGGTGCCCAACCACTATGCCCTGGGCTACAGGGCCAACGGCATGACCGTGTGGGACGTGGCCGACGAGGAGGTGGACGCACTGGGCGAGCGGGTGGGGCGGCTGCCCTGGGTGAGCCACAGCTACCGCAGGCCTCGCGCGCTGCCGCTCTGGCCCTACAACCTCTTCGCCATGGTGCACGCCCACAGCCGCGAGGAGGTGGAGGCCCGGGTGCAGGAGATCGCCGCGCTCCTGGGCGGGGCCTGCCGCGCCCGCGACGTGCTCTACAGCTCGCGCATCCTCAAGAAGACCGGCCTGCGCCTCGCGGACTGAGGCGCCCTTGACTGCGGTCATTGCGAGGAACAAGGTGACGAGGCAATCTGGCCGCACGTCCGTACAGAACCCGCACGGCATGGCTCAGCGCATGTGCCGCCCAGCCCCCTAGGAGGATCCCATGTTCCGCGTCACCCAATTCATGCAGGAGGTCCTCGATCCCAAGCCGATCGGGCCCAAGCACAACCCGCCGGGGCCGGTGGTGATCTGGAACCTCATCCGCCGCTGCAACCTCACCTGCCTGCACTGCTATTCCATCTCCGCCGACAAGGACTTCCCGGGCGAGCTCTCCACCCAGGAGGTCTTCCACACCATGGACGACCTCAGGCGCTTCGGCGTGCCGGTGCTCATCCTCTCGGGCGGCGAGCCGCTGCTGCGGCCGGACATCTTCGACATCGCGCACCGCGCGAAAGACATGGGCTTCTACGTGGGGCTTTCCAGCAACGGCACCCTCATCGACGAGGGCAATGTCGGCAAGATCGCCGCCGTGGGCTTCGACTACGTGGGCGTGAGCCTGGACGGCCTGAAGGACACCCACGACAAGTTCCGCCGCAAGGTCGGCGGCTTCGAGGCGGCGCTCAACGGCATCCGCCTCGCCCGCGACGCCGGCGCCAAGGTCGGGCTGCGCTTCACCCTCACCCAGGACAACGCCCACGATCTGCCGGGCCTGCTCGACCTGATGGAGGAGGAACGCATAGCCAAGTTCTACCTCTCGCACCTCAACTACGCCGGCCGCGGCAACCGCAACCGCAAGCACGACGCCCACTACCGCACCACGCGCCAGGCCATGGACCTGGTCCTGGATCGCTGCTGGCGTTTCGTAGTGGCGGGCAACCCCAAGGAATTCGTCACCGGCAACAACGACGCCGACGGCGCCTACCTGCTCGCCTGGGTCGAGGCCAACTTCCCCGAGCGCGCCGGGCACATCCGCGAGAAGCTCATCCAGTGGGGCGGCAACGCCTCGGGCGTGAACGTCGCCAACATCGACAACCTGGGCAACGTGCACCCGGACACCATGTGGTGGAACTACTGCCTGGGCAACGTGCGCGAGCGGCCCTTCTCCGAGATCTGGATGGACGTCTCCGACCCGCTCATGGCCGGGCTCAAGCGCTCGCCCCGGCCGGTCAAGGGCCGCTGCGCCGCCTGCGCGCACCTGGCCATCTGCAACGGCAACACCCGGGTGCGCGCCTGGCAGACCACGGAGGACTTCTGGGCCGAGGACCCCGGCTGTTATCTGACCGACGAGGAGATCGGGCTGGCGCAGCCCGAATGTTTGGAGTCTGCAACATGACGATGCAAGGAATCGGTAGCCTGGATGGAACGCAGTGGAATCCGGGATGCATTTCCCGGATTAAGCTTCGCTGCATCCAGGCCGCAGGGGGAGCCTTCTTGTTGCTTTGCGCCCTGTCGGCCCAGGCGTCCCCCAACCCCGAAAAGCTCTACGAGACCTGGTGCCAGGGCTGCCACGGCGCAGGGCGGCTCGGCGGCACGGGCTCGGTGCTGCTGCCCGAGAGCCTTTCGAGGCTGAAGCAGCCCGACGCCTTCAAGGCCATCGCCGACGGCCTGCCCGCCACCCAGATGCCCACCTTCCGGGGCGCGCTGTCGGAGGCCGAGATGCAGTCCCTGGCCGAGTGGATCTACACCCTGCCCGCGGTCGAGCCGAAGTGGGGCGCGGCCGAGATCGAGGCGAGCCGCGTCGTCCACAAGGACGCCCTCGACCTGCCCGCCAGGCCCGTGTTCAAGGCCGACCCCACCAACGTCACCCTGGTGGTCGAACACGGCGACAACCACATCACCGTGCTCGACGGCGACGTCATGGAGCCCATCACCCGCTTCCAGACCCGCTACGCCCTGCACGGCGGGCCGAAGTTCACCCAGGACGGCCGCTTCGTGTTCTGGTCCACGCGCGACGGCTGGGTGACCAAGTACGACCTCTGGAACCTCAGGGTGGTGGCCGAGGTGCGCGCCGGCATCAACACCCGCAACCTCGCCGTCTCCTCCGACATGCGCTACGTCATGGTGGCCAACTACCTGCCGCACACCCTGGTCGCCCTGGACACCCGCGACCTGTCTCTGGTCAAGGTCATCCCCGTGGTGGGCAAGAACGGCAAGGAGTCCCGCGTGTCCGCCGTCTACGACGCGCGCCCGAGGAACAGCTTCATCGCTGCGCTCAAGGACATCCCCGAGGTCTGGGAGATCCCCTACGACGGGCGTCCCGTCTACAAGGGCTTGGTGCACGACTATCAGCTCAAGGAGGGCATCCCCGAGAAGGGGCCCCTGCCGGTGCGCGCCATCGAGCTCGCGGACTACCTCGACGACTTCTACTTCGACCAGGACTACACCCTGATCCTCGGCGCCTCGCGCACCAGCCCCAAGGGCCAGGTGGTGCACCTGGGCGCCGGGCGCAAGATCAGCGACCTGGACCTGCCGGGCATGCCCCACCTGGGCTCGGGCATCACCTGGGAACACGAGGGCCGTCCGGTCATGGCCAGCCCCAACCTCAAGGAGGGGCTGATCTCGGTGATCGACATGAAGACGTGGAAGACCGTGAAGCAGATCAAGACCCAGGGCCCCGGCTTCTTCCTGCGCAGCCACGAGAACACCCCCTACGCCTGGGCCGACGTCTTCAGCGGCCCCAACAAGGACGTCATGCAGGTCATCGACAAGCGCACCCTGGAGATCGTGGCCACCCTCAAGCCCGAGCCGGGCAAGACCTCCACCCACGTCGAGTTCGACCGCTACGGCAAATACGCCCTGGTCTCGCTCTGGGAGCACGACGGCGCGCTCATCGTCTACGACGCCGCCACGCTCAAGGAGGTCAAGCGCCTGCCCATGAAGCGCCCGGTGGGCAAGTACAACGTCTGGAACAAGACCCGGCTCTCCGCCGGCACCAGCCACTGAGCCGGGTGGCTGTGGCAGTCTCCCTCCCCCGTCGAGGGGGAAGGGGCTGCCACCTCAGATCACGCCGCCGCCAGCGCGGCCCGCCGCCTCTCCATCATCTCCTCCAGGATCGGCCCGCAGATCACCTCCAGGGCCTCCTTGAGCCTGCCGCCGGGCACGACCATGGTGGTGTGCCGGCTCATGCGCGCCTCGGGGATGCGGCGCATGAGGTCGGGGAAGTCGTAGCGCTTGCGGTCGCGGAAGTGGAGGACGCAGATGGACTCGTCGGGATTGGGCACGTCGCGGGCGACGAAGGGGTTGGAGGTGTCCACCAGGGGCATGCGCTGGATGTTGATGTCGGTCAGCCCGAACTGCGGCACGATGTAGTGGGTGTAGTCGTCCAGGCGGCGCAGGATGGTCTCGACCGACTCCTGCGGCGCGCACAGGCCCTTGGTGTGGTCGCGATGGATCTTCTGGATCCACTCCAGGTTCATGGCGGGCGCGATGCCGATGAGCAGGTCCACGTGGCGCGCCACGTCGATGCCCGGGCCGCCCCTGCGGCGGTCGACCCCGGGCGGGAAGTCGCCGCTGCGCCGCTTGCGCCGGGTCCAGGTCGTGGCCTTCAGCCCCCCGTGCTGGCCCTCGTAGAAGAGCAGGTCGCTGCCCGGCGCGAGGGGCCGCCAGGGCGTGAACTCGCCCACGGGCACGCCGAGCTTGCGGGCCCGCTCCGCGCTGTGGGCATACTCGCGCAGCACGCCGCTGCCCGTCTCCGCATAGCTTTGGAAGAAGGCCTCCAGCGCGTGGAAATGGTTGCACTCCGGCCCGAACCAGGAGATGTGCCGGCGGCTCGCGCGCGCCTCCCCGAGCAGGGCGGCGAACTGGCGCTCGGTGTAGCGCCGGAAGGCGTCGCCGTGGACGATGGCGGGCACGATGCCGAGCCGCTGGAACACCACCTTGAAGGCGTGGCGGATGGTGGACAGGCCGGCCCCGGTCGATCCGGTCAACGCGATGATGGGGTGCTTCGCGGACATGGTCTGGGCTCCTGGAGTCTCTGTGCCAAGGGGGCGCCCGGGCTCAGCCCGGCTTGCCGTCGGTGCGCGGGCGCCAGAAGTAGGGGGCGTAGCGCCAGGCCCAGCCGCCGAAGCTCGCCAGCCAGATCAGCGCGGCCAGCGAGGCCAGGCGGTAGGGCGCGATGCCGGGCAGCAGGTCCGGGGCGAGGCGCACGGCGGCGGCGGCCTGGACGAGCCAGAAGAGTGCCCAGGTGTAGCGGTCCGCCTCCAGGGCTTGGCCCGAGTGACCCAGGCTCACCCGCGAGGCCATGCCGATCAGCATGGAGCCGAAGAAGCCGACGCCCAGGGCGTGCAGGGGCGCGTAGCCGCCGGTCCAGCCCCAGCCGAGCCCCAGTCCCAGGGCGCCCGCGGCGGACAGCGCGAAGGCCAGCGCGGCCCAGAGGAAGGCGATGTGCAGCATGGCGAGCAGCCGCACCTGCAAGCCCCGGGCGATGCCCCAGCGCGAGCTGAACCAGAGGGCGATGCCGGCGAGCGGCAGGTCGGTGAGCCAGGTCAGGGCCGCGAGCCCCGCCACCTCCAGCGCCGCGTGGCCCGCGCAGGCGGCGAGCATGGCCCAGAGCAGGGGGTAGGGGCGGATGACGACGTAGTTCGCGACCACCCGGCTGGTGAACCAGGGGATCATGCGGTGGCAGACCGCGAGGAAGACGGGCGTGAGGAAGCCCCAGACCGCCAGCACCTCCGCCAAGGCGAGGAACAGCGGCGTCTCGGTGTGCAGCCAGGCGAGGAAGGCGAGGTCGCCCGCCAGGCCGACGAGCACGGCGGCCCAGATCGCCCAGGCGTGCCTGCGGTCCTCCACGGCGGCCCCGCGCAGGGTGTTGGCGAGGGCGGCGAGGGCGAGCGCCATGCCGGCCGCGTGCAGGCCGACGGCGGTGACCGCCAATTCGAGGCTGTAGATGCCCGCGTAGAAGAGTGCCGCCCCCGCGCCCATCAGCAGGAAGCTGCCGACATAGGCGAACGGCGTGATCCTCGGGCCGTTGAGCCAGTTGGGCACGGCGGTGAAGGCGAAGCCGAAGACGAAGAAGGGGAAGAAGCCGTAGAGCACCAGCCAGGCATGGGCCGCGCCCGGCGGCACGACCGAGGCGGGCAGGGCGAGGCCGAACTGGGACGACTCCAGCTCCAGCAGCCACCAGAGCATGATCAGCACGCCCTGGATCGCGCCGGGCAGGAACATGACCCGGTGGGGGGCGGCGGTGAAGGTCTTCCAGGTCGTCGTCATGCTGTTTTTCTTTCTATCGAAGCGGGAGGCGGGCGGCTGCCATGCTATACGGATTCTTGCGGACGGCCATGACTGCGGTCAAAGAGGTCTTGTCGTAGCCCGGCCGGGCGGCGTGATCCCGGAACGGGGCGCCCGCTTCCCTGCCGCCCCGGGGGCAAAGGGGGATGGAGGGTGCCGGGCGCCGCTCTCCATTCGAAGGCGCCACGCAACGCCGGCCGCTCAAGCCGGGTGCGCCCTGCGCTTCTGCTCCACGGCCCAGACGGCCGCCTCCACCCGCGAGCGCAGGTTGAGCTTCTTGAGCAGGTGCTTGACGTGGACCTTGACCGTGCCCTCGGCGATGTCGAGCTCCCGGCCGATGAGCTTGTTGCTCTTGCCCTCGGCGATGAGGTCGAGGATGCGCCCCTCCTGATCGGTGAGCCCCGCCTGCTCCAGGTCCTTGGGCCGGGCGTCCTCGCGCATGGCGTGGGCGAGCAGGTAGGCGAGCCGCTCGGTGAGCGGCATGTGGCCGGCGGCGGCCTCCTTGAGCTTGGCGAGCAGGTCCTCCGGCTCCATCTCCTTGAGCAGGTAGCCGTCGGCGCCGGCGCGCAGCGCGGCGACGAGGTCGGCGGCCTCGTCGGAGACGGTGAGCATGACCACGCGCGCGTCCGAGCCCGAGGCCTTGATCCGCTTGAGCACCTCGATGCCGTTCATGTCCTTCATGTTGAGGTCGAGCAGGATGAGGTCCGGCTTGAGGGACGCGGCCAGGGCGCAGCCTTCGCGCCCGCAGGAGGCCTCGCCCACGACGCTGAATTCGGGCGCCGGCATGATGAGCTGCAGCACGCCTTTGCGGAACAGCGGGTGGTCGTCGATGATCAGCAGGCGCTGGGATTCCTGGCTCATTCGATGGCAACCTTGAAGACGCCGGCGGTGCTCCGCTGGCTGGCGGGCCGGAAGCTGAGCACCACGCGGGTGCCACCACCGGGGCGCTCCTCGTAGCGGATGTCGCCCTGGAGGGTGCGGGCGCGTTCCTCCATGATGGTCATGCCGTAGTGGTGGACGTCGGCTGCCTTGTGGATGCCGGCGCCGTCGTCCTCCACCACCGCCTCCAGCCGGCCGTCCGGCCGGCAGGCGAGGCTGACGCTGGCCATGCGGGCCCGGGCGTGGTTGAGCACGTTGGACAGGGCCTCGCGGATGACGTGCAGCACGTGGATCTCCTCGTTGGGGGTCAGGGCGCAGCCGAGCCGGCTGGTATCGAGGCCGATGGGCAGGCCGCCGCGGGCGGCGAACTCCTCCACGGTATGCGCCAGCACGGCGCGCAGGTCCCCCTGCTCCATCTTCAGGCGGAAGGTGGACAAGAGCTCCCGCAGCTGCCGGTAGGCGCCCGACAGCCCGCCGCGCAGCTCCGCCAGGACCTGGCCCGCCTCGCCCTGCTGCTGCGGGTCCTTCAGGACGGCCTGCAGGCGGCTGACCTGGATCTTCATGTAGGCGAGCGACTGGGCCAGCGAGTCGTGCAGCTCGCGGGCGATCACGGCGCGCTCCTCCAAGAGGGCGAGCCGGCGGCCCTGCTCCACCCGCTGCTCGGCGCCGATGGCCACCCCGATGTGCCTTGAGAGGGCCTCCAGCAGCTGCACCTGCCAGGCCTCGGGGTGGGCCCCCTCGGGGATGTCGATGACCATCACCCCGTACTGGTGCTCGATGTCGGACAGCGGCAGGGTCAGCAGCTGGCGGCCGTCGGCCAGGATGCTCACCCGCGGCGTGCGCGTGCCGTGGCACAGGGCGCAGTCCGCCAGGTCGCAGGGGCTGGCGTCGCCGGCCACCATGCTGGAGGCGATCGCCCGGCCGGTGCGCGTGCCGGGCTCGCCCAGGCAGACGATGCCGTGGCCCAGCCCCAGCACCGTCTCGATGTCCTTGAGCACCGCCGTGTAGGCCGCCTGCCCGGGCGCTGCGCCGTGCAGCCGGGCGATGGAGTGGTAGAGCAGCTCCAGCGAGCGGTTGCTGCGGGTGAGTTCCGCCGTCTTCTGCTCCACCCGCGACTCCAGGTCCTGGTAGAGCTTGGAGAGGTCCTCCGCCATCAGGTTGAAGGCCTGCCCCAGGCGGCCGAGCTCGTCCTCGCCGGTGTGCTCCGTGCGCACCGTGAGGTCGCCCCGGCCCACCCTGGAGGCGAAGCCGAGCAGGTTGTGCAGGGGCTTCACCAGGCCGTTGTGGAGGAGGTGGACGGTGAGCCCGACCACCAGCACGGTGAGCACCAGGGCCACGCCCAGCACCATCTGCAGAACCAGGATCCTGGACTCCGTGGCCCGCTCCATCTGCTTGACGAAGAGGTTGATGTCGGCCACGAAGGCGGTGACCTCGGCCTGCATGGCCGCCTCCTCCGCCGCACTGGGCAGGGGGGCGTCCGCCGCCGCCGCGGCGGCGAACAGGGGCCTGACCTGGTTGCGCCAGTCCGCGCGCACCCGGTTGTAGCTCGCCACCAGGTCCGCCTCGTCGGAGGTGGGCAGCATCTGCGCGATGGGCCGGGACATCAGGGTGGTGTCGAAGTCGACGATGGCGCTGCGCAGCGCCTCGCGGCCCAGCGCCGGGTCGCCGGCGGGCAGGGCGAGGTAGATGCTCGCCATCTTCCAGCTCTGCATGCGCAGGCTGCCCGCCAGGTTGATGGCCTCGCCACTGCCCCGGGTGGACAGGGCCACCATGCCCGAGACCGACATGCCCAGCACCGCCATGAGGGCGATGGCGGCGAAGGCCTCGCCCAGGCGGGTGACCAGGGATTGCTCGAAGAGCCGCCAGGTAAAACGTTCCAAGCCAGGACCTCTTTGGTAAGTGTCGCCCCGTACCACCATCCGGTCCGGGTCGGGTCTGTGGGGATACCCCCTTTGCCTCGGCGACGGGCGCGTCCGCCCGGGCCGAATCCCGAAGCCCAAATATAACAGCCACTTAGCCTGCTACCACCATACCTCTTAGGGGGTAACCGGGCCTCGCCCGCCTTCCCGCCCCCCCCTGGAAACCGCGCCCTTCCTGGTCGAGACTGCCCACACCAAACAGGACTTCAGGGTTTCCAGATCCCGGGGCGACAGGATGACGACGCAGACACAGAAGCAGATCTCCGTACTGGTGATGAGCACGTTCGCCTTCACGGTGTGCTTCGCCGTCTGGATCATGTTCGCCGTCATCGGCATCCCCATCAAGACGGAGCTCGACCTCAACGAGACCCAGTTCGGGCTGCTCGCCGCCACCCCGGTGCTCACCGGCTCGCTCATCCGCCTGCCGCTCGGGATGTGGACCGACCGTTTCGGCGGCCGCATCGTCTTCTTCCTGCTCATGCTCTCCACCGTGGTGCCGATCTGGCTCATCAGCTATGCCACGGCGTTCTGGCAGTTCCTGGTCGCGGGGCTCTTCGTCGGCGTGGCCGGCGGCTCCTTCGCGGTGGGCATCGCCTACTGCGCCCGCTGGTTCCCCCGCTCGCGCCAGGGCTTCGCCATGGGCATCTTCGGCGCCGGCAACACCGGCGCGGCGGTGACCAAGCTGGTGGCCCCCGCCATCCTGGTCGCCTACGGCTGGCAGGCCGTGCCCCAGGTCTACGCCGTGGCCATGCTGGTGACCGCGATCCTCTTCTGGCTGTTCACCTACGACGAGCCCTCCCACAGGGTGGGCGAGCACGTCACCCTGCGCGACCAGCTGCAGGCGCTCAAGGACCCCACGGTGTGGAAGTACTGCCAGTACTACTCCATCGTCTTCGGCGGCTACGTGGCCCTGGCCCTGTGGATGACCAAGTACTACGTGTCCGAGTACGGCTTCGGCCTGGAGGTGGCGGCCCTGCTGGCGCTGGCCTTCTCCCTGCCGGGCGGGGTCCTGCGCGCGGTGGGCGGCTGGATGTCGGACAAGTGGGGCGCGCACCGGGTGACCTGGTGGGTGCTGTGGGTGTCCTGGGTGTGCCTGTTCATCATGTCCTACCCGCAGACCGAGCTCACCGTGCAGACCGTGACCGGGCCGCAGACCTATCACATCCACCTCGACCCCTGGCTGTTCACCGTGCTGCTGTTCGTGGTCGGCGTGGCCTTCGCCTTCGGCAAGGCCAGCGTGTTCAAGTACATCTCCGACGAGTACCCCCACAACATCGGCGTCGTCTCCGGCATCGTCGGCCTGGTCGGCGGCCTGGGCGGCTTTTTTCTGCCGATCATGTTCGGCGCGCTGGTAGACCTCACCGGCATCCGCTCCTCGGCCTTCATGCTCATGTACGGCGTGGTCTGGGTGTCGCTGGTGTGGATGTACGCCACCGAGGTGCGCAAGCTGGACGTGATCGCCAAGAAGAATCGGCCCGCCGAGGCCGATACGCTGGAATGAAGCCCGACCCCGCAACCCACCAACCCCGCAACGGAGCCCCGGAATGAGCACCAACATCGAAAAATGGGACGTGGAGGACCAGAAGTTCTGGGAATCCACCGGCAAGAGGATCGCCAGCCGCAACCTGTGGATCTCCATCCCCAGCCTGCTGCTCGGCTTCGCCATCTGGATGATGTGGGGCATCATCACCGTGCAGATGCTGAACCTGGGCTTCCCCTTCAGCAAGGAGGAGATGTTCAGCATCACCGCCATCGCCGGGCTCTCCGGGGCGACGCTGCGCATCCCCTCGTCCTTCTTCATCCGCATCGCCGGCGGCCGAAACAGCGTGTTCCTCACCACCGCGCTGCTGATGATCCCCGCCTTCGGCACCGGCCTCGCCCTGCAGGACAAGGACACGCCGCTGTGGGTGTTCCAGCTCCTGGCCCTGCTCTCCGGCATCGGCGGCGGCAACTTCGCCTGCTCCATGTCGAACATCAGCACCTTCTACCCCAAGCGCCTGCAGGGCACCGCCCTGGGGCTCAACGCCGGCCTGGGCAACTTCGGGGTGACCACCATGCAGATCCTCATCCCCCTGGTGATGACCGCCGGCATCTTCGGCGCCTTCGCCGGCGGCTCGATGGAGCTGCTCAAGGACTCCGGCTGGATCCTCGGCAAGATCGCCGCCGGCACCCCCACCTGGATCCAGAATGCCGGCTTCGTCTGGCTGCTCGCGCTCGTCCCGCTCGCCTTCCTCGGCTTCTTCGGCATGAACAACCTGCTGCCGGTGTCGCCGGGCATCGGCTCCACCGCCAAGGCCTTCGGCAAGATCCTCTGGCTCTACGGGCTCGCCATGCTCACCGCCGGCGTCGGGCTCTACCTCTACCTGCCGGCGCCCACGGGGCTGGGCCTGCTGAACATGTGGCTGGCGCTGCCGCTCATCATCGTCGCCACGCTTGCGGTGATGAAGCTCGCGGCCATCGGCGAGATGAAGGCCAACATCTCCAGGCAGTTCGCCATCTTCGGCAACAAGCACACCTGGTCGATGACCGCGCTCTACATCGTGACCTTCGGTTCGTTCATCGGTTTTTCCGCGGCGGTGCCCCTGTCGATCACGGTGATCTTCGGCGACCAGCACATCTTCGACGCCGCCACCCAGACCTGGACCCACGTCAAGAACCCCAACGCCCCCTCCGCGCTGACCTACGCCTGGATCGGCCCCTTCGTCGGCGCCGCCATCCGCCCCTTCGGCGGCTGGATCTCCGACAAGGTGGGCGGCTCCATCGTCACCCAGATCATCTCGGCGGTCATGGTGGCGGCCTCGGTCTACGCCGGCTACATCATGATGCAGGCCTACCAGTCCGCCACCCCCGAGATCTACTTCACCCAGTTCATGGTGACCTTCGTGGTGGTGTTCGCCGCCGCCGGCATCGGCAACGGCTCGACCTTCCGCACCGTCGGCGTCATCTTCGACCGCACCCAGGCCGGCCCGGTGCTCGGCTGGACCTCGGCGGTGGGCGCCTACGGCGCGTTCATCGCCCCGGTGGTGATCGGCAACCAGATCAAGGCCGGCACGCCCGAGAACGCCATGTACGGCTTCGCCATCTTCTACGCCGCATGCCTGGTCCTGAACTGGTGGTTCTACCTGCGCAAGGGATCCGAGATTCGCAATCCATAATCGATTCGGGGAAACGGGAGATGGGACTCGGCCTACGGCCTCAGGGGAAACGCAACACCACCGCTGTTTCAGGCGTTTCCCGTTTCTCGTTTCCCGTTTCCCGGCCTCTACCAAGGAGCAAACCATGAGTCACTTCCTGGATCGACTGACCTACTTCACCCACCCGCGCGAGCCGTTCTCCGGCGGCCACGGCGTGATGACCATCGAGGACCGCAAGTGGGAGGACGCCTACCGCAACCGGTGGCGCCACGACAAGGTGGTGCGCTCCACCCACGGCGTCAACTGCACCGGCGGCTGTTCCTGGAAGATCTTCGTCAAGAACGGCCTGGTCTCCTTCGAGATGCAGCAGACCGACTACCCGAGGACCCGCGACGACATGCCCAACCACGAGCCGCGGGGCTGCCAGCGCGGGGCCTCGTTCTCCTGGTACCTCTACAGCCCGCACCGCATCAAGTATCCGATGATCCGCGGCCGGCTCCTCGACCTCTACCGGGCCGAGAGGAAGAGCGGCAAGGACCCGGTGGAGGCCTGGGCCGCCATCCAGGCGGACCAGTCCAAGCGCGACAAATACGTCAAGGTGCGCGGCCTGGGCGGCTTCGTGCGCACCAGCTGGGACGAGGTGCTGGAGATCGCCGCCGCCGCCAACGTCTATACCATCGACAAGTGGGGCCCGGACCGCATCTACGGCTTCTCGCCGATCCCGGCCATGTCCATGATCTCCTACGCCGCCGGCAGCCGCTATCTCTCCCTCATCGGCGGCGCCTGCGGCTCCTTCTACGACTGGTACTGCGACCTGCCGGTGGCCAGCCCGCAGACCTGGGGCGAGCAGACCGACGTGCCCGAGGCGGCCGACTGGTACAACTCGACCTACCTCATCATCACCGGCGCCAACCTGCCGATGACCCGCACGCCGGACGCCCACTTCGCCATCGAGACCCGCTACAAGGGCACCAAGATCGTCTCCATGGCGCCGGACTACGCGGAATACGTGAAGTTCGCCGACCTGTGGATGCCGGTGAAGCAGGGCACCGACTCCGCCGCCTTCATGGCCATGGGCCACGTCGCGCTGAAGGAGTTCTACATCCAGCGCCAGACGCCCTATTTCCAGGAATACGCGCGCAAGTACACCGACCTGCCCATGCAGGTGATGCTCAGGAAACACGAGAACGGCTACGTCAGCGACCGCAACCTGCGCGCCTCCGACTTCGCCGGCAACCTGAACGAGGCCAACAATCCCGAGTGGAAGACCATCGCCTGGGACGAGAAGAGCGGCAACTTCGTCGCGCCCAACGGCTCCATCGGCTTCCGCTGGGGCGAGGAAGGCAAGTGGAACCTGCTGGAGAAGTCAGCCGGTGCCGACACGACGCTTGAGCTCACCTGCCAGGGCAAGGCCGGCACCGAGGTCGTCTCCGTCGGCTTCCCGCACTTCAATCCCGGCGAGCCGGCGCTGCTCTTCCGCAACGTGCCGGCGCGCCGCGTGAAGCTGGCCGACGGCTCCGAGACCCTGGTCGCCTCCGTGTTCGACCTCCTGGTGGCGCAGTACGGCGTCGACCGGGGCCTGGGCGGCGACAACGTGGCGAGCGACTACAACGACGCCGACGTGGCCTACACCCCGGCCTGGGCCGAGAAGGTCACCGGGGTGAAGCGCGCCGACATCGAGCGCACCGGCCGCGAGTTCGCCGACAACGCCGCCAAGACCAAGGGTAAGTCCATGGTCATCATGGGCGCGGCGATCAACCACTGGTACCACCACGACCAGTCCTACCGCTCCATCATGAACCTGCTGCACCTGTGCGGCTGCGTCGGCCAGTCGGGCGGCGGCTGGGCGCACTACGTGGGCCAGGAGAAGCTCAGGCCCCAGGCCGGCTGGGCGCCCATCGCCTTCGGCCTCGACTGGCACCGCCCGCCGCGGCACCAGAACTCCACTTCCTACTGGTATTTCCACACCGACCAGTGGCGCTACGAGACGGTGAAGCCCGACGCGCTGCTGTCGCCCGCGGGCAAGAACCGCAACAAGGGCTACTCGCTCGCCGACTACAACGTGGTCTCCACCCGGCTCGGCTGGCTGCCCTCCGCGCCGCACTTCAACCGCAACCCGCTGGAACTCGTGGCGGAGGCCGAGCGGGCCGGCGCCACCGACGAGGCGGGGGCGGCCAAATACGTGGCCGAGCAGCTCAAGTCCGGCGCGCTGGACGTGGCCTACGCCGACCCGGACAACCCGGTCAACTGGCCGCGCAATCTCATCGTCTGGCGCGGCAACCTCATCGGCACCTCGGCCAAGGGCCACGAGTACTTCCTCAAGCACCTCCTGGGCGCCCAGAACGGCGTGCTGCAGGAAGGCGGCGTGGGCAACGACTGCAAGGAGGTGAAGTGGGTCGACGAGGCCCCGGCCGGCAAGCTGGACCTGATGGTGGACATCAACTTCCGCCTCAACTCGACGGGGGCCTATGCGGACATCATCCTGCCCACCGCCACCTGGTACGAGAAGCACGACCTCAACACCACGGACATGCACCCCTTCATCCACCCGCTGTCGGAGGCGGTGAGCCCGGGCTGGGAGTCGAAGTCCGACTGGCAGATCTTCAAGGCCCTGGCCAAGAAGTTCTCGGGCCTCGCCGCCAAGCACCTGGGCGTGCGCCGCGATCTGGTGGCCCTGCCCATGCAGCACGACTCCCCCTTCGAGCTGGCCCAGCCCCTGGGGCAGGTGCGCGACTGGAAGAAGGGCGACTGCGACCCCATCCCCGGCAAGACCATGCCGCTCATCAAGCTGGTCGAGCGCGACTACGGCCAGACCTACAACAAGTTCATCGCGCTCGGCCCCTTGATGGTCAAGGTCGGCAACAACGTCAAGGGCCTGGACTGGAACACCGAGCAGGAATACCAGGAGCTCGCGAGCCTCAACCGCACCGTCACCGAGCCGGGCGTGTCCTTTGGGATGCCCAGCCTGGAGGAGGACATCGCGGTGTGCGACTCGGTCATGCGCATGGCGCCGGAGACCAACGGCGAGGTGGCGCACAAGTCGTGGTCGGCGCTGTCCAAGAAGACCGGCATCGACCACCACCACCTCTATGCCGGCCGGCACGAGGACAAGATCACCTTCCTCGACATCCAGGCCCAGCCGCGCAAGATCATCACCGCGCCGACCTGGTCCGGCATCGAGTCGGAGAAGGTGTCCTACACCGCCGGCTACACCAACGTGCACGAGCACATCCCGTTCCGCACGCTGACCGGCCGCGCCCACTTCTACCAGGACCACGAGTGGATGCTGGACTTCGGCGAGGGCCTGTGCTGCTTCCGCCCGCCGGTGGACATGCAGGAGCACAAGAAGGTGCCCGAGAGCGTGCTGAAGAGCCCGCACCTGGTGCTGTCCTGGATCACCCCGCACTCCAAGTGGGGCATCCACTCCACCTACCAGGACAACCTGCGCATGCTGAACCTGTTCCGCGGCGGCCCCTACTTCTGGATCTCGGAGGAGGACGCCAAGAGCGTGGGCATCCGGGACAACGACTGGGTCGAGGCGGTCAACGCCAACGGCGCCACGGTGGCGCGGGCGGTGGTCTCGCAGCGCGTGCCGCGCGGCATGGCGCTCATGTACCACGCCCAGGAGAAGAACGTGAACGTGCCCGGCAGCCCGACCACGGGCAAGCGCGGCGGCATCCTCAACTCGGTCACCCGCGTGGTGGTCAAGCCCACCCACATGATCGGCGGCTACGCCCAGCTGGCCTACGGCTTCAACTACTACGGCCCGGTCGGCAGCAACCGTGACGAGGTGGTGGTGGTGCGCAAGATCCAGGACCGCGACGTGGACTGGCTGGAGCGGCCGCTCAGCCCCGAGCGCGAGGCGCAGCGCAACCCGGCCGGTATCGGCCCCCGTTGATGCAAGGACCCTGTAGCCCGGATGAAGGCCCCTCGGGCCGGAATCCGGGGAGCCTCCCGGATTCCGCCTTCGGCTCCATCCGGGCTACGAGTTAGGAGATAGCAATGAAAGTCAGAGCGCAATTCGCCTTCGTCTTCAACCTGGACAAGTGCATCGGCTGCCACACCTGCTCGGTGACCTGCAAGAACGTGTGGACCAACCGCAAGGGCGCCGAGTACATGTGGTTCAACAACGTCGAGTCCAAGCCCGGCATCGGCTATCCCAAGCAGTGGGAGAACCAGGACATCTGGCGCGGCGGCTGGGAGCTGAAGGACGGCAAGCTGCAGCTCAAGGCCGGCTCCAAGCTCAACCGGCTCGCCAACATCTTCGCCAACCCGGACATGCCGGAGATCGACGACTACTACGAGCCCTTCACCTTCGACTACGCCCGGCTGCAGAACGCGCCCTTGAGTGAGGCGGCGCCCACCGCGCGCCCGGTCTCGCAGATCACCGGCGAGAAGATGGAGAAGATCCACTGGGGCCCGAACTGGGAGGACGACCTCGCCGGCGAGTTCGAGAGCCGCGCCCGGGACCGCAACATGGCGAACCTGGAGAAGGAGATCTACAAGCAGTTCGAGCACACCTTCCACATGTACCTGCCGAGGATCTGCAACCACTGCATCAACCCGTCCTGCGTGGCGGCCTGCCCCTCCGGCTCCATCTACAAGCGCGAGGAGGACGGCATCGTGCTCGTGGACCAGGACAAGTGCCGCGGCTGGCGCATGTGCATCTCCTCCTGCCCGTACAAGA
>DYFL01000054.1 GCA_020725195.1 Hydrogenophilus sp.
GGGTGACGTTGAGGTGCTGGCCCAGGTCGAAGCTGGCCGGGCAGACCAGGTTGCCCACGTTCTCGATGAAGAGGATGTCGACGCCGTCGAGCGGCAAGCAGTGCAGGGCCTCGTGCACCAGGTGGGCGTCGAGGTGGCAGGCGGTGCCGGTGAGGATCTGGTGCGCAGGCACGCCCTGGGCGCGGATGCGCACGGCGTCGTTCTCGGTCTCCAGGTCGCCCTCGATGACGGCCAGCTTCAACTCGTCCTTCAGCACCCGGATGGTCGCCTCCAGCAGCGCGGTCTTGCCCGAGCCGGGGGCGGACATGAGGTTCACCGCGAGGATGCCGCGGGCGTCGAAGTGGGCGCGGTTGTGCGCGGCCTGGTCGTCGTTCTTCTGGAGCAGGCCTTTCAGCACGGACACAGCGGTCGCGCCTTGCTCGACGGGCTTGTAGGCGAACTCCCGATTGCCGGGGGTGAGGTTGCAGCCGCAGGTGTCGCACATGTCAGGGGTCAGGGGTCGGGGGTCGGGGGTCGGGGGTCGGGGGTTCGGGGGTTCGGGGGTTCGGGGGTTCGGGGATGTCGAGTTCGACGCGCTCGAGCAGGAGTTCGTCGCCGCAGACGACCCGGGTGTGCCAGTCGCCGCAGGCGGCGCAGAGCAGGCGGTTGGGGGTGGCCTCGGACTCGGCGCCGCAGGTCTCGCAGCGCACGCGCAGCGCCGCCGGCGTGATGTGCAGCTGCGCCGAGGCGGCCACCGTGCCGGCGGCGGCCAGGGGAAAGGCGGTCTCCAGCAGCTCGGGCACGACGCCGGAGAGGGGGCCGATCCGCAGCCGGATGCCGGCCACGGCCGTGGCGCCGTTCTCGTCGGCGAGGTTCCGGACCTGTTCCACCAGGGCCTGGGCCACGGAGAGCTCGTGCATCAGGGCTCCCCCTTGGCCCGAACGTCGCAGACCGACACATCAGACCCCCTCTCCCCCTCGCGGGAGAGGGCAGGGGTGAGGGGGGCGGGCCTGGCGAATCGCTGTTTCATTTAGCTGGGCGGCGAGTCGCCAGGACCGTTGGCCGCCAGGAGCTGGTCGTAGAGCTCCCAGGCGCTGCGCGCCTCGGCCTCGGCCACCTTCTGGATGGCGTAGCCCACGTGGACCATGACGTAGTCGCCCACCGCGACGGGCTCGTCCTGCAGCATGAACAGGCTCACGTCCCGGAACACGCCCTTGGCCTGGCAGCGGGCGAGATGGCCCTCGACCGATTCGACGCGCATGGGGATGGCGAGGCACATGGAGTGAGGCCCGGAAGACGATGAGGCCAGTATAGCGAATGGCCGCCGGCGGCGTCCGCCGCGCCTTTGTATTCTCCGAAGCCGGTGCTAGGTTTGAAGTTGTAACGTGATTTTCCCGAAGTGGTGTCCAGCCATGAAAAATCCGCCGTCCACACCCGCCGACCGGGCCGCTGAGCCGGACCCGGCGGCCATTCAGGAGCCCTCTCCCATGGCCGCCGCCGTCCTGAAGGAACTGGAGCGGCTGCTGGAGCGGCTGCTGCGGCTGGGGCAGGGGGGCAGCGTCGATCTGGGGAGCCTGCCGCTCGGTTCGGCCGACCGCGACGCGCTGCAGACGCGTCTGGGCCGGGGCGAGGTGGAGATCCTGCTCGAGGCCGGCGGCCATTCCCGCCTCTTGGAGACCGGCTTGCCGGGGGTGTGGTGGGTGCAGCACCACGACGAGACGGGTGCGCCGGCGGCCGAATCCCTCGACGTGTCCTGGGTGCCGCCGATCGTGCCGGCGCATCCGGACGACGTCCGCGCCGGCCTGGAAGGGCTAAAAAGAAAGAAGGATTGCTGAGAAGACCTGCAAGCAGGACAGGGCCGCGGGAGGGGCTTCAGCCGGGAGCGCAGCGCCGGCCGGGGCCTCCCCGAGGGATCCGCCTTCGGTGGGGGCCGCCCCTGCGGGCTGCGCCTTCAGGTCGTCGGATCAGCAGCAACAAGCTCCAAGGAAGACCATGGACCGGCAGGACACACTGATCGACAGGCTGGCGCGGCACGGTGTCACACGCCGCGCCTTCCTCAAGTACTGCGCCACGCTCGCCTCGCTGATGGCGCTGCCGCCGGCGGCCGCCCGGGCCATGGCCGAGGCGCTGGCCAAGGCGGAGCGGCCCTCGGTGATCTGGCTGTCCTTCCAGGAATGCACGGGCTGCACCGAGTCGCTCACCCGCTCCCACACGCACGGCGTGGAGGCGCTGATCCTGGAGAGCCTGTCCCTGGACTACCATCACACCCTGCAGGCCGCCTCGGGCGAGGCCGCCGAGCGGGCGCGCGAGGCCGCCATGAAGCGGCATGCCGGCCGCTACCTCCTGGTGGTGGACGGCTCGATCCCGGTCAAGGACGGCGGCGTCTATTCCACCTTCGCCGGCATCTCCAACCTGGACCTGCTCCTGGAGGCGGCCCGCGATGCGGCGGCCGTCGTCGCGGTGGGCACCTGCGCCGCCTTCGGCGGGCTGCCCGCGGCCAAGCCCAACCCCACGGGGGCGGTGCCGGTGGCCGAGATCGTCAGGGACAAGCCGCTCATCAACGTGCCCGGCTGTCCGCCCATCCCGGAGGTCATCACCGGGGTGCTCGCCCACTGGCTCGTCTTCAGGACGCCGCCGGCGCTGGACAGGCTGGGCCGGCCCCGGGCCTTCTACGGCGACACCGTGCACGACCACTGCTACCGCCTGCCCTTCTACTTCCAGGGCAAGTACGCCAAGAGCTTCGACGACGAGGGGGCGCGCAAGGGCTGGTGCCTCTACGAGCTGGGCTGCAAGGGGCCGGTGACCCGCAACGCCTGCGCCCGGATGAAGTGGAACGGCGCCACCTCCTTCCCCGTCGAGTCCGGCCACGGCTGCCTGGGCTGCTCCGAGCCGGGCTTCTGGGATGCTGGCGGGTTCTACCGGCCGATGTCATGAATGCTGAAACGGATCATCCGCAGATGACACAGATGGACACGGATCACACCCTCTTAAATCGATCCTTTGATAGAGCGATCCGTCTCGCCTTCACGCCGAACACGCCAGGAATGACTGGTGCTGTCGGTCATCTGTGTCAATCTGCGTCCATCTGTGGATCATCGCTTTTCCCGGGATGAAGGCCATGTCCGCACCCCGCCAGCGCGTCGTCGTGGACCCCGTCACCCGTATCGAGGGCCACCTGCGCATCGAGGCGGAGACCGACGCCGAGGGCCGCATCACCCGCGCCTACAGCGCCGGCACCATGGTGCGCGGCATCGAGCTCATCCTGCAGGGGCGCGACCCGCGCGACGCCTGGGCCTACACCCAGCGCATCTGCGGGGTGTGCACCCTGGTGCACGGCATCGCCTCGGTGCGGGCGGTGGAGGCGGCGCTCGGGATCGCCATCCCGCCCAATGCGCAGCTCATCCGCAACCTGATGATCGCGGCCCAGCACGTGCATGACCACGTCATGCACTTCTACCACCTGCACGCCCTCGACTGGGTGGACGTGGTCTCGGCCCTGAAGGCGGACCCCGGGCGCACCGCCGAGCTCGCACGCTCGGTCTCGAAGTGGCCCAAGTCCACGCCCGGCCATTTCGCCGACATGCAGCGGCGGCTCAAGGGCTTCGTCGAGTCCGGCCAGCTGGGCATCTTCGCCAACGGCTACTGGGGCCACCCGGGCTACCGGCTGCCGCCCGAGGCCAACCTCATGGCGGTGGCCCACTACATCGAGGCGCTCGCCTGGCAGCGCGACGTGGTCAAGCTGCACGCCGTCTTCGGCGGCAAGAACCCGCACCCCAACCTGGTGGTGGGCGGCGTGCCCTGCGCCGTCAGCCTCGAAGCCGAGCCCCGGGGCCGGGGGCCCGGGTTCCGCGGCGGGAGGCCGGCCACGGCCCTCGATGCGGACGGGCTGCAGACGGTGCGCGAGGCGATCCGCTCCATGCGCGAATTCGTGGACGAGGTGTACCTGCCCGACGCCCTGGCCATCGCCGCCCACTACAAGGACTGGTTCCGCCAGGGCGAGGGGGTGGGCAATTTCCTCTGCTTCGGGGACTTTCCCGGCGCGGGCGGAATGCGGATCCCCGCCGGCGCGATCCTCGACCGCGATCTCGCCACCGTGCACCCCGTCGACCTCGAGGCCGAGGGCGAGATCCAGGAGTTCGTCGCCCATGCCTGGTACGCCTACCGGGACGGCAAGGAGCGGGGCCTGCATCCCTACCGGGGCGAGACCGAATTCGCCTATACCGGGCCCCGGCCGCCCTACGAGCACCTGGACGTGGAGCGCGACTACTCCTGGATCAAGAGCCCGCGCTGGAAGGGCAGGCCCATGGAGGTGGGGCCGCTCGCCCGCGTGCTGCTGCTCTACGCCCGGGGCCACGAATCCGCCCGCGCCCTGGTGGACGCGTCGCTCAGGCGGCTGGGACTGCCGCTCGAGGCCCTGTACTCGACGATGGGGCGCACCGCCGCGCGCGCCCTGGAGACCAAACTCTTCGCCGACGCCATGCCGGGCTGGCTGGACGCGCTGACGGCCAACATCGAGGCCGGCGACCTCCGGACCTTCGAGGAGCGGCGCTGGGACCCCACGACCTGGCCGAAACGGGCGCGCGGCGCGGGCTTCATGGAGGCCCCGCGCGGCGCCCTGGCGCACTGGGTGGCGATCGAGGACGGGCGCATCGCCGGCTACCAGACCGTGGTGCCCAGCACATGGAACGCCGGCCCGCGCGATGCCGCGGGCCGGGAAGGCCCCTACGAGGCCGCGCTCAAGGGGCACCGGCTGGCGGACGCCAAGCGGCCGCTGGAAATCCTGCGCACCATCCACAGCTTCGACCCCTGCATCGCCTGCGCCGTGCACGTCCTGGACACGGAGGGCGGGGAGCGGGTCCGGGTTCAGGCCTAAGGGCCTGGCCCTGCAAGCCCGCTCACGCCGAAACATCGCGTGCCGGGAAGCGCTTCTACTATGATTCATAGGGTCAGCCCCGCAGGCGCTCGCTGCTCAACGCTGGCAGGCTTACAAGCCCATCGTTTGAACACGAACAAGGAGACAACCGATATGCCACGCAAGCTCAACCTGATCCTCGCCGCTCTCCTGGCAGGCACTGTGCTGCCCGCCGCGGCGGCGGAAGCGCCCGTCGTCGTGAAGATCCCGCGCCTCACCCTGGAGGCCGCGCAGAAGCTCGCCGGCGCCACCGTGGCCGCCTGCCGCAAGGGCGGCCTGCAGGTCGCCGTCACCGTCGTGGACCGCAACGGCGACGCGATGGTGGTGATGCGCGACACCCTGGCCTCCGAAGTGACGCTGGAGATCAGCCGCCAGAAGGCCTACACGGCGGTGAACTTCAATGCCGCCACCTCCGCGCTCAGGGGCCGCTTCCCCGAGCCGCATTCCGTGGGCAAGGTCCAGGGCCTGGTGTTCTCGGCGGGCGGGCTGCCGATCGAGGCGGCGGGCAACATCGTGGCCGGCGTCGGCGTCTCCGGCGCCCCCAGCGGCGAGCAGGACGAAGCCTGCGCCCGGGAGGGCCTGAAGGCGATCCAGTTCGAGCTGGATACCGCCAGTCTCTGACGGGCGTTGCGGTGCCCCCTGTGTCCGCGCGCGGGGCACAGGGGGCGTTTTTTTGGGCGCGCGGGGCGGGCCGCCGCGGGCCCGAGGCAGTCCGGCCTGGCCAGGGGGTTCCAGGGACCTGCGCTGCGGATCCGGCGTAGCGATGCCTCTGCTGAAGGACCGGCGATGCGCGAAGAGCGGTTGAGCAGCCTGCGCCATGCGGCGCGGGGCAGGGTCGTCCTGAAGTACCTCGGGCAGCTGGCCCTGATGCTGGCGCTGCTGACCGTGGTGCCCCTGGCCGTCGCCCTGATCTATGCGGAGCACGGCATGGCCTGGCGCTACGGGGCGGTGCTCGCCTTGCTGCTCGCGTTCGGGGCGCCCCTGGCGCGCTGGCCGGCGCCGGACCGGATCCAGGCCAACGAGGCGCTCGCGGTCACCACGCTCGCCTTCGTCCTCGCGCCCGCCCTGATGAGCCTGCCCATGGCCGGGGCCGGGCTCTCCTGGACGGACGCCTTGTTCGAGGCGGTCTCCGGGGTGACCACCACCGGGCTCACCACGCTGGCGAGCGTGGAGGACAAGCCGCATGCCTTCCTCTTCGCCCGCGCCTGGATGCAGTGGTACGGCGGGCTCGGCATCGCGGTGCTCTGCGTCGCCCTGCTCATGGGCCACGCCGACGCGGCCAGGCGCCTGCTGGAGCCGGTGGCGGGCGAGGGCATGGTGACCGCGACCCGCATCCATGCGCGCCGGGTGCTGGCCGTCTACGCGGGCCTCACCGTCCTCGGGGCGGGGGCCCTGCTCGCCCTGGGGGTGGCCCCCTTCCACGCCCTGACCCATGCCCTGGCGGGGGTCTCCACGGGCGGTTTCAGCAGCCTGGATGCGGGCCTGGGCGGCCTCGGCTCCCTGCCGGCCGCCGCCGCGGCCGGCCTGCTGGGCCTCGTCGGCGCCGTCTCCCTGCCGGCCTATTACTACGCCGTGCGCCAAGGCCCCCGGGAGCTGACCGGCGACGCGGAATTCCGCGCCCTGCTCCTTTTCGTCGCGGCCCTCGGCGGGCTGCTCGCGCTCGCGCTGATGCGGCAGCCGGGTTACGCCGCGGCGGAGGCGGTGTCGCAGGGCCTCCTGCTCGGCCTGTCCGCCCAGACCACGACGGGCTTCTCGACGCTCGACGTCCAGGGCCTGGACGGCCTGACGAAAGGCCTGCTCATGGCGGGCATGTTCACGGGCGGCAGCGTCGGCTCCACGGCGGGGGGCGTGAAGCTCCTGAACCTGCTCATCCTGCTGCGGCTGCTGCAGCTGTCCATCCAGCGCACGGCGCTGCCGGGCCATGCGGTGGTGGAGATGCACCTGGCGGGCAGGCGGGTGTCCGACGACCTGATCGCCCGCGCCCTGCTCCTGATCGCGCTGTTCGGCGCGCTGATCGGTCTTTCCTGGCTCGCCTTCCTGGCCTACGGCTACGATCCGCTGGACGCGCTCTTCGAGGTCGTCTCGGCCGCGGGCACGGTGGGCCTGTCCAGCGGCGTCAGCCGTTCGGGGCTGCCGGATTTCCTCAAGCTGGTGCTGTGCATCGACATGATCGCGGGCCGCGTCGAGATCATCGCCCTTTTGGTAACATGCCATCCGGGCACCTGGTGGGGCAGGAAGGCGGCACTGAGATGAGGGCGGTATTCGTGGGGGCCGGTTCGCTCACCGTCATGACGGCGGGGATCCTGCTCAAGCATGGCCACGAGGTGGTCATCGTCGAGATCGACAAGGCCCGCATCGACGAGCTGGCCGAGACCCTGGACTGCGGCTTCGTGCACGGCGACGGCACCACGCCGGCCATCCTCAAGGAAACCGATCCCGAGGCCACCGATTTCCTCTTCTGCCTCGCCAGCAGCGACCAGGACAACATCATCGCCAGCCTGGTGGGCCGTTCCCTCGGCTTCAGGCGCGTGGTGACCAAGATCAACGGCGAGGCCTTCGAGCACATCTGCATCGAACTGGGGCTGGAGGACACCATCATCCCGGCCCGCACCATCGGGCGCTATCTCGCCGACATGTTCAGCGGCCGCGATCCGCTGGAGCTCTCCGCCATGATCAAGCACGAGGCGCGGGTCTACTCCTTCGTCGCGCGCGGCGAGGACGCCGGCCCCCTGGGCGAGCTCGCCCTGCCCGACCGGACGCGGCCGGTCTGCCTCTACCGGCAGGGCCGCTTCCTGCTGCCCGAGGAAGGGACTAGGCTGAAGGAGGGCGACGAGGTGGTGCTCATCACCCACAGCGACCACCTTCCCGAGCTGGCGGAGCGCTGGAGCCGTGCCGGCAAGGGCCGGCGGCACTGAGCGGTGCTTCCGCATCCCCGGGCCGCCCGAGTCCAGTCCGAGGTGCGTCGTGGAGAGACCGGATCCGACAACCCCGCCCAAGCCGCCCCTCCTGTCCGCCGGGGTGGTGGTCCTGCGCCGCGAGGGCGGCGCCTGGCGCCTGCTGCTGCTGCGCTGCTACCAGAACTGGGACTTCCCCAAGGGCCTGGTGGAGCCGGGCGAGGCGCCTCTGGCCGCCGCCGTGCGCGAGGTGGCCGAGGAGACCACCATCGCCGACCTCGCCTTCCGCTGGGGCGAAGCGTACCGGGAGACCGAGCCCTACGGCCGGGGCAAGGTGGCGCGCTACTACCTCGCCGAGACGTCCGCGCGCGAGATCAGCCTGCCGGTCTCCCCGCAGCTGTGCCGGCCCGAGCACGACGAATGGCGCTGGGTGGGCTTCGGCGAGGCGGCCCGCATGCTGCCGCCGCGGCTGCAGCCGATCCTCGCCTGGGCAAGGCAAACGGTGGCGTGATGCGCCCGAGCTTCCAGCCCTCCCTGGTCAACGACCCCTTCGGCGACCCCGCCCTGCTGGTCGATTTCCTGTTCGAACGGCGCGCGCTGCTCTTCGACCTGGGCGACCTGCACGCCCTGGCCCCGCGCAAGATCCTGCGCCTGAGCGACATCTTCGTCTCCCACTGCCACATGGATCACTTCATGGGCTTCGACTGGTTGCTGCGCATCTGCCTGGGGCGGGAGCTCGGGGTGCGGCTCTACGGCCCGCCCGGGTTCCTGGACAAGGTGCAGGCCAAGCTCTCGGCCTACACCTGGAACCTGGTTGCCCGCTACGAGAACGACTTTTCCGTCACCGCGACCGAGGTGGCCGAGGACGGCGCGGCGCGGCGGGCCGTCTTCCGGGTGCAGAACGCCTTCCGCAGGGAGGGCGAGGAGGCGCTGCGGATCGACGGCCTGGTGCTGCTCGACGAGCCGGGCTTCCGGGTGCGCGCGGCCTTCCTCGATCACCGCACCCCGAGCCTCGCCTTCGCCCTGGAGGAGAAGAGCCACGTCAACATCTGGAAGAACCGCCTGGCCGAGCGGGGGCTGCCGGTGGGGCCCTGGCTGCAGGGGCTCAAGCGGGCGGTGCTGGAAGGGCTGCCGCCGGAGACGCGCATCGAGGGCCCGGACGGGCAGGGCCATGCCCTGGCCGAGCTCATGGCCTGCCTGGAGATCAGCCCGGGGCTCAAATACGCCTACGTCACCGACGCGGTCTTCCACGAGCGCAACGCCGAGCGCATCCAGGACCTGGCCGCGGGCGCCGATGTGCTCTTCATCGAGGCGGTGTTCGCCCAGGCGCTGGCCGAGCGCGCGCGGGAGAAATGCCACCTCACCGCCGCCCAGGCGGGCTGGCTCGGCCACCGGGCCGGGGCGAAGGCGCTGGTGGCCTTCCATCATTCGCCCATCTACCGGGAGCGGGTGGCGGAGCTCGCGGCCGAGCTCGAGGCCCATTTCCGCACCGGCGCGCCGCCGCAGACTCCGTCCTGAAGCCCTGCGGCCGGTTTGACAGCGGGGGGGCGGCTACCTAGATTGGAAAATGCCCGGCCTACCGTGAGGGTCACCGTTTCCCGTTGCCAGACCGAAGGAGGAACACATCATGCAAGGTTCGATCAAGCGCCTGACCAGCCGTTGCCTCATCGTGGCGATGGTGGCCCTGGGTACGCCCATGCCCTATGCCCATGCCGGCCTGATTCCCACCGGCGAGGTGTCGGCCGTCCAGGCCCAGGCGGACCGCGACCGCGTCCGCGCCTTCATGGACCGCGAGGACGTGCGCCAGCAGCTCCAGGCCCTCGGCGTCGACGCCCGGGTGGCCCAGGACCGCGTGGCCGCCCTGAGCGACGAGGAGGTCGCCCGCATCGCCGGCAAGCTGGACCAGGCCCCCGCGGGCGGCGACAGCGTGCTGGGCGTCCTCTTCGCGGTGTTCATCATCCTGCTGGTCACGGACCTCCTGGGCCTCACCAAGGTCTTCCCGTTCACCAAGCCGGCACGTTGAGCAGGTGCCATTGCGGTACGCGGCGGCGCTGGCGGCCATAGCGCTGGCGCTGCTGTTAACTGCCTGCGCCGCGCCCCAGACCCGGGCCCTGCTGCAGGGGCCGTCCACAGGACTGCCCCCCTCGGTCGAGCTGGGGCACACGCCCTTCTTCCCCCAGGAACGCCACCAGTGCGGGCCCGCGGCCCTGGCCACGGCCCTGGGCGCGGCCGGCATCGGCGCCGAGCCGGAGGCGATCGTCCCCCAGGTCTACCTGCCCGAGCGGGAGGGCAGCCTGCAGGTGGAGCTGCTCGCCTCGACACGCCGGCACGGGGCGGTCGCCTATGAACTGAGGCCCGTCCTCGAAGACCTGCTCGCCGAGCTCGCCGCGGGCCACCCGGCGATCGTGCTGCAGAACCTGGGCCTCGCCTGGGCGCCGCGCTGGCACTACGCCGTGGCCGTGGGCTACGACCTCGCACGCGGCGAGATCGTGCTGCGCTCCGGCCGGGAGCGCCGGCAGGTGATGCGCCTAGACACCTTCGAGCACACCTGGGCGCGGGGCGGGCGCTGGGCCATCCTGGCCCTGGCGCCGGGGCGCCTGCCGGCGACCGTGCGGGAGGCCGATTACGTCTCCGCCGCGCTGGCCCTGGAGCGCACGGGCCCGGCCCAGGCGGCGCGCAGCGCCTATGCCGGCGCCCTGCAGCGCTGGCCCGGGAACCTCACCGCCCGCATGGGCCTGGGCAACACCGCCTATGCCCTGGGGGACCTGGCCGCCGCCGAGGCCGCCTTCCGCCAGGCGGCGGCGGACCATCCCGATTCGGCCGCGGCCCACAACAACCTGGCCCATGTCCTGTTCAGGCGCCAGCGCCATGCCGAGGCCCTGGCGGCGGCCCGACGCGCGGTGGAGCTGGGCGGCCCGCAGGAGGCCGAGGCCAGGAGGACGCTGGCCGAGATCGAGGCGGCCAGGCGCAAGGCGCGCTGACACGGCCTGTGGGAGCGGCTTTGGCCGCGATACTTCTGTTGTGTAATGGTCTTCAATCGCGGCTCTTGTCCCTGGATGGGGGGAAGCCGCTCCCGCAATGTGCGGACATGCCGCGCCGTCACCAAGGAATCTCCGTGTCGTTGTAGCGGAAGAAGCGGCCCGTGCGGCCCGGGTCGAAGCGCTCCACCAGGGCGCGCATGCCGGCCACGCTCTCCGCGGGGCTGAGCGGCGCATCCGGCCCGCCCATGCGGGTGCGCACCCAGCCCGGGTGCAGCAGCAGCACGCCGATGCCGCGCTCCCGCAGCGCTAGGGACAGGCCCTTCATGGCCGCGTTGAGCGCGGCCTTGCTGGAGCGGTAGTAATAGTCGCCGGGGGCGGCGATCTCGGCGATGGAGCCCATGTGGCTGCTGATCGCCACCACGAGCTTCTTTTCGCTGCGCGCGACCGCATCCGCGAGGGCCTCGGTCACCCGCACGGGGCCCAGGGTGTTCACCTCGAAGGTCTGCCGCCACTCGTCGTAGCGCAGCGCCTCCGTCCGGGCGTACTTCTCTAGATACAGGCCGGCGTTGTTGACGAGCACGTCGAGGGCCGCGTCGCGCAGCTCGATGCGCAGGGCGTAGACGGATTCCGGCTGCGTGACGTCCAGCCGATGGACGGAGAGGGCGGGGTGCGAGCCCGAGAGGGCATGCAGCCCGGCCGCCTCTCCCGGGTGGCGGCAGGTGGCGAAGACCCGCCAGCCGGCCTCGGCATACTGCCGGCACCACTCCAGGCCGAGGCCTCGGTTCGAGCCGGTGACGAGCACGCTGGGCATGGCGTCTCCTTTCGGCGCAGCTACGCTTGAATAGTAGTCGTGTCCTGCAATGGGGTGCTCCAAGTGCGCGTCCACATCGGCACCTCCGGCTGGGTCTACCCGCACTGGCGGCGCCGCTTCTATCCCGCCGGCCTGCCCGAGCCGGAGTGGCTCGCCTTCTACGCGGCGCACTTCGGCAGCGTGGAGGTGAACCGCAGCTTCTACCGCCTGCCCAGCGCCGGGAACTTCGCCGCCTGGCGGGATGAGACGCCCGAGGGCTTCGTCTTCGCGGTGAAGGCGAGCCGCTACATCACCCACATGAAGAAGCTCAAGGACCCCGGCGAGACCCTGCCGCCGCTGCTGGAGGCCGCGGCGGGGCTGGGCGGGAAGCTGGGGCCGCTGCTCTTCCAGCTGCCGCCGCGATGGCATGTGGATGAGGAGCGCTTGCGCAGCTTTCTGAAGAGCTTGCCCCAGGGGCTGCGCGCGGCCTTCGAGCTGCGCGACCCGAGCTGGCACACGCAGGCGATCGCGGACCTGCTGGCCGAGTCCAACGCCGCCTTCTGCGTCTACGACCTCGGCGGCGTCGAGAGCCCGCGCCGGGTCACGGCGGACTTCGCCTATGTGCGCCTGCATGGGCCCGGGGAGCCCTACTGCGGCCGCTACGGCACGGCGGCGCTCTCCGACTGGGCCGGCTGGCTCAAGCGCCAGGAGGTCGATGCGGCCTATGTCTACTTCGACAACGACCAGGCGGCCTATGCCGTGCGCGATGCGCTGGAATTGAAGGAGATGCTGGAATGAACAAACAGAGACCATCTCCACAGATGGCGCAGATTTACTCAGATGACAAACCAGGCAGGTCGTCCTTGCCTACGCCCATTGCTGTGGCGTCTGTCTCTCTGTGTCCATCTGTGTCATCTGTGGATCATGGGGGTTTATTGCTGTGAATTTCCTGGAGATCGACGGCAGCCACGGCGAGGGCGGCGGGCAGTTGACGCGGATGGCCATGGCGCTCGCCGCGATCACCGGGCGGCCCATCCATCTGCAGAACATCCGCGCCCGCCGGCCCAAGCCCGGCCTGGCCGCGCAGCACCTCACGGCGCTGAAGGCCGTGGCCGCGCTGAGCGGCGGCGAGCTGGAGGGCGCGGCGCTGGGGGCGACCGAGGTCCGCTTCCGGCCGGGCCGCATCGGCGGCGGCGACTACCGCTTCGACGTCGGCACCGCCGGCAGCATCGCGCTCGTGCTGCAGGCGCTGCTGCCGGTGGCCCTGCACGCCGACGGCCCGTGCCGGCTCACCGTCACCGGCGGCACCGACGTGAAGATGGCGCCGCCGCTGGACTACCTGCGCCTCGTCTTCCTGCCCTGGATCGGGCGCATGGGTGCGAGGGTGGGCATCGAGTCCGTGCGCCACGGCTACTACCCGCGCGGCGGCGGGGCGGTGAGCCTTGCGGTGACCCCGAGTCGGCATCTCGCCCCCCTGGTGGCGGAGTCCCCCGGCCCGCTGCGGGCCATCCGCGGCGTGGCCCACGTGGCCCGGCTGCCGCTCTCCATCCCCGAGCGCATGGCGTCGGCGGCCCGCAGCCTGCTCGCCGATCTCGGGCCGGTACACATCGAGACGAAAGTGCTCGACGACGCGGAGGCCTTCGGCACGGGCGGCGCGATGGTGCTCGTGGCCGAGACCGAGACGAGCCTCCTGGGCGCCGCGTGCGTGGCCGAGCGGGGCGTGCCGGCCGAGCGCCTGGGGGAGGACGCGGGGCACGCCCTGCGGGCGGAGCTGTTATCGGGTGCGGCGGCGGACGTCCACGCCGCAGACCAGCTCCTGATCTACCTGGCCCAGGCGCGGGGCGGCTCGCGCATCGTCGTGCGCAAGGCGAGCCTGCACGCCCAGACCGTCATGTGGCTCATCGAGCGGTTCCTGCCGGTGCGCTTCCGGGTGGTGGCGCTGGACGGGCTCTCGCGCATCGAGGTCGGCCGTGAGTGAGGCGGATGCGAGGGGCCGGCGCATGGAGCCCCGGTACGGATGGACGCGCATATCGGCTGCTGCGGTTTTCCCGGGGCGCAGCCTCGTAGCCCGGATGCAGGCCGATAGGCCGCAATCCGGGATGAGGGCTCGGCCATCCCCTCCCCGGATTGCGCTTCGCTTCATCCGGGCGACTTTCTGCCCCATCCCCCACCCAGCCTCCCCCTTGAAGGCCGGGAGGGGGATGGGGTGCCCGCTAGGCCCGGTGCCGGCTCTCGCCGAGGGTCACGCCCCCCGCGATCATATGGGCCACGCGCAGCGGCTCCGGCAGCTGCCCGTTCTGCTGCAGGCGGACGAGCAGCCCGGCCGCCGCCGCGGGCGTGATGCCGCAGCGCTGCACATGGAGCCCGGCCAGGGGCTCCATGGGGCCGGCCGCCTCGATCAGCCGCCACTTGCGTGCGCCGCCCGGCACCCTGCCGAGGAGCGCCCGGCGGATCGCCGCGAGGTCGGGCGGCCGGCGCGCGACCACCAGCACGGGCAGGCCCGTGGCGCGGTGCAGGGCCCCGAGGTCCACCACGTTGAAGCCGGCGAAGGCGATGCCCTGCAGCAGCACCGCCTGCAGCTGGGCGTAGTATTTCGAGCCCGTGAGGCAGTCGGCGAGCCGGGCGGTGCTGTTGACCCCGTCGCGGCGCACGCGGGTGGAGACCACGCCGTGCAGGCGCTCTCCGGCGTAGACCGCGCCCACCACCAGGACGTCGCCGCGATGCCGGCGCTCGAAGGGGGCGTCGTCGAAGCCGACGACGTGGGACAGGCGGGTCGTCACGTGCGTATCCTCGCGGGGGCCCGGGTTTGTCATCCATCCCGGGGCTTCGCATAATCCTCCTACCATCTTAGCCAGTGTCCCATGCGGCCCGTCCTCGAACACCCCTGGGGCCTCGCCCCCGCCGAGGCCATCGCGCTGCAGCAGCAGCTGCGCCAGCGCGTGGAGTGCGTCGACCGGCTGCCCAAGGTCCGGCACGTCGCCGGGGTGGACGTGGGTTTCGAGCAGGGCGGGGCGGTGACGCGGGCGGCGGTGGCGGTGCTTGCCTTCCCGGGCCTCGATCCGGTGGACGCGGCGCTGGCGCGCCGGCCGACGCAGTTTCCCTATGTGCCCGGCCTGCTTTCCTTCCGGGAGCTGCCGGCGGTGCTCGACGCCCTGGCCGGGCTCGAGACCCCGCCCGATGTCATCCTCTGCGACGGGCAGGGCATCGCCCATCCGCGCCGCTTCGGCATCGCCTGTCACCTCGGGGTGCTGCTGGACCTGCCCACCGTCGGCGTCGGCAAGACCCGGCTCGTCGGCCGCCACGCCGAGCCGCCCGACGTCAGGGGGGCCTGGGTGCCGCTCGTCGACGGCGGGGAGACCGTCGGCGCCGTGCTGCGCACCCGGGCCGGGGTGAAGCCGGTCTATGTCTCGCCGGGCCACCGGGTCTGCCTGGAGACGGCCGTGCGCCTGACCCTGGCCTGCGTCACCCGCTACCGCCTGCCGGAGACCACGCGCCGGGCCCACCGCCTGGCCTCGAGTTGAGAGGGCGGCCGAGGAAGCAGGCATAGGCAGAAAGCGGGATACGTGTTTCAATCCCGGCCCATGCCCCTGCGCTTGACCAGACTTCCCGCAGCCGGCGCCCTGCGAGGCCGAGCGGGGTGCGTTTATCCAGGATTGCTTTCACTGGCCGTGTGTTCCGCATCCGCCGCCGCGGAGGGCGTGACGGAACAGCTCTATCTCCAGGAGCTGCCGACCGTGCTCACCGTCTCCCGCCTGGCCCAGCCCCAGCGCGAGGCCCCGGCCATGGTCACCGTGATCGACCGCAGGATGATCGAGGCCTCGGGCTTCACCCAGATCGCGGACCTCATGCGCCTGGTGCCCGGCTTCCAGGTCACCTACAAGTACGGCTGGCAGCCGGTGGTGACCTACCACGGCCTGTCCGACGCCTTCTCCCGGCGCCTGCAGGTGCTGGTGGACGGGCGCTCCATCTTCAACCCCTCCTTCGGCCAGGTGGACTGGCGCGAGCTGCCCCTGGCGCTGGAGGACATCGAGCGCATCGAGGTCGTGCACGGGCCCGCGGCCGCCGCCTACGGCTCCAACGCCTTCCTCGCCACCATCAACATCGTCACCCTGCAGGGCGGCGACGACCCAGGCACCCAGTTCGCCATCGGCCGCGGCCACCGCGACATCGCCAGCCACCTGCTCAGGCACTCCGGCCGGCGCGGCGACCTGGCCTGGCGCGTCTCCCTGCTGGATCGGCGCGACCGGCGCTTCGAGGTCAACCCGGACGAGGCCCGGGACCGCATCCTCAACGCCCGCCTCGACTACCAGCTCGATGCCCGGGACGCGCTCATGCTGCAGGTGGGGGCGAGCCGCTCGGACTGGGACATGGGCGACCTCGACGACGCCATCGCCGACCCGCCCCGCACAGGGAAGAACGACAACCACTTCGTGCAGCTGCGCTGGCAGCGCCTCGAGGGCGGCGGGCGCGAGCACTCCCTGCAGTACACCCGCTCGCGCAAGCGCTACGACAACGACTGGTGGATCGCCGGCCTTAAGGTCGGGCCATTCACGCTGCCCGCCTTCCCGGCCTCCTACGACCACAGCGTCCTGCGCGAGCAGCTGGAGTTCCAGGCCACGCGGCCGCTCGGCGAGCAAACGCGTGCGGTGTACGGCGCGGAGGTCCGGCGCGACGAGGTGCAGTCGCCTTTCTTCTTCCACCCCGGCGCCACGCTCAGCGAGACGATGTACCGCCTCTTCGGCAGCCTGGAGTGGCGCCCCGCCCCGGAATGGCTGTTCAATGCCGGCGGCATGCTGGAGGAGCACTACTTCGCCGGCAGCACCTTCTCGCCGCGGCTCAGCCTGCACTACCTGCCCTCGCCGAATCACGCCTTCCGCCTGGGGGCGAGCCGCGGCTACCGCTCCCAGACCTTCGTGGAGCAGGCCGGCGACAGCCGCCTCACCCTGCAGACCGGCCTGAGCGCGCCATGGCCGGGCACGGTGAACGACCGGATGCAGATCCCCGCGCCGGACCTGGAGCCGGAGCGCATCGACTCCGCCGACCTGGGCTACGTGGGCGGCTTCCCGGAGCTCGGGCTCAGCGTCAACGCCCGGCTGTTCCATGACCGCCTGCGCCGCCTCATCGAAGGCAACACCGTCGAGGGGGTGGGCGACATCGACGGCAAGGCGAGGCAATACGCCAACCTGGTCGACAGCCGGCAGTGGGGCGCGGAATACCAGCTGCAGTGGCAGCCGGACGGCAGCACCCGCGTCATCTTCGGCCAGGCCTGGATCTGGCAGGACGCCGAGGCGAGGCGGGCCGACGCGCTGACGGATGCGCGCGAATACGAAAGCTCGGCGCCGCGCCTGAGCCTGTCGCTGCTGCTCATGAAGGACCTCGGCCAGGGCTGGCAGGCCAGCCTGGGCTACTACCGGCTCGGCCGCATGACCTGGCTGGCCGAGGGCGACCGCCTGGACCGCTACGGCCGCGTCGACGCCCGCCTGGCCAAGTCCTGGCGCGCGGGGGGCGGCAGCTACGAGCTGGCCCTGGCGCTCCAGAACCTGGCGGGCCCCTACCAGGATTTCGAGGAAGGCGCGGCGCACACCTACTCGGCCCGCCAGGGCTACATCACCTTCCGGCTCTGGCTCTGAGCGGGCCGGGTCGGGCGCGGCCCGGCGCCACGGCATCGAGCGCCCGGGGCCGCCTCTCGCTATCAGCGGTCCCATCCCCGGGCGCTTCCCCCGGCCTGAGGCCGGCTAGGCAAGCCGGCCGCGCCGGACTAGCATCGAGGATAAGCGCGTCCTTATTTTGGAGCCCGCATGCCCGTTCCCACCATGATCACCGTGGACGGCAACGAAGCCGCCGCCCGCTCGGCGTACATGACCAGCGAGGTCATCGCTATCTATCCCATCACCCCCGCCTCGCCCATGGGCGAATGGGCGGACGAGTGGGCGAGCTGGGGGCGGCCCAACCTCTGGGGGGCGGTGCCGACCGTCATCGAGATGCAGAGCGAGGCCGGGGCGGCCGGCGCCCTGCACGGGGCGCTGACCAGCGGGGCGCTGGCCACGAGCTTCACCGCCTCGCAGGGCCTGCTGCTCATGATCCCCAACATGTACAAGATCGCCGGCGAGCTCGCACCCTTCGTCCTGCACGTGTCGGCCCGCACGCTGGCGACCCACGCCCTGTCCATCTTCGGCGACCACGGCGACGTCATGGCCGCCCGCGCCACGGGCTTCGCCCTGCTCGCCGCCAACTCGCCGCAGGAGGCGCAGGACTTCGCGCTCATCGCCCAGGCCGCGAGCCTGGAGGGGCGCATCCCGGTGCTGCACTTCTTCGACGGCTTCCGCACCTCGCACGAGGCGGCCAAGATCGAGGCGGTGGACGAGGCCGTCGCCCAGGCGATGATCGACCCCGCCTGGGTCGCCGCCCACCGCGCCCGCGCGCTCAGCCCGGAGCATCCGGTGCTCAGGGGCAGCGCCCAGAACCCGGACGTCTTCTTCCAGTCGCGCGAGCGTGTCAACCCCTGGTACGCCGCCTTCCCCGGCGTCGTGCAGGGCGCCATGGACCGCTTCGCCGCGCTCACCGGCCGGCACTACCGGCTGTTCGACTACACGGGTGCCGCAGACGCCGAGTGGGTGGTCGTGCTCATGGGCTCGGGCGCGGAGACCGCCCAGGAGACGGCGGCGCACCTGAACGCCCGGGGCGGGCGGGTGGGGGTGCTGAAGGTGCGCCTCTACCGCCCCTTCGACGCGGAACGCCTGCTGGCCGCGCTGCCCGCGAGCGTGCGGGCGCTGGCCGTGCTGGACCGCACCAAGGAGCCGGGCGCGGACGGCGAGCCGCTCTACAAGGACGTGGTCACGGCGCTCGCCCAGGCCGCGGCGGACGGGCGCCGGCCCATGCCCCGGGTGATCGGCGGCCGCTACGGCCTCGCGAGCAAGGAGTTCACGCCGGGGATGGTGAAGGCGGTGTTCGACGCACTGGCCGAGGCGGAGCCCAAGCGCGAGTTCACCGTCGGCATCCACGACGACGTGACGCATCTCTCGCTCGCGTGGGACGCGGCCTTCCGCACCGACGCCTCGCAAAAGGTCCAGGGGGCGGTGTTCTTCGGCCTGGGCGCGGACGGCACCGTCTCGGCCAACAAGAACTCCATCAAGATCATCGGCGAGGCGACCGGGCTCTATGCCCAGGGCTACTTCGTCTACGACTCGAAGAAGGCCGGCGCGGTCACCGTCTCCCACCTGCGCTTCGGGCCCGAGCCCATCCGCTCCACCTACCTGCTCGCCGAGGGCGACGCCCACTTCGTGGCCTGCCACCAGACGGTGTTCGTCACGCGCTACGACATGCTGGAGCTGGCGCGCGCCGGCGGCGTCTTCCTGCTCAATACGCCGGCGCCGCCCGAGGCCGTGTGGGATACCCTGCCGCGGCGCATGCAGAGCCAGATCATCGGGAAGCGGCTCGACTTCTACGTGATCGACGCCTACCGGGTGGCCGAGGCGGCGGGCATGGGCCGGCGCATCAACACCGTCATGCAGACCTGCTTCTTCGCCATCTCCGGCGTGCTGCCGCGCGAGGAGGCCCTCTCCGCCATCAAGGACGCGGTGGCGAAGACCTACGGGCGCAAGAGCAAGCGGCTCGCCGAGCTCAACTACCAGGCCATCGACATGGCCCTGGAGCACCTGCACCAGGTGGCCGTGCCGGCCGAGGCGACCAGCAGCTTCGAGCGGCCGCCCGCGATCTCCGCCGAGGCACCTGAAGGGCTGCGCCGCTTCACCGGCGAGCTCATCGCCGGCCGCGGCGACCGCCTGCCGGTGTCGCTCATGCCCGAGGACGGCACCTTCCCTCTGGGCACGGCGGCCTGGGAGAAGCGCAACATCGCGCTCGAAATTCCCGTGTGGGACGAGCAGCTCTGCACCCAGTGCGGCAAGTGCGTCCTCGTCTGCCCGCACAGCTCGATCCGCTCGCGCCTCTTCCCGGCCGAGGCCGCGGCGGGGGCGCCGCCCAGCTTCAAGCACGTGCCGGCGAAGAGCAAGGACTACCCGCCCGGCACCCGCATCAGCTACCAGGTCGCCCCCGAGGACTGCACCGGCTGCGGCGACTGCGTCGAGGTCTGCCCCATCCACGACAAGTCCAACGTCGCGCACAAGGCGGTGAACATGGCGCCGATCGGGCCCCTGCTCGAAGCGGAGCGGGCCAACTGGGCCTTCTTCGTCGGCCTGCCCGAGTTCGACCGCGAAAAGGTCAGGCACACCACCATCCCCGGCGCCATGATGCTGGACCCCCTGTTCGAGTTCTCCGGCGCCTGCGCGGGCTGCGGCGAGACGCCCTACATCCGGCTCGCCACCCAGCTCTTCGGCGACCGCATGCTCATCGCCAACGCCACCGGCTGCTCCTCCATCTACGGCGGCAACCTGCCCACCACGCCCTACACGGTGAACGCGGAGGGGAGGGGGCCGGCCTGGAGCAACTCGCTCTTCGAGGACAACGCCGAGTTCGGGCTGGGGATGCGCCTCGCGGCGGACCAGTTGATGCGCCACGCGCAGGAACTCGCCCGGGAGCTGGCGGGCGGGCTCGGCGGCGACCTCGTCCAGGGGCTCGTCGAGGCGGACCAGACGACCGAGGCCGGCATCCGCGCGCAGCGCGAACGGGTGGCGGCGCTGCTCGACAAGCTCACTACCTCGCGCCATCCGAGGGCGAAGGAGCTCGCGCACGTGGCCGAGTGGCTGATCCGCAGGAGCGTCTGGATCGTGGGCGGCGACGGCTGGGCCTACGACATCGGCTACGGCGGCCTCGACCACGTCCTCGCCCTGCCGCACGACGTCAACATCCTGGTGCTCGACACCGAGGTCTATTCCAACACCGGCGGCCAGACCTC
>DYFL01000002.1 GCA_020725195.1 Hydrogenophilus sp.
CCGCACCAGTCATGGCTTGCAACGATTCATCCATTCATTTAACCGGACAGTAGTGACAAGCTCTCAGTATTCCGGCTGCATGACGATGTAGCCCGTGGGGCACTCCTGGGCGCACAGGCCGCAGCCCTTGCAGTAGTCGTAGTCGAAGACGTAGTGGCTGCCGTCGGTGGCCGCCACCCGGGTCTTGAGCACCGAGCTGTCGGGGCAGAGCGTCCAGCAGTTGTCGCAGGCGAGGCAGTTGCCGCAGGACAGGCAGCGCTTGGCCTCCAGGGCGGCCTGGGTGGGATCGAGCCCGCATTCCACCTCCTCGTGGCAGACCCGCAGCTCGGGCGGCAGCACCTGCGCCTCCTGCCGGGGGCGGTGCTCGAAGTAGTTGAGGTTCAGGCGGTCGAAGGCGACCCCCTCCCGATCCGGCCGCGCCGGCGCGGCCAACCCGCGAAGCGCCCGGGCGATGGCCAGGGCGGCGCGGCGGCCGTCGCCCACCGCGGCGCTCACCGTGCCGTGGTCGCCGCGGGCATCCCCCCCGGCGTAGACCGACCCGGCGCCGACGACCGCCCCGGTATAGTCGTCCACCGGGATGTAGGGCCTGCCCTGCAGCAGCGCCCCGAAGCCCTCGGGCTCCACCTGCTGGCCGATGGCGGGGATCACCTCTTCCACGTGCAGCACGCTCTCCGTGCCGTGGAAGCTGGTGAGCTTGTAGCGCCCGTCGGGGGTGGGCAGCTTCTTGGCGTGCACCAGCTCCACCCCGGTGACCCTGTTGCCCTTGAGCAGCAGGCGCCGCACGCTGCGGTGCTCGTGCACGACCACGCCCTCCTCGATGGCCTGCTGGACCTCGCGCTCGGCGGCCGGCATGGCGTCGTAGCCGGGCACCCCGGCCGCGGGGATGCGCTCGTGGGTGACGAGGTGCACCTCCTCGGCGCCCAGGCGCTTGAGGATGCGCCCCAGGTCCACGGCGGTGTTGCCGCCGCCGACGATGGCCACGGACCTTGGCGTGGAGACGGTGCCCATGCGCATCCACTCGTGCAGCAGATCGAGCCCGGCGCGCAGGGTGTCCGGCACCGCGAAGCTCACGTCCCAGCGGCGCCCCTTCTGGTTGCCGGGGCCCAGGAAGACGGCGGCGTGATCCTGCCTGAGCTCCTCCAGGGAGACATCCCGCCCGAGCTTGGTGTGCGGCCGCCAGTCGAGGCCGACGGCCAGCACGCGGGCGATCTCGGCGTCCAGCACCTCGGTGGGCAGGCGGTAGTAGGGCAAGGCGCTCCTGAGCGTCCCCCCCGCATGGGTCAGCGCCTCGAAGAGGGTCACCCTGAGGCCGTGCCGGCGCAGGTGATAGGCGGCGGCGAGCCCCGCCGGCCCCGCCCCGACCACCGCCACGGACGGCAGCCCGGGGTCGATGGCGGCGAGGGGATAGGGCCAGCCCTCCTTCAGGGCCATGTCGCCCAGGTAGCGCTCCAGGCTGTGGATGGCCAGCGGCTGGTCGTACTGCCCGCGGTTGCAGGCCGACTCGCAGGGGTGCGGGCAGACCCGGCCGGTGATCGCCGGCAGGGGATTGGCCGCCACCAGCGCCTCCCAGGCGCCCCGCAGATCGCCGGCATCGAACTTCGCGATCCAGGCCTGGGCATCCTCGCCCGCCGGGCAGGCGGTGTGGCAGGGGGCGGCCCCGTGCCGGTGCAGGGGGCGCATGACGCGCCAGCTGCCGGTCTTGTTGTTGAGGCTGGTGCCGGGTAGGGCGATGGCGCCCCGGGTCAGTCGGTCCATGTCAGTCGCAAGTGGGAAGTGGGAAGTGAAAAATGGCGATTTGCTGTCGCTGCGTAATTCTTTTCATTTCACTTTTCACTTTTCACTTTTCACTCACTCCCTCAGGCCCAGCGCACGCCGCCGCGCTGCACCGTGTCCGCTCCTTCGCTGTCCTGGGCATCCTCGCCCTCGCCGAGCAGGCCATAGGCCTCGATGTTGTGGTCGGCCAGGGCCTGCAGGTGCTCCAGTTCCACCTGGGCGCGCGGGTCCGGGCCGAACAGGTGCCGGAAGCGGTTCTGCAGGGCCAGGTAGTCGCGCACCGGACGCGGCTTGCGGATGGGCATGACGGCGGTGAGCTCGCCGCGCTCCAGCTCCAGCAGCGGGAACAGCCCCGTCTGCACGGCCAGCCTCGCCACCTCGATGGTGGCCGAGCCCTCGTGCCCCCAGCCCAGGGGGCACGGCGCGTGGATGTGCAGGAAGGACGGCCCCTCCACCTCCAGGGCATGGCGCACCTTGCGCCGCAGGTCGGAGACATAGGCGACCGAGGCGGTGGCGGCATAGGGGATGCGGTGCGAGGCGATGATGTTGACGATGTCCTTCTTCATGTGCCGCTTGCCCATGCGCGCCGCACCGGCCGGCGAGGTGGTGGTGGTGGCGGCGTGCGGCGTGGAGCCGGAGCGCTGCACGCCGGTGTTCATGTAGGCCTCGTTGTCGTAGCAGACGAAGAGCACGTTGTGGCCGCGCTCCAGCATGCCGGAGAGGGCCTGGAAGCCGATGTCGAAGGTGCCGCCGTCGCCGGCCATGGCGATGACCTTGGTGGTCCTGCCCTGCTGCTTGTAGGCCGCCTCCATGCCCGCGGCGATGGCGCCGGCGTTGCCGAACACGGAATGCAGCCAGGGCAGGCGCCAGGAGGACTCCGGATAGGGCGTGGTGAACACCTCCAGGCAGCCCGTGGCGTTGGCCACGGCGACGTCCGGGCCGGCCGCCTCGGTCACCAGCCGCGCCGCCAGGGCCTCGCCGCAGCCCAGGCAGGCGCGGTGGCCGGCCGTGAGCCCCTGGAAGCGCGGCTGGCTGGCGCGCAGCTCGGCGATGGGGATGGTCACGCCAACGGACGGGGCGGTCGCCCTGTCCTTTCCCTCACCCCCGCCTTTATCCCCGGATGGGGGCTCTCCCGCTTGCGGGAGAGGGGGACGCTGTGTCGCTGACGCGACGTTCCCTTTAACCATCAGAAGCCTCCTTCCGGCAGCGCATCCGGCTTGAGATCGAAGAACCGGAAGCCCTCGCCGCCGGCCTCCAGCGCCTGCATCAGGCGCGGATAGGCGTCGAGCCCGATGTCCCGTCCGCCCAGGCCCGCCGCGTAGGAGAGCACCCGCGGCATGGCGTGGCCGTAGAGCGCGGCCTGCACCTCGGCGGCGACGATGCCGCCGCCGCCCGGGGAGAAGGCGCGCTCGAACACGATGAGCGCTTCGAGGCCGGCGCAGGCCTGGCGCAGGGCCTCGACCGGGAAGGGCCGGAAGGCCCGCAGCTTGATCAACCGGGCGCGCGGCGCGTCGGGATATTCGTCCATGGCGTCCTCCAGCGTGCCCAGCACCGAACCCAGGGTCAGGATGCCGACCCGGGCCTCGGGGTCGCCGCGCACCTCCACGAGCCCGCCGCAGCCGCGCCCGGACATCTGCTGCCAGAGCGCGTCGACGGCGGGGATCTCGACCAGGGCCTCGAGCAGGGCGTTGTGGTGGCTCGCCCGGACCTCGGTGAAGTGATCGGGCGAGACCAGGGTGCCGATGCTAATCGGCTGGCTGCTGTCCAGGCCGCGGCTGAAGGCATAGGCCGGCAGGAAGGCGTCGACCTGTTCCTGGCTGGGCAGGGTGAGCCCCTCCAGGGTGTGGGTCAGGGCGAAGCCGTCGACGCAGACCATCACCGGCAGTTCCAGGCTCTCGGCGATGCGGAAGGCCTGCACGGTGGTGTCGATGGCCTCCTGGTTGTCGGCGCAGTAGAGCTGGATCCAGCCCGAATCGCGCAGGGCCATGGCGTCCTGGTGGTCGTTCCAGATCGACAGCGGCCCGCTCACGGCGCGGTTGGCGCAGGTCATCACCACCGGCACGCGCAGGCCCGAGATGTCGAAGAGCACTTCGCTCATGAGGAGGATGCCCTGGGAGGAACTGGCCGTGTAGGCGCGCGAGCCGGCGCAGGCCGCGCCCAGGGCGACGGAGGCGGCGGAATGCTCCGACTCGACGCTGACGAAGTCGCAGTCGAGCCGGCCGTCGGCCACGAGCTTGGCGATGTTCTCGACGATGTGGGTCTGCGGGGTGATGGGATAGGCCGCCACCACCTGGGGGCGGCACAAGGCCACCGCCCGGGCGAGGGCCTGGGAGCCTTCAAGCGCGAGCCGCATTTACCGCCTCCTGCCAGAGTCCGGCCTCGACCTGGCCCGCCGCCGCCTCGATGAGGCGCTCGTTGCGGGCGAGCACGTCGCCCTTGAAGCGGGGCCCCAGGGCCCTGATCAGGGCCTCCACCGGCAGGATGCCGGTCAGGGTGAGAAAGGCCGCCATGAGCGCCGTGTTGGGCACCGGCCGGCCCAGGTGCTCCACCGCCAGCCGGGTGGCCGGCAGCCGCACCACCGGGCAGCCGAGCTGCGCCTCGAATCCGGGCTCCGGCGCGCCGTCCGAGAGGATCGCCCCGCCCGGCTTGAGCCCCGCGGTCACCCCCGGCACATGCAGCAGGGCGGGGTCCTGCACGATGAGGAAGTGGGGTTCGAGCACCTGGCAGCGCCGGCGGATGGGCCGGTCGGCGATGCGCACGAAGGCGGTCACCGGCGCACCCCGGCGCTCGGCGCCGAAGGCGGGGAAGGCCTGGGCCTCCCGCCCCTCGTCGATGGCCGCGCTGGCGAGCAGGTAGGCGGCCATCACGTTGCCCTGGCCGCCGCGGCCGTGGATGCGGATTTCAAGCATGGGATCGGGAAAGGAGCGAGATGTGGGGCACGTTTCGGGCTTGGATATCGTACTTCATTGCCAGCGAATCAGGCTGGCCACGCACTTTCATGTTAGCCGTCCGGTGCGCGATCGCCAAACGCCGGACGGCCGTTGGAGGCCCGTCCCCGGGCCGAATGGCTTGCTTCTATGCCCCGGGCTCAGCCCTTCTTGCCGCCTTCCAGGCCGGGCGTTAGCTTGTGCTCCACGGCGAAGACCGCCGCCTCCACCCGGGAGGAGAGGTTGAGCTTGGCCAGGATGTGGCGCACGTGCAGCTTGACGGTGTCGTAGCTGATGTCGAGCTGGCGGGCGATGGCCTTGTTGCTCTCGCCGCGCGCGAGGTGGGTGAGGATCTCGCGCTCGCGCTGGGTGAGCGAATCCAGGAGCGAAGTGGCGGTGCTGCTCTTCTGGTCGAGGAGCTTCACCAGCTTGGCCGTCATGGCCGGCGCCACCACGGTCTCGCCCTTGACGGCGCGCTGGATGGCGTCGACCACCTCGTCGGGCTCCATGCTCTTCAGGAGGTAGGCGTTGGCCCCGGCGCGTAGGGCCCGGGCGAGGTCCTCCTCGGCCTCGCTCACGGTGAGCATGAGCACGGGCAGCTCGAAGCCGTCGGCGCGCAGCTCCTGCATGACCGAGATGCCGTCGGTGCCGGCGATGTTCAGGTCGAGCAGCAGCGCATCGGGGCTGTGCTCGCGCAGCAGCCTCGCCACCTCGGCGGATTCCCCGGTGATCGCCATGACCTTGATGGCGCCTTCGCGTTCGAGCAGCTCCGCCAGGCCCTTGCGGAACAGGGTATGGTCGTCGACCAGGACGATGCACAGCTCGCTCATGCCGGCGGATGCGCGGGGAAGGTGAGGCGCACGAGGGTGCCGCCCGCGGGACGGCTCTCGATGGTGAGCTCGCCGTTGAGCTTGGCCGCGCGCTCGCGCATGATGGTCAGGCCGAAGCTCTTGCCGACGCCGGAGGCCCCGCCCGGCAGACCGACGCCGTCGTCGGCGACGTTGGCGATGTACTGCCCCTCGTGCAGGTCCAGGGTCACGATCACGTGCCGCGCCCGGGCGTGCTTGCTGATGTTGTAGAGGGCCTCCTGGATGATGTGGAAGACCTGCACCTCCTCCTCGGGGGTGAGCTCCACCTCCTGGGCGACGTTGAGGAAGTCCACGTCGGCGTTGGCCTTCTTGCGGAAGCTCGCCACCATCTCCTGGAGCGCGAAGACCAGCCCGCGCGGATCGATGCGGTCGCGGAACTGGGTGATCAGGTTGCGGATCTCGGCATAGGCCATGTCCACCGCCTCCTCCACGTCGCCCAGGTAGCGGTTGGCGCGCTCCTGCTCGCCGTCGGCGATGGCCTCGTTGAGCACCGAGAGCCGCATCTTGGCGTAGGCCAGGGTCTGGGCCAGGGAGTCGTGGATCTGGTTGGCGAGCATGGTGCGCTCGTTCATGAGCGAGATGCGCATGTTCTCGCGGGTGAGCCGGGCGTTCTCCAGGGCCATGCCCAGGTGCTCGCTGATGGAGTTGAAGAGATAACGCACGTCCTGGGTGAGGCAGTGCTCCCCGGCCATGAACAGGTTGTACACCCCCAGCACCTTGCCCTTGTGCCGCAGCGGCACCGCGTAGATGGTCTTGCACTGGTTGGCCACGTACATGTGCCGGACCTGCTTCTGGCAGACCGTGAGCACCTGGTTCGACTGGGTGTGCTGGGAGATCGTCGCCTGGCCGCAGATGCCGCATTCCAGGGGCACGAAGCGCTCCTTCTCCACCAGCGCGTCGGGCAGGCCGATGGAGCCGACGGTGCGCAGGTGGCCGCCGTCCGTGGTGAGCACCCGCACCGCCCCGGCCTTGGCACCGGAGAGCCGCACCATGATCTCCAGGAAGCGCATCAGCATCTGCTCCACGTTGCTGTCGGAGCTCATGCTGCTGGCGAATTCGGCCAGGACCTCGAGGGCCGCCGCCTGGGTGCCTGCCGGGGCGGTCTGCGCCTGCATCGATACCCCTTTCGGCTCGGCGCGGCCGATCTCGGCGACGGCGACAGACTTGGGGCTTTCCGGCGATGCGGGTTGTGCGCCCGCTTCGGCCAAGAGGTGGGATTCCTGCTGGATCACTGGTCCGAAATCACTCTAGAGAATGCGCGAGGGGGAAGGCATAGTGCCTATTCCTGAGGCAATCCGCAACCTCGAAAGTTCGGCAGGCCGCCGGCTCCGCAGGATTTCCTCTGCGCGCATCCTTGTCATCTTCGGATTTCAAGGTCAGTGCAGCCGCTCCGCGCTGCCGCAGCACTTCTTGTACTTCTTGCCGCTGCCGCAGGGGCAGGGGTCGTTGCGGCCGACCTTGGGCGCCTCGCGGCGGAAGGTGGCGGCGGCCTTGCGCCGGGGCAGCCAGTAGTCCCGGATGCCGATGACGCAGGGGCCGATGATCTCGGCGATCTGCTGGTGTCTGGCCTCCAGCTCGGGATCGTTCTTGAGTCGATCCCAGCCGGCCTCGGTGCCGTAGAGGAGCATGGGCGCGAGCAGGGCGGCGGCGTCCTCCTCGCCCGCCTCGATCAGGGGCTGCCAGCCTTCGGGGTCGAGCTGCACGCCCTGCATGAAGCCCATGCACCACTCGTCGATGATGGGGATGGTCCGGCCCTCGTGCTCGCGCTGGTAGATGAGGGGCTCGAACTCGTCGATGCCTTCCTGCAGGCTTTGCATGCAGCCGTTGTACATGCGCATGACGAGGTCGACGATGCGCCGCATCTGTTCGGCGGACTCGAATTGCATCGGCTCCTCCGCGGTCTCGCCCCAGACCACGGGCAGCCACTGGCTGGGCACCAGGGTGTTGGGCCCGATCGCCAGCGCGGTGAAGAAGCCGTCCAGCATGGCGATGTCCATGTGCCCTTCGGGCAGGTCCTCGGAGAGCAGGAAGTCCTCCAGCTCGCCGTATTCCGCGTCGGTGAGGGGGGCGTGAAGGGTCATCATCTGTCCTTTCCGGTTTCGAGCCGTTCGATCAGGGCAGCGCGGCCGCCATGCCCGTTACCGTGAAATCGCGCCGAAGGCGCTCCCCGTCCCCCTCTCCCACTTGCGGGAGAGGGGGACAAGGCGGCGCTCAGGGACCGACCGCCCGTCCCCGCCGCGCGCGGTGGCTGCGATAGGCCTCGAGCCTGTCGGCGCCGAGGGTCACGGCCTTGCGCTGGCCCCTGGGCGTGAGGCCCAGCACGGCCAGGGGCTCGCGGGCGACCTGGACGGAGACCAGGGTCTCCTGGCCGTCGAGGCCGATGAGCTGGACGCCCTTGCCGCCGGCGAGGGTCTTGATCTCCTCCAGGGGCATGACCAAGAGCCGCGTGTCGCTCGCCTGGACGGCGATCTCCGTGTCCGCGGTGGTCAGGACGATGGGCGGCAGGATGGCGCCGCCGCCCGGGTTCATGTAGGCCTTGCCGGCCTTCTGGCGGCTGAGCATGTCGGCGAGCCGGCAGACGAAGCCGTAGCCCAGCGAGGTGGCGAGCAGCACGCGGGTGTCGGGCGGGGCGGAGAGGACCGCCGCGACCTTGCGCGCGGGCAGGTCGATGAGCGAGGCGATGGGCGCGCCGTCGCCCTTTCCGCCGGGCAGGTCCACGGCGCGCAGGGTGTAGGCGCGGCCGTCGCCGTCGAGGATGACCACGGGCCATGTGGTGCGCGTCTCGATCACCGCGAACTCGCCGTCGCCGTCCTTCCAGCTGAGGCTCGCGCGGTCCAGCCCATGGCCCTGGCGGGTGCGGATGAAGCCGTTGCGCGAGTAGAGGAGCGTGACCGGCTCGTCGACGATGGTCTCGACGCGCGAGGCGGTGACCTTCTCCGCCGCCTCGATCAGCGTGCGGCGGGGGTCGCCGAAGCGGTCCGCGTCGGCCTGGATCTCCTGGGCCACCAGCGCCCGGCGGGCGGACTCGGAATCGAGCAGATGCATCAGCCCCTCGCGCTCCTCGGCCAGGGCCTTGCGCTCGGTCTCGATCCTGATGCCTTCCAAGCGGGCCAACTGGCGCAGGCGGATCTCGAGAATATCCTCGGCCTGGATCTCGGTGAGCTTGAAGCGGGCCATCAGGTCCTGCTTCGGCTCGTCGGCATTGCGGATGACCTTGATGACCTTGTCGATGTTGAGGAAGGCGATCAGGCGCCCGTCCAGGATGTGGATGCGCCGGTCCACCTCGTCGAGCCGGTGCCGCAGCCGCCGCTCCACGGTCACCATGCGGAAGGCCGCCCACTCCCGGACCAGGGCGGGCAGCCCCTGCTGCGCCGGGCGGCGGTCGCGGCCCAGCACGGTCATGTTGACCGGGCTGTTGCCCTCCAGGCTGGTGTTGGCCAGGAGGAAGGCCATCATCTCGTCGACGGTGACGTTGCGGCTCTTGGGCTCGATCAAGAGGCGCACCGGGTGCTCGCGGTCGGAGTCGTCGCGCACCGCGTCGATGAGCGACAGCGCCGCGGCCTTGAGGGTCTGCTGCTCCTGGCTGAGGGTCTTCTTGCCGGCCTTCACCTTGGGGTTGGTGATCTCCTCGATCTCCGACAATACCCGGGCGGTGCTGGTACCCGGCGGCAGCTCGGTGACCGCCACCTGCCACTGGCCGCGCGCCAGGGGCTCGACCTCCCAGCGGGCGCGCACCCGGATGCTGCCGCGGCCGGTGAGGTAGGCCTGGCGGATGTCGGCCTCGCTGGAGATCACCTGGCCGCCGCCGGGGAAGTCCGGGCCGGGCACGAAGGTGAGGATGGCGGAGTCCGAGGCCAGGGGGTCGAGCACGGCCTGGATCGCGGCCTGGGCGACCTCGTTCAGGTTGTGCGGCAGGATCTCGGTGGCCATGCCCACGGCGATGCCGGCCGCACCGTTGAGCAGCAGCACGGGCAGCCGCGCCGGCAGCAGCGCCGGCTCCTTGATCGTGCCGTCGTAGTTGTCGCGGAAGTCCACCGTGCCGCGCTCGATCTCGGAGAGCAGCACCTCCTCGGCGAGCCGGGTCAGGCGGATCTCGGTGTAGCGCATGGCCGCGGCGCCGTCGCCGTCGCGCGAGCCGAAGTTGCCCTGGCCGTCGATGAGCGGGTAGCGCAGGGTGAACCCCTGGGCCATGCGCACGGCGGCCTCGTAGACGCTGGCGTCGCCGTGGGGGTGGAACTTGCCGATCACGTCGCCGACGATGCGGGCGGACTTCTTGTGCGGGGCCTCGGCCCGGTTGCCCAGCTCGCGCATGGCGTAGAGGATGCGCCGCTGCACGGGCTTCTGGCCGTCCTCCACCGAGGGCAGGGCGCGGCCGGTGACCACCGACATCGCATAGGCGAGGTAGGCCCGCTCGGCGAAGTCGTGGATGGGGATGCTGCCGTCGTCGGGCGCGGCCGGCGGCGCGGGCGGCTCCATGGGCGGCGGGATGTCCACGGTGACCGTGTCGGCGAAGAGGTCGTCGTCTTGCTGGTTCATCTAAAAAGCCTCAATCGGACTAGCCGAATTCAACGTATCGCAGGTAACCATGCGCCATTCCCTCACCCCTGCCCCTCTCCCGGAGGGAGAGGGGGGGTATGGACGCCTCTCCCCTCGGGAGAGGCCGACGCGAAGCGGCGGGTGAGGGTCAGCGAGCGCGGAGCGCTCGTTCCAACCACAGGATTGAGCCTCACGCATCCACCTCCGCCAGGTCGCCCTTGGCCTCCATCCAGGCCCGGCGTTCGCCCGCCGCACCCTTGCCCATGAGCATCGCGAACAGGCCCTCCACCGCGGCGCGGTCGGCCGGCAGGGCGACGCGCAGGAAGCGCCGGGTGTCCGGGTGCATGGTGGTCTCGCGGAGCTGCTCCGGGTTCATCTCGCCCAGGCCCTTGAAGCGGCCGACGTGGAGCTTGGCCTCGGGGATGCCCTCGTCGGCGAGCTGGGCGAGCATCTCGTCGCGCTCGGCCTCGTCCAGGGCGTAGAGCCTGCGCTCGGGCCGGCCCTTGTGGGCGGCGACCTTGATGCCGTAGAGCGGCGGCTGGGCGATGTGGACGTGGCCGCGCTCGACGAGCTTCGGGAAATGCCGCAGGAACAGGGTCAGCAGCAGGGTCTGGATGTGCGAGCCGTCGACGTCGGCATCCGACATGATGGCCACGGTGTGGTAGCGCAGGCCGTCGAGCACGCGGTCCGGGGCGTCGGCGTCGTGGGCGTCGATGCCGAGCGCCACGGCGATGTCGTGCACCTCGTTGTTGCCGAAGATGGCCTGGCGGTCCACCTCCCAGGTGTTGAGCACCTTGCCGCGCAGGGGCAGGATGGCCTGGGTCTCGCGGTCGCGGCCCTGCTTGGCGGAACCGCCGGCGGAGTCGCCCTCGACCAGGAAGAGCTCGGCGCGCGCCGGGTCCGAGGTCTCGCAGTCGGTGAGCTTGCCGGGCAGCACGGCCACGCCGGAGGACTTCTTCTTCTCGAACACCTTGCCGGCCTTGGCGCGCGAGACGGCGGAGCGGATCGCCATCTCCGCGATTCTTTTGGCCGCCTCGACGTGCGTGTTGAGCCAGGCGTCGAGCGGGTCCTTCACGCGCGAGGCCACGAGCTTGAGCGTCTCGCGGTTGTTGAGCTTGTCCTTGGTCTGGCCCTGGAAGCGCGGCTCCCTCACCTTGGCCGAGAGGACGTAGCGGCAGCTCCGCCAGACGTCCTCGGCCTGCAGGGTGATCTTGGCCGGCAAGAGGCCGTGGTGGGCGGCGAACTCCTTCACCGACTCGAACACCCCGGCCCGCAGCCCCGCCTCGTGGGTGCCGCCCAGCGGCGTGGGGATGAGGTTGACGAAGGACTCGCCGTCGCCGCCCGCCTCGCACCAGGCCAGCGCCCAGGCCGCGCCCTCGCCGTCGGCATAGGTCTCGTCGCCGCCCTGGATGTAGCGCTCGCCCGAGAAGACCGGGCTCGCGAAGCCCTCCGCCGGCAGGCGCTCCTTGAGGTAGCCCGCCAGGCCTTCGGGGTAGTGCCACTCCTGGCGCTCGCCGGTCTCTTCATCGATTAGCGTGAAGCGCACCCCGGGCAGCATGGCGGAGCGGGCCTCGAGCAGGTGCTGGATCTCGGCCTTCCTCACCTTGGGGCTGTAGAAGTAGCGGGCATCCGGCCAGGCGCGCACCCGGGTGCCGGTGTCCTTCTTGGCGACCGTGCCCACGACCTTCAGGGGCTCGGCCACCGCGCCCTGCGCGAAGACGATCTGGTGGCGCTGGCCGCCGCGCCTGACCTCCACCTCCAGCCGCGAGGCGAGCGCGTTGGTCACGGTCACCCCGATGCCGTGGAGCCCCCCCGCGATCTTGTAGGAGCCGCCGTCGAACTTGCCGCCGGAATGGGGCACGGTGAAGATCACCTGCACCGCCGGCACGCCCTCGGTGGGGTGGATGTCCACCGGGATGCCGCGGCCGTCGTCCTCCACGCTCGCCGAGCCATCGCGGTGCAGCGTGACCTCGATGTGCGTGGCAAAGCCGTTCTGCGCCTCGTCCGAGGCGTTGTCGATCACCTCCTGGATGGCGTGGGTGGGCGACTCGGTCCGGGTGTACATGTCCGGACGCTTCTGGATGGGCTCGAGTCCCTTCAGGACGGCGATCGAGGAGGCATCGTAGCTCTTGGGCATCTTGGCGATCCGTGGTTCGGGGTTGGCCCGCCTCCGGCGGCCGGCCAGGGCACATTCTACAGGGGGAAGCCCCGCCGGGATGTCCGCCCGTATCGCGCCGGGCGCAGAAGCCGCGCTCCCGGGGCCCTGCGGCAGGCCCCGAGGCCGCCACCGCTTCCCCGCGGCTATGCTGAACGTAACGAACCCCTGACAGAGGCGCGCGCATGGCCTTCCTGATCGTGGCGGATTGCCGCCCGGGCCCCGGCGGCGTGTCCACGCCCCATACCCTGCATCTCGGGCGGACGCGGGTGGCGCTGAAGGCGCTCCTGGACAGCTGGCTCGGGGCCGACCACCACTACTTCAAGCTCCTGGGCGAGGACGGCGCCACCTGGATCGTGCGCCACGACCTGACAGAAGACCGCTGGGAGCTCACCTTCTACGACAGCGGCCAGAGGCCCGGCTGAATGATCGGCCGGGCCTGCTCCTTCCTGCTGCTCCTGGCGCTCCTGGCCGGCTGCGCCACGCCCCAGGTGCAGCCGCGCGGCGAGCGGCCCACCGCCCCGCGCCTGGAGGCCGGCCGCGTCGTCACCGCCGACGGCGCGGCGCTGCCCCTGAGCGTCTGGCGGCCCGAGGGCGGGCCGCGCGCGGTGGTGCTCGCCCTGCACGGCTTCAACGACTACCGGCGCGCCTTCGACGCGGTGGGCGCCCACCTCGCCGCCCGCGGCTTCGTCACCTACGCCTACGACCAGCGCGGCTTCGGCGCCACCGCCCACCGCGGCGTCTGGCCCGGGGTGGAGGTGCTCGTGGACGACGCCGGCACGGCGGCCGCGCTGCTGCACAGGCAGCACCCCGGCCGGCCGGTCTTTCTCTTGGGCGAGAGCATGGGCGGCGCGGTGGCCATGAGCCTGCTGGCCGACACGCCCGGGGCGGCCGACGGCGCGGTGCTGGTGGCCCCGGCGGTGTGGGGCCGCTCGACCATGAACCCGCTGCAGCGCGCCGCGCTGTGGCTCGCGGCGCACACCTTCCCCGGCATGCGGCTCAGCGCCCGCGGGCTGGACATCACCCCCTCCGACAACCAGCCCATGCTGCAGGCCCTGCGCGCCGACCCCCTGGTGCTCAAGGACGCGCGGGCCGACGCCCTGTGGGGCATGGCCAACCTGATGGACCGCGCGCTCGCCGCCGCGCCGGGGCTCGGCACCCCCACCCTGGTCCTCTACGGCGCGCGCGACGAGATCATCCCCAGGGCCCCCACCTGCCGCATGCTCGCCGACCTGCCCGCCCAGGCCCGGGTCGCCGTCTATCCCGACGGCTACCACATGCTCACCCGCGACCTCGGCTCCGAAACGGTGCTCAAGGACCTGGCCGCCTGGCTCGCCGACCCCGCCGCCCCCCTGCCCTCCGGGCACGATGCCCAGGGGCGGGCGGCGCTGTGCGGCCAGGACGAACCGGAAACCAAATCCCGCGCCGGCGGCTAGTGCCGGGCTTCGAGCTTCATCGATTTGCGCAGGCGCCCGCTTCAATCCCCTCTTCCCTTGGGGGATAACCAACGACTTGGCGGCCTTGCCGCCTAGTCGGATGGCTAGTACGCCAACCCATAAGTTCCGCTATGTTCGACACGCCCCGCATCGCCGATTGCTTTGTGGTTACGGCCGCCGCCTCGCGGCTTAACCTGCCTGGCAGGCAGGTTAGCCTGCACCGAAACTGCGTTTTCGCTCATCCTCGCCATAGCTACGGCTATGGCTGCGGTTCGCTTCGCGCACTCGGCGCGCAGATGCGCGTCTCGGCATGTACGCAAACTTGTGGGTCGGCGCACTAGTAGTTCCATCAGAGGGCTAGGGGGTGATGGCGAAGCCATGCACAACCAGGCTTCGAGACAACACATCGCAGATGTGAAGGAGGCCACCATGCCCGACCCGCACGCCCAGGAAGCCCTCGCCCTCATGACCGCCTTCGCGGAGCGCACCGGGCTCACCTCCGATCGCCCGCGGCAGCGCTACCTTTGGACCGACGCCTTCGCGGTGTGCAACCTCCTCGGCCTGGCGCGCTCGACCGGCGAGGCATGCTACACGGCGCTCGCCCTGCAGCTCATCGACCAGGTCCACCACACCCTCGGCCGGCATCGCGAAGACGATGCGCGCAGCGGCTGGATCAGCGGGCTCACTGATGCCGAGGGCGAGGCCCACCCCACCCGCGGCGGGTTGCGCATCGGCAAGGCCCTGCCCGAGCGCGGGCCCGATGAGCCCTACGACGAGGCGCTCGAATGGGACCGCGACGGCCAGTACTTCCACTACCTGGCCAAGTGGATGCACGCCCTCGACCAGGCGGCGCGCGCGACGGGACGGCCGCAGCTCAACCTCTGGGCGCGCGAGCTCGCCCAGAGCGCGCAGCATGCCTTCACCTACCAGCCCGCCGGCGAGACCGCCCCGCGCATGGTCTGGAAGATGAGCATTGACCTCCAGCGCCCCCTCGTGCCCTCCATGGGCCAGCACGACCCGCTGGACGGCTACATCGCCTGCCTTGAGCTCCGCGCCACGGCGGCCGCACTGGCGGGCGCGGCGGAAGGCCCCGACCTCACAGCCGAGACCCGCCGCTACGCCGAGATGATCGAAGGCGGCGAATGGGCCACCGCCGACCCCCTGGGCATCGGCGGCCTGCTCAGCGACGCCTACCGCGTCGAACAACTCATGCAGCGATGCGCACCCACTCACCCGTCACCCCGGCGGAGCGTGGTTGTTGCCGCTACAGCGGCCTTACAACCACGGCCTGTCCCTTGCGGGCGAAAGCCGGGGTCCAGGCCTTATGGAGAACTGCTCGAAACCCTGCTCGCCTCCGCCTTTACGGGGCTGCGCCACTATGCCCAAAGCGGCGAGCTACAACTGCCGGCCGAATACCGGCTGGCCTTCCGGGAGCTGGGCCTGGCGATCGGGCTGCATACCGTCGAGCGCATGCGGCAGGCGGCGGAGATGGGACAGGCGTCATTCAGTCCCGAGGCGCAGACGCTCCTTCAGGCGCTGCTGCGCCATGTGCCTGTCGGCCGGGCCATCGAGTCCTTCTGGCTCGACCCCGGGCATCGGCGTGCCAGCACCTGGGCCGAGCACCGCGACATCAACGAGGTGATGCTGGCGACGAGCCTTGCACCCGAAGGCTTCCTCGTCCTGTTCGATGGGACATGACCATCCGGCCCCTCCCGCGCCGCCTGCCCTTCCGAAACATCGCAGGGGCATCAAAACCGAGCCGGCGCAGCGAGGCGACCAAGACGCGGAGGCAGGACCCGCCTTGTCTGCATGCTACCGATGTTGACAAATGTATAGTCACGCTATACATAGAGTCATGATCAGATCCTTCCGGCACAAGGGCATCGAGGCTTTCTTCCGGACCGGCAGCAAGGCCGGGATCCAGCCGCTGCATGCCAAGCGGCTCAGGCTGCAACTGGCCAGGCTGGACACCGCCAAGACGCCCGAGGACATGAACCTCCCGGGGTGGAAATGCCATGCGTTGACCGGAGACCTCGACGGCCATCGGGCGGTCTGGGTGGACAAGAACTGGCGCCTGACCTTCGCCTTCGAGGGGGAAGAAGCGGTACTGGTCGATTATCAGGATTACCACTGAGGACTACAGATGAGCAGGATGCACAACCCTCCCCACCCGGGCGAAGTCCTTCGGGATGGGGTGTTTGCCGATACCGGCATCACGGTGACGGAGTTTGCCAGGCGCATCGGGGTGACCCGTGTCGCGCTTTCCAGGGTGCTGAACGGCAAAGCGGGCATCAGTGCCGACATGGCCGTCAGGCTGGCTGCCGCCTTGGGCGGCAGCGCCGAATCCTGGCTGCACATGCAGGCGAACCATGACCTGTGGCAGGCCGAGAAGGCGCTGAAGCGGGAAGTGGCGAAAATCGAGCGGCTGGAAATGGCGGCGTAAGCGTCAATCGCTCACAGCCCAACCGCTGGGCGCGTGAGATCGCCCAGAGCGCCCGGCACGCCTTCACCGGACAGCCAGTCGGCGATGGGAAAGGGTGTCTGACCCCATTTTACAGACCCATTTTATTCATTTTATTCATAAACGATCTGCCTGCCGGGGAGCGTGGGACATGATCTGCCGTGGGTCATGCGGCGGATAACGCCTTCGGCTCATCCGCTTACGCGTGCTTCGAAGCGATGGCGATCTACGAGGCTTCAAGGGAGGCTGTCGCCGGGGCCATAGAAGCGCCAGCACGCGTAGGGCGGAAAAGCGCAGCGCCTTCCGCCGAATGAAGTATGGATCATCACGCACCCCGCTCTCCAGCGGGCAGATCGTTCACACCCTGCCCGGCCCAATCCGGGGCATAGATACCCTGCGCCACACAGCGGTGGAACGAGGAATGCGGCCAATCCCGCACATAGGCCACCAACCCGTGCTTTACGGGATTGATGTGGACGTAATCCACGTGCGCCGCGTAGTCTCGTTCGTCGCGGATGGTGTGTTCCCAGAATCGTCGCTGCCAGATGCCGCGTTCGCCCTTGGCCGCACGCGCCGCAGTCAAGCGCTCGGTCTTCGGCAGCGCTTTGGCGAAGGCGATCTTGATCGCCTTCCAGCGACCCGAGTAGTCGGCGTCATCAGCAGGCAGCGTCCACACCGCGTGCATGTGGTCGGGTAGCACCACCCATGCATCAATATGGAAGGGACGTCGGGCGCGTACCGTCCGCACGGCAGCGCGCAGTGCATCGATATGGGTGACGAGCAAGGAACTGCTGCGTTCGAACATGTTGACCGTGAAGAAATAGGTCCCGCCGGGAATGCGGTTGCGACGGTAGTCGGGCATGGAGGCATTGTGCCGCTGGGACGCATTCGGCGGAAGGCGCTGCGCTTTTCCGCCCTACGGGTTGGATATTCCATTATTGGCTGGAAAAAGCCCGCAGGGTGAGCCCCAGAGCCCCGAGCACCAGACAGGGCACCCACACATACCGCACCTCCGACCCGAGCACGCGCAGCCCCCGCCGCGAGAACAGGGCCAGCAGGCCGATGGGCGACACCTCGAGCACCCGCCACGGCAGGAACCAGCGCCGGTTCGAGAAGGGGCTGAAGAAGGCGATGCCGAGGCCGCCGTTGGTCAGGGCGTCGAGCAGGCCGTGGGAGGCGGCGCTGATGAACAGCGCCAGGAACGCGGTCCAGGGATCGGCACCGAGGCCGGGTGCGAGCATGGCCCCTGCCCCGGCCAGGACCCGCTGAAGGCGAGCGAATGGGTGAGGCCGCGGTGGCCGAGGGGGTGGGCGTAGGGGATGCCGAGCCGGAGGCCGATGACGTCGAGGTCGGGCAGCAGCGAGTAGGCGACCGCCAGGGCCAGGAGGGCCGGGGGCACGGCGTCGGGGCCCAGGGCGAGGCCGAGCGCCAGGGGCACGGCGGGATGGGAGATGAGCGTGGCCATGTCGGGGTGCCGCCGGGATTAATGGCCTTCTTGGTGGAGGGTGGCAAGGCCGGGTGAGGCAGTTGGCGCCGCCATTGACACGAGATCGCCACGGCCCTTCGGGCCTCGCGATGACATTATTGCTAGGCGGCGTTCAACGCGCAGTCAGCGGTGCTTCTGGTAGGTGCCGACGAGCTCGCCGTGGGCGAGGACGTGCCCCTGCATCGCCCGCTCCAGGGCGGCCTTGGTGGGCTTGCCGAGGTCGGGCAGGACCACGTCCAGGGCGTAGAGTTTGTGGAAGTAGCGGTGGCGCCCGATGGGCGGGCAGGGGCCGCCGTAGCCGGTGCGGCCCCAGTCGTTCACGCCCTCCAGGGCGCCGGGCGGCAGGCCCTTGACCCCCTCGGCCAGGCCCTGGGTGGTGGGCGGCAGGTTGTAGAGCACCCAGTGCACCCAGGTCATGCGCGGGGCGGCGGGGTCGGGGGCGTCGGGGTCGTCCACGATGAGGACCAGGCTCTTGGCCCCCGCGGGCGTGCCCGACCAGGCGAGCGGCGGCGAGCGGTCCTGGCCGTCGCAGGTGTGCCTGGCGGGGATGGGGCCGTTGTGTGCGAAGGCGCTCGATGTGATCTGCATGACGCTTCCCTCCTCGGCCGAATGGGCAGGCCCGATCAGTGCGCAGCAGGCCAGCCATGCTAGGAAGCGGTTCATGGGCGATGCCTCCTGGAATGCGGGCCCTGCATCCAGTTTAGGCGATGCTCGCCGCGGCCTGGAGCAGGCGCGCCGCTACGGGCGGGTCGGCCCCGTCCCGTCGGCCGCCGTCAGAAGTTCTGCGCCACCCTGGTGCGGGCGAGCGGCGGGTTATTGTCGAAGTAGCGCTTGATGCCGGCGGCGATGGCCGCGGCCATCCTTTCCTGGTAGGCCTCGTCGAGCAGGCGCTTTTCCTCCTCCGGGTTGGAGATGAAGGCGGTCTCGATGAGGATGGAGGGGATGTCCGGCGCCTTGAGCACGGCGAAGCCGGCCTGCTCGACGTGGGGCTTGTGCAGGGTGTTGATGCCGCCGATCTCCTCCAGCACGGCGCGGCCGAGCTTGAGGCTGTCGGAGATGGTGGCGGTCTGCGAGAGGTCGAGCAGGGTCTGCTTGAGGTAGACGTCCTTGACGTCGAGGTTGACGCCGCCGATGAGGTCCGCATCGTTCTCGCGCTTCGCGAGCCAGCGCGCGGCCGCCGATGTCGCCCCTTTATCGGACAGGGCGAAGACCGAGGAGCCGCGGGCATGGGGCTTGATGAAGGCGTCGGCGTGGATGGAGACGAAGAGGTCGGCCTGCACGCGCCGGGCCCTGTTCACCCGCTCGCCCAGGGGCACGAAGTAGTCGCCGTCGCGCACGAGGTAGCCGCGCAGGTTCTCGTGCCGGTCGATGTGCGCCTTGAGGCGGCGGGCGATGGCCAGGGTGATGTCCTTCTCGTACGAGCCGTTGGCGCCGATGGCGCCCGGGTCCTCGCCGCCGTGCCCGGCGTCGATGGCGATGTTGATGAGGCGCATGTACTCCTGTTTCGCCGGCTTGGACTTGGCCGTGGTCGGCGGGGAGGCGGCCGCTGCGTTCGCCTCCTTCTGGCCCGGGCCGGCGGCTTTGGCGGCGGCCTCGCTGCCGGCCTGGCCGATGGCCGCCTCCACCTGCTTCTCGATGACGTCCTGGGCGGCGGCCGGGTAGATGTCCAGCACCAGGCGGTGGCCGTATTCGCCGAAGGGCTTGAGGGTGAAGACCTGGGGGCGCACCTCGGCCTTGAGGTCGATGACCATGCGGGTGAGCCCTGGGCGGTTGCGCGCCACGCGCACGGCGGCGATCAGGGGGTCGTCGGCCGCGACCTTGGTGGTGATCTCGGTGAGCGCCGCCTCAGGCTCCACGCCCTCGAGGTCGAGGACGATGCGGTTCGGGTTCTTCAGCAGGAAATGGTTGAAGTTGACCGCGTCGGTCAGCTCCACGGTGATGCGGCTGTATTCGGGCGAGGGCCAGAGGCGCGTGGCCTTGACGCCGACGGCGGCGTGGACGGACGCCGCCCACAGCAGCGCCAGCGCCATCAACCAACCGAGCCTGCCCCAAGCCTTTCGATGCATTGCCTGCCCGCCTCCGTATACCCGGTTATTCTTGCCAGCCGCCCTTCATCCTCGCCCCGCGAGGGATCGCCCGCCCATTCCAGGCGGATCGCCACATCCGGCTCGGGGATCAGGCCCGCCGCCTTCTCGGGCCATTCCACCAGACAGACGGACTCCGCATTGAAGTATTCGCGGAAGCCCGACTCCTCCCACTCCTCCGGATGGGCGAAGCGATACAAATCAAAGTGATACAAATTTAAGCTCGAAATCGAATAAAGTTCAACCAGCGTGTAGGTGGGGCTCTTCACCCGGCCGGTGTAACCCAGGCCGCGGAGCAGCCCGCGCACCAGGGTGGTCTTGCCCGCGCCCAGGTCGCCGGAGAGGTACACCGTCATGCCCGGACGCAAGGCGGCACCCAGCCTGGCGCCCAGGGCCAGGGTGTCCGGTTCCTGCGGCAATGCGAGGCTCAAGCTATCATCGTCGGCATGTTGCACGTCATGACTCCTTCCGAGGCCGAGGCGCTGAAAGGCGCCATCCGGGGCTGGGGCCGCGAGCTCGGTCTCGATGCCGTCGGCTTCGCCCCGGTGGAGCTCGGCGAGGCCGAGGCGAGGTTCCTGGCCTGGCTCGCCGCCGGCCGCCACGGCGAGATGGATTATATGGCGCGCCACGGCACGGCGCGGAGCCGGCCGCGTGAACTGGTGCCGGGGACCTGCTCGGTGATCACGGCCCGGATCGAGTACCTGCCGCCGGGGCACGACGCCGCGGCGATCCTGGCGGATCCCGCCCGGGCCTACGTCTCCCGCTACGCCCTGGGCCGCGACTACCACAAGCTCTTGCGCGGCCGGCTGCAGCGGCTCGCCAGCCGTATGGAGGCGGAGATCGGCCCCTTCGCCTACCGCGCCTTCACGGACAGCGCCCCGGTGCTGGAGGCGGAGCTCGCAAGCCTCTCCGGCCTGGGCTGGCGCGGCAAGCACACCCTCCTCATCGACCGCCGCGCCGGCTCCTGGTCCTTCCTGGGCGAGCTCTACACGGACCTGCCCCTGCCGGCGGATGCGGCGGAGCCGGACCATTGCGGCCGCTGCCGGGCCTGCCTGGACATCTGCCCCACCGGCGCCATCGTCGCGCCCTACGAGGTGGATGCCCGCCGCTGCATCTCCTACCTCACCATCGAGCTCAAAGGCGCGATCCCGGTCGAGCTGCGCCCGCTCATGGGCAACCGCATCTACGGCTGCGACGACTGCCAGCTCGCCTGCCCCTGGAACCGCTTCGCCCGGCCGACGCGGGAGGCCGATTTCCGGGCCCGGCCGGTATTGCCCCAGGGCGGCGGCCTGGATGCGGCCACGCTCATCGGGCTGTTCGCCTGGACGCAGGCGCAGTTCGAAGAGAGGCTGGCGGGCTCGGCCATCCGGCGCATCGGCCACGAGCGCTGGCTGCGCAACATCGCCGTGGCGCTGGGCAACGGGGCGGCCTCAACGGACGCCGTGGAGGCGCTGCGCGGACGGCTGGATCACCCTTCCGCGCTGGTGCGGGAGCACGTGGAGTGGGCCCTGATCAGGCTGGGCAGCCTTCCAGGGCGATGAAGGTCATCCCCGGGGCGACGACCCGGTTCTTGCCGCTGCGCTTGGCCTCGTACATGCGCCGGTCGGCCTGCTCGACCAGCGCCTGCCAGCCCTCGACCGCGTCCGCCAGGCGCTCGGCCATGCCGATGCTGGCCGTCACCGGCGCGCCGTCGGGCCGCGGGCCGAGCCCTTCGTCCAGCACGCGCCGCAGGGCCAGGCGGGCGTGCCCCATGTCGGTGTTGGGGAAGATCAGCAGGAATTCCTCGCCACCCCAGCGCACCAGCATGTCCCCCGTTCTCAGGTTGGCCCGGATCCGGCAGGCCACGTCGGCGATGACCTTGTCACCGGCCTCGTGGCCGAAGTTGTCGTTGATGGCCTTGAAGTCGTCGATGTCGAGGAAGGCCACCGTCAGGGGCGTGTTGTTGCGGCTGGACAGGATGTGCTGGATGTCCAGCAGCTCGGAGCCGCTGGAGCGGGTGAAGGAGCCGGTGAGCACGTCGCGCACGGCCTGGCGCACCAGGGCGATCATGAAGCCCAGCTGGCTCATGCCGGAGAAGGTGGCGACCACGCCGATCAGCCCCAGCAGCCAGAACATGCCGACCAGGCTGTACTGGTCGGCACAGTCGCACACCCAGACCGCGGCGACCCAGGTGCCCAGCAGCGCGGGCAGGCTGAAGAGCACGCCTTCGAGCAGGGTCAGGGGAAAGATGCTGAGCCCGGCCAGCACGACGAAGGGCAGGAAGGTGTAGCCCAGGGCCACGGCCCGGGAGGCGCCGTCCAGCTCGAGCGGCCCGACCAGGGAATAGGAGGCGACGAAGAAGGCCGTGGGGATGGAGAAGAGCAGGATCAGGGCCAGGTAGGCCTGGCGCATGTGCCTGTCGCCGCGGAAGTAGAACGCCAGGGCGGCGAAGGCGAGGCTCGCGAGCAGGCGCTCGGCGGCCAGGATGCCCCAGAGCGGCCAGGCGAAGACCGCGAGGTCCACGACGATCCACAGCGGGGTGAGCACGGCGAACAGCATGGCCCACAGGCGCACCCGGGAGACGATCATCCCGGCCCGGTGGCTGGCCAGGAGCGGCATGTGGCCCCGCGGCGAGAGCAGCCAGGCGAGCTCCTCCCGGTGCAGCTCCTTCAGCACGCAATGGCTGTAATGCTCGGTGACCGTTCTTATTCTCGCCAACATCCGACACACTCCCTGTGCAAATGTCCGTGCGGCAGTTAAGTTCCGAAATCTGGGATAAATTTACCTGCGCCGCCGGCCGCCTTGGCATAATGCAAATGACATATGTACAACGACCCTGAAAACCCCATCGGCGTCTTCGATTCCGGCGTCGGGGGCCTCACCGTGGTGCGCGCGCTCATGGAGCGCCTGCCCTTCGAGCACATCCAGTACTTCGGCGACACGGCCCGGGTGCCCTACGGGGTCAAGTCGGTGGAGACCATCGCCCACTACACCACCCAGATCGCCCAGTTCCTGCTGGAGCGCCGGGTCAAGGTCCTGATCATCGCCTGCAACACCATGGCCGCCGTGGCAGCAGGGGTGGTGCGCGACCTCTCCCCGGTGCCGGTGCTGGACGTCATCGAGGCGGGGGCGCTCTCCGCCCTGGCCGCGACGAAGACGCGCCGCATCGGCGTCATCGGCACCCCCACCACCGTCAACAGCAACGCCTACGCGCGGGCCATCCACGAGATCGAGCCGGAGGCGCGCATCGTCTCCCAGGCCTGCCCCCTCTTCGTGCCCCTGGTGGAGGAGGGCTGGCTGGACCACCCGGTGACCCGGCTCACGGCCCAGGAATACCTCAGGGGCGTGCTGGCGGAGCGCATCGACAGCCTGGTGCTGGGCTGCACCCATTACCCCCTGCTCAAGCCCATGCTCGCCGAGGTGGCCGGGCCCGGGGTGGCCCTGGTGGATTCCGCCGAGGCCATGGCGGAACGCACGGCCGCGCTGCTCACCGATCTCGACCTGCACACCCCTTCGAGACGCCCGGCCGACTACCACTTCCACGTCACCGACGTGCCGCTGCGCTTCCAGACCATCGGCGAGCGCTTCCTGGGGCGCTCCCTGAACAACGTGCATGTGGTGAAGTGGTGACGGGGGCCGCCTCGATGCTCAAGATTTCGGCCCCCTGTCCGATGCATCGGCATACTCCACACACGACCGAGCACAATTGAGGAGCAAGTACGCATGGCCACCGACAGTTTCCTGGAGCGAACACAAGGCAACAGCATCCTGCGCCGGGTGCTATTTTCTTTCCTCGGCTTCGGGGTGCTCGCGGCCGGCATGTTCCCCTTCTATGCCGATTTCTTCGTCGAGTGGAAACCCGGCATGCTGGTGTGGTTCGTCGTCGGCTGCTTCATCGCGGGCATCTTCATCGGCATCGCCAACTACTGGGTGATGAACGTGGTCCTGGTGAGCAAGCTCAGGCAGATCTCCCGCGTGGCGGGCGCCATCGCCGGCAAGGACCTCTCCTTCACCTGCCAGATCCAGAGCAACGACACCCTCGGCGAGATCATCACCAGCTTCAACCACATGGCGGCCACCCTGCGCGGCCTCATCTCCCGCGTCTCGGGCCTCTCCAGCAAGGTGCGCGCGGACAGCGACGCCATCCGCGGCCAGGTGGACCGGATCCACGGCAACGTCCACGAGCAGAACGCACGCACCGGCCAGATCAGCGGCGCCATGCAGGACCTGGCCGCCACCATCGCCGAGATCACCGGCAAGTCCTCGGACGCCTCGGAGCAGGCCCGGGACGCCGGCGAGGTCGCCCGCCAGGGGGTGGCCAAGGCCCGCGAGAGCATCCAGGGCATGGAGCGCATCCATGCCTCGGTGGCGAACACCACCACCATGGTGGAAAAGCTGGGCGAAAGCTCCCAGAAGGTCGGCGCCATCGTCGCCGTGATCAAGGAGATCGCCGACCAGACCAACCTCCTGGCGCTCAACGCCGCCATCGAGGCGGCCCGTGCCGGCGAGCAGGGCCGCGGCTTCGCCGTGGTGGCCGACGAGGTGAGGAAGCTCGCCGAGAAGACCGCCCAGGCGACCACCGAGATCGGCGCCATGATCCAGGGCATCCAGGCCGAGACGGGCCAGGCCATCGCCTCCATCACCGCCGGCATGGCCGAGGCCGAGTCCGGCGTGGGCAGCGCCCGCCAGGCCGGGGAGGCCCTGGAGCAGATCACCGCCCGCTTCGACCAGGTCTCCCGCATGGTCAGCGAGATCGCCCGGGCCACCGAGGTGCAGAACCAGGCCGTGCAGAGCGTGCTGGGGAATCTCGCCCACATCGAGGCGCTCAACCGGCAGACCCTGGGGAGCGCGGCCGATGGGGTCGCCACGGCCTCGGGCCTCGCCTCCCAGGCCAACGACCTGGACCACGCCGTGAAGGAGTTCAAGCTCGTCTGAGCGGGTTGATGCAGATCAAGGACGCCGAAATTTCACGTGCTGTATATAATGACCCGGACATCGCCAATCCGATGCTCCCCCGATACCTGATGAAAAGGAACGCCCCATGAAAGTCCTGACCGCCGCCTTCGCCGCCGCCTCGATCCTGTTCGTCGGCCCCGCCATCGCCGACGAGGCCCTGGCCAAGAAGAACATGTGCACCACCTGCCACGCCGTGGACAAGAAGCTGATGGGCCCGTCCTTCAAGGAGATCGCCGCCAAGCACAAGGGCGCGAAGGATGCCGAGGCCATCCTGATCAACGCCACCGTCAAGGGCAGCAAGGGCGTCTACGGCAAGATCCCCATGCCGCCGCAGCCCAAGGCCGAGGCCGACGCGCCCGCCCTGGCCAAGTGGATCATGAGCCTGTAATCACCTTCAGGCAGACGCAAAAAAGCGGGGCATGCCCCGCTTTTTTGTTGTCCGGCGCGCGGTCGAATCAGGCCGCGCGTTCGTGGTTCCGGTAGGGCGGCTGCCTGCAGCCGCCGAAGGTTCGGCGGGTGGAAACCACCCGCCCTACGGCTCAAGCCGCCGCTTCGCGCTCGTAGGTCACGAAGTGATAGTCCAGGCCGGCCTCGCTGCGGTGCCGCTCCCGCGCGGCCTCCCGCCAGAGGGCGCGGTCGAAATCCGGGAACCGTGCATCCCCCTCGAAGTCGGCCTGGATCTCGGTCAGGTAGAGCCGGTCGGCCAGGGGCAGGGCCTGGGCATAGAGGTCGGCGCCGCCGACGAAGAAGATCTCGGGGTCGTCGCCGCAGGCCGCGATGGCCTCCTGGACCGAGTTCGCGGTGAGGCAGCCCGCCATGCGGTAGCCCGGGTCGCGGCTGACGATCACCGTGGTCCGTCCCGGCAGCGGCCGGCCGATGGATTCAAAGGTCTTGCGCCCCATGATGATGTGGTGCCCCAGGGTCAGCGCCTTGAAATGGCGCAGGTCCTCCGGCAGGTGCCAGGGCAGGCGGTTTTCGATGCCGATGACCCGGTTGCAGGCCATGGCCGAGATGATGCTGATGCGCTTCGCCTCACTCCTCACGCCTCACCCCTCACTCACTAGACCGCCACCGGCGCCTTGATGCCGGGGTGCGGGTCGTAGCCTTCCAGGGTGAAGTCCTCGTAGCTGAAGGCGAAGAGGTCCTTGGCCTCGGGATTGAGCCGCATGGTGGGCAGCGGCCGAAAGTCGCGCGAGAGCTGCAGCTCCACCTGCTCCAGGTGGTTGAGGTAGATGTGGGCGTCGCCCAGGGTGTGGACGAATTCCCCCGGTTTCAGCCCCGTGACCTGCGCCATCATCAGGGTGAGCAGGGCGTAGGAGGCGATGTTGAAGGGCACGCCGAGGAAGATGTCGGCGCTCCTTTGATAGAGCTGGCAGGAGAGCCTGCCGTCGGCGACATAGAACTGGAAGAAGGCGTGGCAGGGCGGCAGCCGCATCCTGTCGAGCTCGCCCACGTTCCAGGCGGAGACGATGATGCGGCGGGAGTCCGGGTTGCTCTTCAAGGTCTCCACCACCTCGGCGATCTGGTCGATGTGGCGGCCGTCCGCCGCGGGCCAGCTGCGCCACTGGTAGCCGTAGATCGGGCCCAGGTCGCCGTCGGCGTCGGCCCACTCGTCCCAGATGCTGACCCCGTTTTCCTTGAGGTAGCGGACGTTGGTGTCGCCCCTGAGGAACCAGAGCAGCTCGTGGATGACGGATTTCAGGTGCACCTTCTTGGTGGTCAACAGGGGGAAGCCCGCCGACAGGTCGAAGCGCATCTGGTAGCCGAAGACGGAGAGCGTCCCCGTGCCGGTGCGATCGGATTTCTTCGTGCCGTGGGCGAGCACGTGGCGGAGCAGGTCGTGGTATTGGCGCATCGACTAAGCGTCCTTTGATGAGGGCCGGTTTCGGTCGCCCCAGGACCGCGGATCAGGTGGTTGGCCGGTCAGTCTGGCGGGGCAGCGTCGGCGGTGTAGTGTACCGTCTCCGTGCAATAGCCGGCCAGGGCGGTACCCGGGCCGGTGTAGTAGGCATCGGCGAAGGCGATGTGGAAGTCGCCCCCGGCCTGCAGGGCCCGGAGAAACGCCCTGAAGCGATCCGGCTGCGTCGCCGCCAGGTGGCCCACGGCGCGCCAGGACTGGCGGTAGTACTCGTGGATGTTGAGCCCGAAGTCCCGGTGGCCCTGCCTGCGGTCCGGCACCGGGGCCAGCGCGAAATCGATCTTCCGGCCGGCACACCACGCCCCGAGCGCCTGGCGGTCGCTGGCGTATTCCGCGCCGCCGCCGTCGGCGGCCAGGGTGGCCAGGCCTTCGTGGAACCAGGTGGGGATCCAGGGCGTGTAGTGGCCCAGGCGCTGCCCCAGGTGCAGGTGCGACAGCTCGTGGGTGAGGATGGGGAAGAGGCGCTCCGGCTCGCGGTCGAAGAGCCGCGGGGCGAGCACCAGGAAATTGTCCGGCACCACCGCCGCCGTCAGCCTCGGGGTGCGCACCAGGCGGTCGAAACAGGCCTCGTCGCGGCACAGATGCACGCGCACGGGCCGCGCGAAGGGCAGGCCGTGGGTCGCCTCGACCCTTTCGACGGCCCGGTCCAGCAGCGCGGCCACGCGCGCCGCCTCGGCCTCGGCGCCCGGCTGATGCCAGACCCTGGCATCCCCGGCATAGGGCTGGAAGCCCCGTTCGAGCGAGCGGTCGGGCCCGCCCACGCCGGCGCAGCCGGCGACCGACAGGGACATCGCCAGGGCGCCGAGGCACCGCATCAGGCCTTCACTGCGGCCGCTGCCGCGCGAGTTCATCGAGGATGTCCGTGACCAGGCCGCGCCCCAGCGCCCCCATGCCCCGGGTGAGCGCCCCGAGGTCGCGCTCGCCGTCGATGAGCCGGCGCAGGATGGCGCCCAGGCGCGCCATGTCGCCGCCCGCCTTGACCATCTGCTCGGCCATGCCGGCCAGGGCATGGAGGGCCTGGACGTCGCCGCGGGCCGCCGCATCGATCATGGCCGCCAGCCCCGGGGCGGCGGCGGCGGCGTTGGGCTTGGCCTCCGGGGGCGGCAGGGTGGCCGGGTTCTCGATGCCGGCGAGGACGGCCTCGGCGATGACCCGGTCCTCGTCGTCCAGGCCCTGGAGCACCGCGCGGTCGCGCCGGCCCCGGACGATCTTGCGCAGGACCGCGACCAGCCGGCCCCAGCCCTGCGCCTGCGCCCCCTCCAGCGCGGCGTCGAGCTCGGCCTGCTGGGCCGGGTCGTGCACGGCGCGCACCACGCCGTGGATGAACGGGGCGTGGACCTGGCGGATCTGCTCCACGGCGTCGGGCAGCTGCGCCATCAGGACGCCTCGTTAACGTGAGCGTCGCAGAGCGACACGAAAGCCCCCCTCTCCCGCAAGCGGGACCAGCCCGGAGGGCGCAGGACGCCACGCAGTGGCGGTCCCAAGCGCAGCGAGGGATGGGCCGCAGGCCCACAGAGGGCCGGGGTGAGGAAAACGAGCCGGCGCAGGCCGCGCCTTTCGGCGAGTTTCGAGCGCAGCGGCCAACGGACAGGGCGGGCAGCGACGATCATGACTCGATGCGGCGCGGGCCGCCCTGTTCGTTCGGAAGGGGGCGCCACACGCCGTCCGCGTAGGCCTCCAGCGGCTGGTACTGGTTCTTGTAACGCATCTTGGGGCTCTCCTCGATCCAATAGCCCAGATAGAGATGGGGCAGGCCGAGACGGCGGGCGAGCTCGATCTGGGCGAGCACGCCGTAGACCCCCAGGCTGCGCTTCGCGAGCTCCGGCTCGTAGAAGGTGTAGACGGCGGACAGGCCGTCGAGCAGGCGGTCGACGAGGCAGACCATGACCGGCTCGCCCGCCAGGCTGAACTCGGCGAGCACGCTGTCGACCTGGCTTCTCAAGAGGAAGCCGCGGTACTGCTCGCGGTCGTCCTGGTCCATGCCGCCGCCGGGGTGGCGCGCCCTGAGGTAGCGCCGGTAGAGGCGGTAGTGGGCCTCCTCGAAGGCGAGCGGCTTGAGCTCCAGCGCGAGATCGGCGTTGCGGGCGAGGCAGCGGCGCTGGCTGCGGTTGGGCCGGAAGGCGTCGACCGCGACGCGCACCGGCACGCAGGCCCGGCAGGCGTCGCAGTGGGGCCGGTAGACGAAGAGGCCGCTGCGGCGGAAGCCCAGGCGCACCAGCTCGGAATAGACCGCGGTGTCGACGAGGCCGTAGGGCGTGGCCACCTGCGAGCGCGCCTCGCGCCCCGCGAGGTAGCTGCAGGGATAGGGGGCCGTCAGATACAGCTGCAGCCTATGGATGGGCAGTTCGCGTAAAGAGGTCATGGTCGAAGGTCCATTTGCCTATGCGGCCGGGCTCGGCCACCAGGGCATCCAGACGGGCGCGGAACTCGCTCCGCGGGATCGGCCGCGCCCCGAGCGAGGCGAGGTGCGCCGTCACCATCTGGCAATCGATGAGACCGTATCCCCAGCGCCGGAGTTGCGCCACCAGGTGCGCCAAGGCCAATTTTGATGCGTCCGTGGCCCGAGTGAACATGGATTCGCCGAAGAAGGCCCGCCCCAGCGCGACGCCGTAGAGCCCGCCCACCAGGCGCCCGCCCATCCAGGTCTCCACCGAATGGGCGTAGCCGGCATCAAAGAGGTCGGTGTAGGCCCGGATCATCGCCCCGGTGATCCAGGTGCCCGCCTGGCCCGCCGCGCCTGATCCTTGGCGTGGCTCGGCGCAGGCGCGCATCACCGCCTCGAAGGCGGTGTCGACGCGGATGGCGCAGTCCGGGCGCCCGAGCCGGCGCCGCAGCGAGCGCGAGACCTTGAACTCGGGCGGCAAGAGCACCATGCGCGGGTCGGGCGACCACCAGAGGATGGGCTCGCCGGGGCTGAACCAGGGGAAGATGCCCTGCCGGTAGGCGTCGAGGAGCCGCGGCACGGTGAGATCGCCCCCGGCCGCCAGCAGGCCGTTGGGCTCGGCGAGGGCGGCCTCGACGGGCGGGAAGGGCGCGGCGCCATGGAGCCAGGGGATCATGACCCGCATTATCCGTTAGAATTGCCCGGTTCCGCTCTGCCCTCCCCCATGAACAGCCCCGAAACCCTGCCCCAGCTAGGCCGCTGCTTCCACTGCGGCGAACCGGTCCCCGCCGGGGCGGACTACCCCGTCCGCCTCGACGCCGGGCGGCACGACGCCTGCTGCCTGGGCTGCCAGGCGGTGGCCCAGACCATCGTCGACTCCGGCAACGCGGACTACTACCGGCTGCGCACCGACTACCCGGCCACCGCCGAGGCCGCCCTGGAGGAGCTGAAGAAGCTGGAGCTCTACGACCTGCCCGAGGTGCAGCAGAGCTTCGTGAAGAGCGAGGGCGAGGTGCGCGAGGCGAGCCTGATCCTGGAGGGCATCGTCTGCGCCGCCTGCGTCTGGCTCAACGAGCGCCACCTGCGCCAGCTGCCCGGGGTGCTCTCGGCCGAGATCAACTTCTCCACCCGCCGGGCGCGGGTGCGCTGGGACAATGCCCGCATCAGGCTCTCCGAGATCCTCAGGGGGGTGCAGGAGATCGGCTATCTCGCCCACCCCTTCGACACCAGCCGCCAGGAGGAGCTCTTCCGCAAGGAGCGCAACGCCGCCATCCGGCGCCTGGCCATCGCCGGCCTGGGGATGATGCAGGTGATGATGTACGCCCTCCCCGTCTACCTCGCCGCCCCCGGCACCATGACGGCGGACATCGAGTACCTCATGCATTACGCCAGCCTGCTGCTCACGACGCCGGTGATCCTCTACTCCGCCTCGCCCTTCTTCCAGGGCGCCTGGCGCGACCTGAGGCTCAGGCGCCTGGGCATGGACGTGCCGGTCGCCCTGGGCATGGCAGCGGCCTACGCCGCCAGCGTCTGGGCGGTGCTCACGCGCACGGGCGAGGTCTATTTCGACTCGGTGACCATGTTCGTCTTCTTCCTGCTCACCGGCCGCTTCCTGGAGATGAACGCGCGCAAGAAATCGGCCGAGGCGGCGGAGAGCCTGATCAAGCTCATCCCCGCGGCGACCGTGCGGCTGCCCGACTACCCCGGCTCGCGCGCCGAGGAGACGGTGGCCGCGGCCAGGCTCGGCCCCGGCGACTTCGTCATGGTCGCCCCCGGCGAGAGCTTTCCCGCCGACGGCCGCGTCGCCGAGGGCCGCTCCAGCGTCGACGAGTCGCTGCTCACCGGGGAGTCCACCCCGCTCGCCAAGCAGGCGGGCAGCCCGGTGATCGGCGGCAGCATCAACCTGGCGAGCCCGCTGGTGGTGCAGGTGGAGAAGGTGGGGGCGGATACCGTGCTCTCCGGCATCGTGCGGCTCCTGGACCGGGCCCTGGCCGAGAAGCCTAGGCTCGCCCTGGCCGCCGACCACGTGGCCCACTGGTTCGTGCTCGCCATCCTGCTCATCTCGGCCTTTGTCGCCGCGGCCTGGTACCTCGTCGACCCCTCCCGCGCCTTCTGGATCACCATCTCGGTCCTGGTGGTGACCTGCCCCTGCGCCCTGGCGCTCGCCACCCCGGCGGCGCTGACCGTGTCGCTCGGCCGGCTCACCCGCCTGGGGCTGCTCTCCACCCGCGGCCACGCCCTGGAGACCCTGGCGCGGGCCACCGATTTCGTCTTCGACAAGACCGGCACGCTGACCACCGGCCGCTTCCGCCTCATCGCCAGTCATGCCGTGCGGGGCGAGGCGGGCGAGGCCCTCGCCGTCGCCGCCGCCCTGGAGCAGGGCTCGACCCACCCCGTGGCCCAGGCCTTCCGCGACTCGGCGCACGGGACCCCGCGGCACGCCGAGGCCCTGCGCTACATCCCGGGACGGGGCGTGGAGGGCGTGGTCGACGGCCGGGTCTATCGCCTGGGCGCGCCGGACTTCGCCGCCCCCGGCGCCAGCCTCGCGGCGGATGGCGGCGCCACGGTCGTCGCCCTGGCCGACGCGGAAGACCTGGTGGCCTGGTTCGAGCTGGGCGACGAACTGCGGCCCCAGGCGAGGCCCCTGATCGAGGAGCTCAAGGCCCTCGGCCTGCGCCTGCACCTGTACTCGGGCGACCGCCCCGAGAACGTGGCCGCCCTGGCGCTGAGCCTCGGCATCGCGGACGCCCGCGGCGGCATGCTGCCCCAGGACAAGCTCGACCGCGTGCGCGAGCTGCAGGCCCGCGGCGCCATCGTGGCCATGACCGGCGACGGCGTGAACGACGCCCCGGTGCTCGCCCAGGCCCAGGTCTCCGTGGCCGTGGACCAGGGCGCCGAGGCGGCCCAGGCCGCGGCCGACATGGTGCTGCTCTCGAGCGAGCTGCAGCGCCTGGCCGACGGGGTGCACCTCGCCCGCAGGACCCGGACGATCATCCGCCAGAACCTCTTCTGGTCGGTGCTCTACAACTTCGTCGCCATCCCCGCCGCCGCCCTGGGCTACGTGACCCCCTGGATCGCCGGCATCGGCATGTCGGCCAGCTCGCTGCTGGTGGTGCTCAACGCCATGCGCCTGGCCCGCTTCGAGCGCGACGGGCAGGCTAGCCAAGCACCCAGATCGGGGCTAACCTGACCGCATCCATGGAAATCCTGTACATCCTCATCCCCATCAGCCTGGTCTTCGTGGTGGTCATCGCCGTCGGGCTCCTCTGGGCCGTGAAGAGCGACCAGTTCGAGGACATGGAGGGCCCCGCGCACCGCATCCTGATGGACGACGACGAGCCGGCCCCGAAACAGCCCCCCGAGGACGAGGACGGCCCGAAGGGCTGAGGGTCAGCAGCATGCCCCGCCTGCTCAACCACACCGTTTCCGTCGAGCCGACCGCAGAGGCCGCCGCCTGCACTGCCGTCGCCTGCCGCAACTGCGGCCTGTACCAGCTGGGCCGGCTGCCCGGCCGCGAGGAGGCGGACCCGACCCTGCTGCAGCGCATCGCCTGCAGCCGCCGGCAGCTGCGCAAGGGCGAATACCTCTACCGCCTGGACGAGCCGGTCCGGGCCGTCTACGCCATCCGCTACGGCTCCCTCAAGAGCTATGTGCTGAGCGGCGACGGCCGCCTGCAGATCACCGGCTTCCACATCGTCGGCGAGCCCCTGGGCCTGAACGACCTGGCCACCGGCCGCCACACCAGCGAGGCCCAGATCCTGGAGCCGACGAGCCTGTGCGAGGTCCCCCTGGACCACCTGGAGAAACTGAGCGTGGAGGTGCCCTCCATCCGCAGCCAGATGCTGATCATCCTGAGCCGGGAGGTGCAGCACTACCAGGAACTCATGCTCATGCTAGGCAAGAAGAATGCAGAGGAGCGCCTGGCCACCTTCCTGCTGGGACTATCCAGCCGCTTCGAGCAACACGGCTTTTCACCCCTGCGCTTCAACCTCAGCATGTCCCGGGGCGACATCGGGACCTACCTCGGCATCGCCGAGGAAACCACCTGCAGACTCTTTTCCCGCCTGCAGGAAGAGGGGCTGATCCGTGCCCACCGCCGTTCGGTCGAGATTCGCGACCTCGACCGCCTCAGGCAACTGGCCCTGCGTTAAACATACCCAATTCTGGATTAACAGGTATGAAAAGCACCTTAGTTGATCTGGATCAGGATTTTGTTTCGGCCATCGGATAGAGTGTCGGCTGCCGAGCCGGCCGCCTCGTCCCGCCGCCTGGCGGTCGCCGAGCAGGGAGTCCGGGCGACCCGCCGTTTCCACGGGGGGAAGTCGTACCGGGGCGCGCCGGCTGGATCAATCACCGTGTCGTCCTGTTGAGGGGAAATCGTATGGAAGCAACGACATACAACTACAAGGTCGTCCGACAATTCGCCATCATGACCATCGTCTGGGGCATTGTCGGCATGCTGGTGGGCGTGATCCTGTCCGCCCAGCTCATCTGGCCCACGCTGACCGAGGCCCTGGGGCCGCTGGCGCCCTACCTGTCCTACGGACGCATCCGTCCCCTGCACACCAACGCGGTGATCTTCGCCTTCGGCGGCTCGGGGCTCTTCGCCGCCTCGCTCTATGTCGTGCAGCGCACCAGCCAGGCGCGCCTGATCTCCGACGGGCTGGCCGCCTTCGTCTTCTGGGGCTGGCAGGCCGTCATCGTGCTGGCCGCCATCACGCTGCCGCTGGGCATCACCAGCAGCAAGGAATACGCCGAGCTGGAGTGGCCCATCGACCTGCTGATCACGGCGGTGTGGGTGGCCTACGCCGTGCTCTTCTTCGGCACCATCGTCAAGCGCAAGACCAAGCACATCTACGTGGCCAACTGGTTCTTCGGCGCCTACATCATCACCATCGCCCTGCTGCACGTGGTGAATTCCGCCGAGCTGCCGGTGACCCTGACCAAGTCCTACTCGGCCTACGCCGGCGTGCAGGACGCCATGGTGCAGTGGTGGTACGGCCACAACGCGGTGGGCTTCTTCCTGACCACCGCCTTCCTGGGCATGATGTATTACTTCGTGCCCAAGCAGGCCGGCCGGCCCATCTATTCCTACCGGCTGTCCATCGTGCACTTCTGGTCGCTCAACTTCATCTACATGTGGGCCGGCCCGCACCACCTGATGTACACCGCCCTGCCCGACTGGGCCCAGTCGCTCGGCATGGTCTTCTCGCTCATGCTGATCGCACCGTCCTGGGGCGGCATGATGAACGGCATCATGACCCTCTCGGGCGCCTGGCATAAGCTCAGGACCGACCCCATCCTGAAGTTCCTGATCACCTCGCTGTCCTTCTACGGCATGTCCACCTTCGAGGGCCCGATGATGTCGGTGAAGACGGTCAACGCCCTGTCGCACTACACCGAGTGGACCATCGGCCACGTGCACTCCGGGGCGCTGGGCTGGGTGGCGATGATCACCATCGGCTCCATGTACTACCTGATCCCGCGCCTCTTCGGCCGCGAGGCGATGTACAGCGTGAAGGCGATCAACGCCCACTTCTGGATCGCCACCATCGGCGTGGTGCTCTACATCGCCAGCATGTGGATCGCCGGCGTGGCCCAGGGCCTGATGTGGCGCGCCACCAACCCGGACGGCACGCTCACCTACAGCTTCGCGCAGTCGGTGGCCGCGATGTATCCCTTCTACTACATCCGCCTGCTCGGCGGCCTGATGTTCTTCTCGGGCATGCTGATCATGGCCTGGAACGTGTGGAAGACCGTCGCCGTCGGGCGCGCCGTGGACGACGCCCGCATCCCCGCAGCGGTTGCCGCCTGATCGAAGAGGAGACGAGACATGTTTTCCCACAAGCTCATCGAGAAAAACATCGGCCTGCTCATCGTCCTGACCTTCCTGGTGGTCAGCGTCGGCGGCCTGGTGCAGATCGTGCCCCTGTTCTTCCAGAAGTCCACGACGCAGGCCGTCCCGGACCTCAAGCCCTACGACCCGCTGCAGCTCGCGGGCCGGGACATCTACATCCGCGAGGGCTGCGTCGGCTGCCACTCCCAGATGGTGCGCCCCTTCCGCGCCGAGACCGAGCGCTACGGCCACTTCTCCGTGGCCGGCGAGTTCGTCTACGACCGCCCCTTCCTCTGGGGCTCCAAGCGCACGGGCCCGGACCTGCACCGCGTCGGCGGCCGCTACTCCGACCAGTGGCATTACGTGCACCTGATGAACCCGCGCGACGTGGTCCCGGAGTCCAACATGCCGGCCTACCCCTGGCTGGCCGACACGCCGGTGGACGCCTCCGACATCCAGAAGAAGATGACCGTGCTCAAGGACTGGGCCGGGCACCCCTACACGGACGAGGAGATCCAGGGCGCCCCGGCCATGCTCGAGGGCAAGACCGAGATGGACGCGATCATCGCCTATCTCCAGGCCCTCGGCACCTTCGCACCCAAGGCGCAGTAAACATGGACGCCGGCATCATCGGTTCCGCGGTCACGGTCCTGTTCTTCCTGCTGTTCATCGGCATCGCCTGGTGGGCCTTCCACCGCGAGAACAAGCAGAAGTACGAGGACGCCGCCCAGCTTCCCTTCCAGGAAGACGCCGACGAGGCCGGCCGGCATCCGGACGCATCGTGAGGAGAAAAGAATGATTGCTGGATATGCAGTTCCCGATTTCGTCAGCGGCTTCTGGCACTACTACATCGCCGCCATCACCGTGGTTTCCATCATCGCCATCATCTGGTTCCTCAGGAGCCAGACCACCCGCAAGCTCGCCCCGGGCGAAGAGGCCGAGGTGCTGGAGCCGACCTTCGACGGCGACCTGCAGGAGCTGAACAACCCGCTGCCGCGCTGGTGGCTGTACATGTTCTACCTCCTGATCGTCTTCGGCATCCTCTACCTGGTGCTCTACCCCGGCCTGGGCCGCTTCGAGGGCGTGTGGGGCTGGTCCTCCGCGGATGCCTACAAGCAGGAAAGGGCGCGCGTGGACGCCGAGTTCGACAGGCAGTTCCAGCCCTTCCTCGGCCAGGACCTGATGGCCGTCGCCGCCGACCCGAAGGCGCGCGAGATGGGCCAGCGCCTGTTCCTGACCTACTGCGCCCAGTGCCACGGCTCCGACGCCAAGGGCAGCCAGCACTTCCCCAACCTGACCGACGGGCTCTGGCTGTTCGGCGGCGGCGACCCCGAGGTGGTCAAGGCGAGCATCGCCTACGGCCGCACCGGCGAGATGCCCCCCCTCGGCGACGCCGTGGGCGGCGAGCAGGGCGCCAGGGAGGTGGCGCACTACGTGCTGGCCCTGGGCGGCAAGCCGCACGACGCCCAGCTCGCCGCGGCGGGTCAGGCCAAGTGGGTGGTCTGCGCCGGCTGCCACGGCGAGGACGGCAAGGGCAACCTGGCGCTCTCCGCCCCCGACCTGACCAATGACGCCTGGCAGTACGGCGGCTCCGAGGCGGCCATCGTGGAGAGCATCGTCAAGGGCCGCAAGGGCGGCATGCCGGCCCAGCTGGAGGCGCTCGGCGAGGCCAAGGTCCACCTCCTGACGGCCTACGTGCTGGGCCTGTCCCAGGGCAAGTAATCTGCCGATCCGGGCCGGACTGCCGGCCCCGGAGGCAAGCCGGTTCGCGAGCCGGCTTGCCTCCGGCACAGGAACCAGAACAAGCACGCCGGGATCGGAGGAAATGGCCGCCGCCGCGGCGCACCCTTGGGTTTTGAGAGCAACAGATGGCAGAAGGCGTTTCCGGGAAGCCCCCCGCAACCGAAGCCGGCGAGATGGAGCAGCAGCTCTACGAGGTCCGGCAGAAGATCCACCCCCGGGCGGTGCACGGCTGGTTCAACAACTGGCGCATCGCCCTGGTGCTCCTCACCCAGATCGTCTACTACGGCCTGCCCTGGCTGGAATGGGACGGGCGCCAGGCCGTGCTCTTCGATCTGGCGGCACGCAAGTTCTACCTCTTCGGCCTGGTGCTCTGGCCCCAGGACTTCATCTGGCTCGCCGCGCTGCTGATCATCTCCGCCCTGGCGCTGTTCCTCTTCACCGCCGTGGCCGGAAGGCTGTGGTGCGGCTATGCCTGCCCGCAGACGGTCTACACGGAGCTGTTCATGTGGATCGAGCAGCTCTTCGAGGGCGACCACCTCAAGCGCCGCAGGCTCGAGGCCATGCCCTGGAACGCGCAGAAGCTGCTGCGCCGCGGCGGCAAGCAGGCCGCCTGGATCATCCTGTCGCTGTGGACCGGCTTCACCTTCGTCGGCTATTTCACCCCCATCCACGTCCTGGGCCAGGAAGTGCTCGCCTGGACGCTGGGGCCGTGGGAGACCTTCTGGTTGCTCTTCTACGGCTCCGTCACCTGGGGCTTCGCCGGGATGATGCGCGAGCAGGTGTGCAAGTACATGTGCCCCTATGCCCGCTTCCAGAGCGTGATGTTCGACCCGGACACCCTGGTCATCACCTACGACTACAAGCGCGGCGAGCCGCGCGGCGCGCGCCGCAAGGGCACGGACTACCGGGCCGCCGGCCTGGGCGACTGCGTCAACTGCGGCATCTGCGTGCAGGTCTGCCCGACCGGCATCGACATCCGCAACGGCCTGCAGTACATGTGCATCGGCTGCGCGGCCTGCATCGACGCCTGCGACCGGGTGATGGAGCGGATGGACTATCCCAAGGGCCTGATCCGGTATTCGACGCAGAACGCCATCGAGGGCAAATACGCCGACAAGGAGATCTGGCGGCATGCCTTCCGCCCCCGCACCCTGGTCTACACCTTCATCCTCGCGGCCATCTCCGCGGCCTTCGTCTACACCCTGGCCGAACGCACCCCGCTCAGGGTCGACGTGATCCGCGACCGGGCCACCCTGTCCCGGCAGACCGAGCAGGGGATGATCGAGAACCTCTACCGCCTGCAGATCATCAACATGGACAACCGGACGCACCGCTATGCCGTCAGCGCCAGCGGCATCGATGGCCTGAAGGTCGTCGCAGGCGAGTCCGTGGAGATCGCCGCCCTGGCGACGGCCGACCTGCAGGTCACGCTGCAGGCCGCGCCGCTGCGCATCGAGCGCCCCAGCACCCCCGTGATCTTCCGGGTCCAGGCCTTGGACGACCCCGGAATCGTCCGCGAGGCGAAATCGAGTTTCCTTAGATAGCGAGCCGCCCATGCCGAACGCAAACTGCCCCGCAAACCCCACCCGCTGGTGGCGCGAGCCCTGGCCCTGGTTCCTCATGGCCCTGCCCCTTTCCGCCGTGGTCGCCGGGACGATCACCTTCTGGCTGGCGGCCAGGGACCCCGATCCCCTGGTCACCGAGGACTACTACAAGGAAGGCCTGGCCATCCATCAGGTGCTCGAGCGCGACGCCCGGGCGGGGGAGCTGGGGATCGAGGCGGTGCTGAGCGCCGGGGACGGCCGGCTCGCCCTGGAGCTGGGCGGCCGCATCGCCGCCCTGCCCGCCGCGCTCCGGCTGTTCCTGACCCACCCCACCCGGGCCGGGCAGGACCTGGTCCTGACCCTGCATCCGGATGCGGACGGCGTCTACCGGGCACAGCTGCCCGCCCTGTCCGCCGGCAAGCGCCGGGTGAGCCTGGAGCCCGAGGATCGCGGCTGGCGCCTGACCGGGCAGTGGGAAGCCCCCTTCATCGGCCAGCTGAAGCTGGAGGCCCTGCGCTGAGTTTTGCACCCGCGCCCCCCGGGAGGCGCTCTAAACGAACAAGGCGGCCGCGACTAACCGATTCATCAGCGTCACGCTGCGGCCGCCTTGTCCGTTCCCTCACCCCGCCCTCTCCCGCCTGCGGGAGAGGGGGTCTGAAGTGTCGCTGACGCGACGTTCACTTTAACGAGGAGAAGATCCATGGACGTCATCCTGCGAGAGCTGTTCACCACCCCCATCGGCCTGCTGGCGATATTCACCATCGTCTTCATGGTCGCCATGGGCCTCTTCCTCCTGATCCGGTTCTGGAAGAAGGCCCACGAATAGCCGACATCAGCCGGGGGCCAACAGCGCCTCGAGCTGGGTGCGGCTGCCCGCGTAATCCTCCTTGTCCAGGAAGTCCTGGACCAGGAAGCCCTCCATCCGCGGATACAGCGCGATCGCCTCGTCGAGCTGGGGATCGTTGCCGCGCGCGTAGGCCCCGATGGTGATGAGGTCCCGGCTGCGCTGGTGGCGGGCGTACAGGCCCTTGAAGCGCCGCACCTGGTCCATCTCGGCGCGGCTCAGGAGCTCGGTGATCACCCGCGAGACCGAGGCCTCGATGTCGATGGCGGGATAGTGCCCCTGGTCGGCCAGCTGCCGGGAAAGGACGATGTGGCCGTCGAGGATGGCGCGGGCCGCATCGGCCACCGGGTCCTGCTGGTCGTCCCCTTCCGTGAGCACGGTGTAGAAGGCGGTGATGGAGCCGCTGCCCTCGCGCCCGTTGCCCGCCCGCTCCACGAGCTGGGGCAGCTTGGCGAAGACCGAGGGGGGATAGCCCTTGGTGGCGGGCGGCTCGCCCACGGCCAGGGCGATCTCCCTCTGGGCCTGGGCATAGCGGGTGAGGGAGTCCATGATCAGCAGGACGTGCCGGCCCTGGTCGCGGAAATACTCGGCGATGGCCGTGGCGTAGGCCGCGCCGTGCAGGCGCAGGAGCGGCGGCGCATCGGCCGGCGCCGCGACGACGGCCGCACGCTTGAGCCCTTCCTCGGCCAGGATGTTCTCGATGAAGTCCTTGACCTCGCGGCCGCGCTCGCCGATGAGCCCCACCACCACGACGTCGGCCGAGGTGTAGCGGGCCATCATGCCGAGCAGCATGCTCTTGCCCACGCCGCTGCCGGCGAACAGCCCCATGCGCTGCCCCCGGCCCACCGTGAGCAGGGCATTGATCGCCCGCACCCCGACGTCCAGCACGTCCCGGATGGGCTCCCGCTCCATGGGGTTGACCGGGCGGCTGTAGAGCGGCCACTGCCGCGAACAGGCGAGGGGACCCTGGCGATCGAAGGGGCGCCCCATGCCGTCGACCACCCGGCCGAGCAGCTCCGGGCCGACCGCCACCTGCCGGATGCGGTCCTCGGAGCGGCGGCGGTGCTGGAAGGGCTTGTCGAGGCGGGGCGGGTCGAGCCGGCTGCTGCCGTCGGGCTCCACCAGGGCGCCCGGCAGCAGGCCGTAGACCTCCGCCGAGGGCATGAGGAAGAGGCGCTCGCCGGAGAAGCCGACCACCTCGGCGTCGACCTTCGAGCCCCCCGGCATGGAGACGTGGCAGCTCACCCCCGTGGCGAGCTTGAGCCCCACGGCCTCCATCACCAGCCCGGCCACCCGGGTCAGCCGGCCGGTCAGGCGCCAGGGCGTCACATGGCCGACCGCCTCCCGGCAGTTCTGCAGGTACTCCCTGAGCGCGTCCCGGCGTTCGTTCATTCCAGCCAGGCGGGGTCCGCCCCCAGGGCGAGGAGGACCTCCTTCCAGCGCAGCGGCAGGGCGGCGTCGAGCTCGCCCTGGGGCGATTCGACCCGGAAGCCGCCGGGCTCGATCTGCGCATCCTCGACGACCCGCCAGTTCAGATGGCCGTGCTCCTGGGCCAGCCATGCGCGCAGCATGGGGGCATCGGAAGGGTGGGCGACGAGCTTGGGATGGCCGCTCAGGTGCGGCAATTGCGCCAGCGCCTCCTTGACCGTGGCGAGCATCAGCTCGGGCTTCACCCGCAGGGCCGCGCCCACGATCTGGCTGCCCACGGCCACGCCCAGCTCGAGGACTTCCCGGGCGAGGGCCTCGTCCTGGGCGAGCCTGGCCACCTCCATGGCCTCGAACAGGCTCTTGAGCCGGCGACTGTACTGCTCCCCCTCCCGGCGACCCTCCGCCATCCCCAGCCTGTAGCCTTCCTGCCACGCCTCCTGGTGGATGCGCTCCACCTCTTCGGCGGTGGGAAGCCGGACCGGGTCCGGCTCGGCAGGGGCCTCCCGGGCCGCGGCCTCGGTGACCTGTGCAGGGGGCGTGCTGTCCATTCCCCCCAGCTCCCAGCGCTGGTAGGCGGTGAGCTCTTCCTTGGGGATGATGCGCGAAGCCATGTCCGGTGTCCTCGCCCGGCCTTATTCGACCAGGCCTTCCTCGCCGCCCTTGCCGCCCAGGACGATCTGGCCCTCGTCGGCCAGGCGGCGCACGACCTTGAGGATCTCCTTCTGCTCGGACTCCACCTCCGAGAGGCGCACGGGGCCCTTGGCCTCCAGGTCCTCCTTCAGCGCCTCCGCCGCACGGCTGGACATGTTCTTGAAGATCTTGTCGCGCAGCTCCTGGGAGGTCCCCTTGAGGGCGACGATGAGGCTCTCGGACTGGACCTCGCGCAGCAGCAGCTGGATGGCGCGGTCGTCCAGATCGAGGAGGTTGTCGAAGGTGAACATCTGGTCCTGGATCTTCTGCGCGATGTCCGGATCCTGCTCCCGGATGCTGGCGAGCACCGAGGCCTCCATGGTGCCGGCCATGAAGTTGAGCATGTCGGCGGCGGCCTTGACGCCGCCGCCCGAGCTCTTCTTGGTGCGCTCGCTGCCGGAGAGCAGCTGGGTCAGGACGTCGTTGAGCTCGCGCAGGGCGATGGGCTGCACCCCCTCGAGGGTGGCGATGCGCATCATCACGTCGTTGCGCAGGCGCTCGGTGAAGAATTGCAGGACCTCGCCGGCGTGGTCCCGGTCCAGGTGCACGAGGATGGTGGCGATGATCTGGGGGTGCTCGTTGCGGATCATCTCCGCCACAGAGCTGGCGTCCATCCACTTCAGGCCCTCGATCCCGGCGTTGTCCTCGCCCTGCAGGATGCGCTCGATGATGTGGGCCGCCTTGTCGTCGCCCAGGGCCTTGCGCAGCACGGTGCGCAGGTATTCGTCGCTGTCGGCGAGGCTGATGCGCCCGACGGACTCCAGCCGGAAATCGTTCAGCACCTCCTCGATCTCCTCGCGGCCGACGTTGCCCAGCTGCGCCATGGCCGCGCCCAGCTTGTGCACCTCCTTGGGCCCCAGGAACTTGAACACCTCCGAGGCCTCGTCCTGCCCCAGGGAGAGCATCAGGATCGCGCTGCGCTGCAGGCCTTCTTCGCTCATTCCTTGGCCATCCATTCCTTGATGATGTCCGCCGCCGCCTTGGGATTCTGCTTGGCGAAATCCCGGATCTCGCGCAGCTGGTCTTCATAGCCCTTGCGGGAGAGCTCCTCCATCCTGGCCTCGAAGGCGCTCAGCGCGGCCTCCGCCGGCATTTCCGCCGCCGGGGCGGCCTGGGGCACGGGCTTGAGCAGATCGCGCAGCAGGGGGCGCAGCACCCCGAAGACCAGATAGAAGGCCAGGCCGAAGACCAGCAGGTTCTTGAGCAGTTCCTTGGCGAAGGCCACGTTCTCCGGGTCCTTCCAGATCGGGACCTCGGCCGCCTCGGGCCGGATCTCGCTGAAGGCCGCGTTCACCACGTTGACCGTGTCGCCGCGCTCCTGGCTGTAGCCCATCGCCTCGCGCACCAGGGCGCTGACCTGCTGCAGCTCCTCCGGGGCCAGCGGCTTGGCGGGCTGGTCGCCCGCCTGCTTGCGGTAGTTCACCACGACGGCGACGGAGAGCCGCTTGACGCGCCCCAGCGATTCGCGCACGTGGCGGATGGTCTTGTCCAGCTCGTAATTGACGGTGTCCTCGCGGCGGCTGGACTGCGCCCCCCCGGGCCCGGGCGCGCCGTTAGCCGCACCGGCCGGGGCGGCGAGGGGGGCCGCCGCCGGCCCCGGAGGCTGGTTGCTGAGGGCCCCGGGCACGCCGGCCGCGGCCCCGTCCCGGCTGGTCTCCTCCCTGGACTGCCGGCTGCGCACGGACTGGGCGTCGGGCGCGGGGTTGGGCTTGTAGGACTCGCTGGTGAACTCGCTCTCGGAGAAGTCCAGGTCCGCCCGCACCTCGGCCTTGACGTTGCCCTCGCCGACGATGGGGGCGACGATGGCCTCCACCCGCCTGGCATAGTAGGCCTCGACCTCGCGCAGGTAATCCAGCTGGCTGGCGTTCAGGCCCTGGGGCGCCAGCGCCCCGGCCCTGGCGGTGAGCAGGTTGCCGGCCTGGTCCACCACCGTCACGCTGGCGGGCGTGAGCTCCGGCACGCTGCTGGAGACCAGGTGCACGATGGCGCTGACCTGGGCCGCGTCCAGGGCGCGCCCGGGATGGAGGTTGACCAGCACCGAGGCCGACGGGCTCTGCTTGTCGCGGATGAAGACGGAGGGCTTGGGGATCGCCAGGTGCACCCGCGCCGACTCCACGGGCGAGAGCGACTGGATGGAGCGGGCCAGCTCGCCCTCGAGGGCCCGCTGGTAGGCGACGTGCTCCTGGAACTGGGTCATGCCCAGCCTGGCGGTATCCATGAGCTCGAAGCCCACCGCCCCGCCCTTGGGCAGGCCCTGGGCGGCGAGCTTGAAGCGCAGGTCGTAGACCTGGTCGGCCGGCACCAGGATGGCCGTGCCGCCCTCGGCCATCTTGTAGGGCACGTTCATCTGCTGGAGCGAGGCGATCACCGCGCCGCCGTCGCGCTCGGCGAGGTTGGAGAAGAGCACCCGGTACTCCGGCGTCTTCGCCCAGATGAGCAGGCCGACGAACAGGGCGATGGCCGCGGCCAGGCTGACCAGGAGGGCGAGCTTGCGGGTGCTGGGGAGTTCGTTGAAGCGCTGGACGAGGTTGGCCAGGGACTGCTGAGGCGGTAGGGCCATGCGGATGCCTGTCCCTCATCAAACCTGCATGTTCATGATTTCCTGATAGGCGGAAACCAGCTTGTTGCGCACCTGAACCATGGTTTGGAAGGAAAGGCTGGCCTTCTGCAGGGACATCACCACGTCCTGCAGGTTGGCGTTGGGGTCGCCCAGCTCGAACTGCTGGGTCAGCTGCCTGGCCTCCTGCTGGGCATTGCTGACCTGGTCCAGCGCGGTCTTCAGCAGCGCGGAAAAGTCCTGGCCGCCGGCGGCCTCCCCGGCCGCAGGCGATTGCGCCGCCTGGGCGGCCACGGCCCTCAGCTGGGTGACCATCTGCTCGATGCCCGGATTGTTCATCGCTAGCGCCTCCATGACCGATTATAGGAGGTCAACCCATCCTCATCCAGCGCCCGCCGCATCGGGTCAGCCCTCCCCCCCGACGCGGTAGCGCTGCAGCTTGTAGCGCAGGGTGCGTTCGCTCATGCCCAGCGCCTCGGCCGTGCGCTTGCGCGAGCCGCCGCAGCGCTCCAGGGTCTGCAGGATCATCTCCCGCTCCAAGTCCTTGATGGCCCTGGTGGCCGCCGGCTGCGCGCCATCCCGGTGGATCCCGCGGGGCAGCATCAGGTGCTCGGGGCCGATCACCGCGCCCGGCGCCAGGATCATCGCCCGTTGCACCACGTTGCCGAGCTCGCGGATGTTACCGGGCCAGTCATACCCCGTCAATTCGGCCAGGGCCGCCGCGCTGAGGCTCAGGCCGCGGCGCCCGACGGTGTCCGCGTAGCGCTCCAGGAAGTGCCGCGCCAGCGGCCCGATATCCCCGGGGCGCCGCCGCAGCGGCGGGACCTCCAGGGGAAAGACGTTGAGCCGGTAATAGAGGTCCTCGCGGAACCGGCCCTGGCGGACGCACTCGTCCAGGTCCCGGTTGCTGGCCGCGACGACGCGCACGTCGAGCGCGACGGGCGCCCGGCCGCCGACCCGCTCCGCCTCCCTCTCCTGCAGTACGCGCAGGAGCTTGGCCTGGAGATGCACCGGCAGCTCGGTGACCTCGTCGAGCAGGATCGTGCCGCCCTGGGCCTGCTCGAACTTGCCCGCCTGGCTGGCCGCGGCCCCGGTGAAGGCCCCCTTCTCGTAGCCGAACAGGGTGGCCTCCAGCAGGTTTTCCGGGATGGCCGCGCAGTTGACCGCGACGAAGGGCCCCTTCGCCCGCCCCGAGTGGCGGTGCAGATAGCGGGCGTAGACCTCCTTGCCCACGCCGGACTCGCCCGTGAGCAGGACCGTGGCGTCGGTGGCCGCCACCCGCCGCGCCAGCTCCAGCACGGCCTGGCTGGCCGGGTCCTCCGCGACGAGCAGGCCGCCCTCGCCGCCGTCGGCACGCAGGTTCTTCGCCACCACCGCCAGGAGCCGGTCCGGCTCGAAGGGCTTGGGCAGGTAGTCCGCCGCGCCGTCGCGCATGGCCTCCACCGCCTTCTCGATCTGGCCGTAGGCCGTCATCAGCACCACGGGCAGGCCGGGATGCCTGGCCTTCACGGCCCGGAGCAGGCCATGCCCGTCCATGCCCGGCATCTGCACGTCCGAGAGCAGCAGGCCGCACGGCTCCCGCTCGAGCATGGCGAGGGCGGACTCCGCGTCGGCCGCGGCCGCCACGCGGTAGCCCGCCAGCTCCAGGCTGTCGGTCAGCGCCTCGCGCAGCGCCGGATCATCCTCCACGACGAGCAGGCCGGGCTTGCCGCGGTTCATCCCTCCCCGGCCTCCCCGTGGAGCGGCAGATAGAAGGTGAAGGCGCTGCCTCGGCCCGGGGCCGAATCGATCTCCACCCAGCCGCCGTGGGCGTCCGCCGTCTGCTTGACGATCGCCAGCCCCAGGCCGTTGCCCTCGGCCCGGGTGGTGAAGAAGGGCTCGAAGAGTCGGGCCTGGGCATCCGCGCCGATGCCGGGGCCCTGGTCCTGCACCCGGAAGGCCGCGAAGGGGCTGCCGCCGGCGGCGACCTCGAAGCCCACCTCCGAGCCCGGCGGGCTCATCTGCAGGGCGTTTTCCAGCAGGTTGAGCAGGGCCCCCATGATGGCCTGGCGGTCCGCCCAGAGCTCGACGTCCTCCGCCGGCGCCGCCACCCGGAAGCGCACGCCCTGGATGGCCATCTGCGGCTCCATCACCTGCTCGATCTCCTCGACCATCGCCCTGAGGGAGAAGGCCGACGGCCTTTCCTGCTGTCCCTTCACGAACCGCAGCATGTCCTGGATGAGCCGCTCCAGATAGCGCAGGCGGGAGAGGACCTTTTCGGCGAAGCGCACGCGGTCGGCCTCGGCCAGGTCGGGCCGGGCGAGATGCCCCGCATACAGGAGGGCGGCGGCCAGGGGGGTGCGCAGCTGATGGGCCAGATTGGCCGCCACCTCGCCCAGGGCGGACAGGCGTTCGCGCCGGGCGAGCTCGCCGTTGGCCGCCGCCAGCTCGACCGACAGCCGCGCCACCTGGCTTTGCAGCTCCAGATAGGCATCGGAAAGCCGTGCAGAGGTCTCGCTGAACAGGGCGAAGGCCTCCTTGAGGTCCTCCGCCGGCATCTCTTCGGGTGGGCGGCGCATTCGACAGGTCGGGACGAGAATGCCGCATGATAGCAGAGCCGGCAGGGGGCACCCGGGGCGCCGGGCGGCCCCTAAAGTTCACTGCCGCTGGGCCGATAGTACCCTTGATCGCCGTGAGACCCTTGGTACAGTCTCGCATCGTTTTCGACTTCGCCACAGATGCCGCCTATGAAATGCTTTAAATTCCTGAACAACTTCAGCATCGGGGGACGTCTGCTCGGGCTGACCCTGTTCCTGTCGGCCGCCCTGGTGGCGACGGGCCTGAGCGGCATCTGGGGCATCCGCCAGGCCACCGACGCGCTTTCCAGGATTTACGACGTCAACGTGAGCGCGGTGAACCAGCTGCAGCAGGTGCGCTACCTGCAGATGCAGATCCGCAACCTGGTCCTCGAGGCGCGCCTGGCCGAGGACGCCTTCACCGCCCAGGAGCGCTTCGACACCATCGACAAGCATGTCCGGGTGGTCAACGAGACCCTCAACACCTTCACCCAGCGCGCCCTGAACGCCGAGGAGACGGCCCTTTACGAGCGCTACGCCGTCGCCCGCAAGAAGTTCGGCGAAGACGGCCTGATGCACATCCGCGACCTCTTCAATGCCGAACGCTGGGCCGAGGCCGACCGGCACTATCGGGCCGTCATGGACCCCGCCTATGTCCAGGTCTCCGACACCACCGACGCCCTGATCAGCCACTTCATCCAGTCCGCCGAGCGTTCCCGCGCCCAGATCGACCGGCTCTCCGGGGTGCTGCAGACCTCCGCCCTGGCCATCATGGGCATCGGCCTGGCCCTGTCGGTGGTGCTCAGCCTGCTGATCCGCCGCGGCATCGTGGGCTGCGCCGGCGGCCTGGAGCAGGCGGCGGGGCGCCTGGCCAAGGGCGACCTCACGAGCCTGGCCAACGCGGAGGGCCGGGACGAACTGGCCCGCGTCGCCACGGCCTTCAACCGCATGACCCGGGAGTTTTCCGGCCTGATCGGGCAGATCCGCCAGTCGGCGGAGGAGGTGAGCCGCTCCGCCGCCCTGACCGCCGACAACAGCGCCGCGGTGCTCAGCGTCTCCGGCCGCCAGGAGTCCCTGGCCGACGCCACGGTCCAGGCCGCGCAGGAGCTGACCGCCACGGTCGCGCAGGTCGGCGAGAACATCGCCACCATGGTCGCCGCCGCCGACCAGGCCAGCCAGCTCGCCCGCCAGGGCGAGGGGGTGGTCGGCCAGGCCGCCGAGGGCATCCAGGCCATTTCCGGCACCGTTTCCCGATCCGCCGAACTCGTCTCCGCCCTCGGCCGGCACTCGGACGAGATCGGCCGCATCGTCAACGTCATCCGCGACATCGCCGACCAGACCAACCTCTTGGCGCTCAACGCCGCCATCGAGGCGGCGCGTGCCGGCGAGCAGGGACGCGGGTTCGCGGTGGTGGCCGACGAGGTGAGGAAGCTGGCCGAGCGCACCAGCAAGGCGACCGGGGAGATCTCCGCCACCATCCAGACCATCCAGGAGGAGACCGGCAAGGCCGTCACGGCCATGGCGCAGGGCAGCCAGGAGGTGCATCACGGCGTGGACATGGCCATGCAGGCCGGGCGCGCCATCGCCGAGATCAACGCCGCGGTATCTCATGTATCATCGCTGATCCATGACATCGACCACATCCGCAAAGGCCAGGACACCGCCAGCCAGGCGATCGCCGCGCGGATGGACGAGATCCTCTCCATGGCCCGGCAGAACCGCTCTGCGGCGGAGAATTCCGCGCAGGCGGCCCAAGGCCTGACCGGGCTTGCGCAGCGCCTCAGGGACACCGTCAGCCGCTTCACCTTAGCCAACTAGTTCAGCGATCCAGGACAGCCGCACATGTCAGACCTGCTCAGACGCATCGACGCCCGCACCAAGCTGGCCGGGGCCAACAAGTTGGAGATCCTGCTCTTCACCCTGGGCACGGACCAGTCCTCGGGCCGCAAGGAGACCTTCGGCATCAACGTCTTCAAGGTGCGCGAGGTCATGCGCATCCCCGAGATCACCCGCGCGCCCGACATGCCCGCCGCGGTGGAGGGCATGGTCAGCCTGCGCGGCGCCCTGGTGCCCGTGGTCGACCTCGCCAAGTACATCGGCATCGCGACCGGCACGCCGCCGGCGATCATGATCGTCACCGAGTACAACGGCCAGACCCAGGGCTTCCTGGTGGGCGAGGTGGACACCATCCTGCGCCTCGACTGGTCGGAGATGAAGGTGCCGCCCGCCATGCTCACCGCCCAACTCGGCGGCCTGGTGACCGCCGTGACCGAGCTCAAGGACAGGCGCCTGGTCATGATGCTGGACGTGGAGAAGATCCTCTCGGACACCACGCACTGCGACGACAGCCACCTCTTCGCGAGCCTGCAGCCGCTGGGCAAGCCCGACCGCACCGTGTTCTACGCCGACGACTCCTCGGTGGCCAGAAAACAGATCGAGCGCACCCTGGAGGCCCTGGACGTGCGCGGCATCGGCGCCCTCAACGGCAAACAGGCCTGGGACGAGCTGCTGAAGATCGCGGCCCAGGCCGAGATGGCCGACCGCCCGGTCACCGATTACGTGCAGCTCGTGCTCACCGATGTGGAGATGCCCGAGATGGACGGCTACGTGCTCACCAAGAACATCAAGACGGACCCGCGCTTCAAGGGCATCCCCGTGCTGATGCACTCCTCCCTGTCCTCCGAGGCCAACCGCCAGCTCGGCATCTCGGTCGGGGTCGACGAGTACGTGCCCAAGTTCGAACCGCACCGCCTCGCCGAAGTGCTCTCAAGGCTGCTGAAATAAGGGAACGAGCCCATGAACGAGATGGAACAGGCCCGACTGATCGATTCCGTGGACGGCCGCACCAAGCTGGCCGGCTCCAACAAGATGGAGCTGCTGCTGTTCAGCATGGGCACGGAGGAGCTCTTCGGCATCAACGTGTTCAAGGTGCGGGAGGTCTCGCCCACCCCCCCTATCACCCTGACCCCGAACATGCCCTACGGCGTGGAAGGCGTGATCAGCCTGCGCGGCAGCATCATCCCGGTGATCTCGCTGGTGAAGTTCATCAAGGTGGAGAACGCCCCCGCCGGCCTGGGCGCGAACATGATCGTGACGGAGTTCTCCCGCCACACCCAGGCCTTCCTGGTCCAGGACGTCGACCGCATCATGCGCATCGACTGGGACCGGATCAAGCCGCCCGAGAACATGGTCGCCGGCCAGGACGGCCTCATCACCGCCATCACCGAGCTGGAGGACGGGCGTCTGGTCTCCATCCTCGACGTCGAGCGCATCCTCGCCGAGGTGCTGGGCGAGAAACCGCTGCCGCCGCTGCCCAGGATCGACTCCGAGCAGGAGGCCACCGTCTTCTTCGCCGACGACTCCACCGTGGCCCGCAAGGAGATCCTGATGGTCCTGGACAAGCTGGGCGCCAAGCACATCCAGGCCAACGACGGCCTGGAGGCCTGGGACAAGCTGCAGGGCATGGCCAACCGGGCCGCAGCCGAGGGCATCGCCCTGCGCAAGCAGATCCAGCTCATCCTAGTCGACGCGGAGATGCCCGAGATGGACGGCTACGTCCTGACCAGGAACATCAAGTCCGACAGCCGCTTCGCGGGCATCCCGGTGATCATGCACTCCTCGCTTTCCTCGCAGGCCAACCGCACCATGGGGCAGCGCGTCGGCGTGGATGCCTACGTCGCCAAGTTCGACCCGGCCGTGCTGGCGGAAACCCTCATGGCATTCATCAAACGCTAGGTAAAATGCCGGGATGCACCCATCGAGAGGAATTCCATGGCCGACAAGAATCTGAAATTTCTGGTGGTGGACGACTTCTCCACCATGCGCCGCATCGTGCGCAACCTGCTCAAGGAGCTCGGCTTCACCAACGTGGACGAGGCCGAGGACGGGGTCGCGGCGCTGCAGAAGCTCAAGGCGGCCGGCAACTTCCAGTTCGTGATCACCGACTGGAACATGCCCAACATGACCGGCATCGACCTGCTCAAGGCCATCCGCGCCGATGCGGCCCTCAAGCACCTGCCCGTGCTCATGATCACGGCCGAGGCCAAGAAGGAGAACATCATCGAGGCGGCCCAGAGCGGCGCCTCCGGCTACATCGTCAAGCCGTTCACCGCGGCGGTCCTGGACGAGAAGCTGAACAAGATCTTCGAAAAATTCGGCATGTGAAGCCGCAGGCCCGACCCCGATACGCCGCGGCCGCGCTTGGCCGCCGCACCGACAGATTGCTTGGAGACGCGCATGAGCAGCGATTCCCCTGAACTGGAAGCCCTGTTCGACAGCCTGGCCCAGCCGGCTGCGAAGGTGCCCCCCGCAGCCGAAGACCAGGGCGGCGACACCCCCGAGCTCGAGGCCCTGTTCGACAGCATCGCCGGCGAGACCGTCCAGGCGCCGGCGCAGGAGCCCCCCGCGGTGGAAAGCCTGCTCGACAGCATCGCCGCCGCCATCACCCGGGAAGGCGCCCCGGCCGACGAGGGGGCCTGTTCCGAGCATGTGTTCTCGCAGCTCGGCCAGATGACCCGCAGCCTGCACAACCTGCTGCGCGAGCTGGGCTACGACAAGACCATCGAGAAGGTCGCCTCGGAAATCCCGGACAACCGCGACCGCCTCAACTACATCGCCAGCATGACCGCCCAGGCGGCCGAGCGCACGCTCAACGCCGCCGAGGCCGCGCAACCCATCCAGGACGGCCTGGGCAGCGCGGCCAGGGACCTGGCCGGCAAATGGGACCGCCTGTTCAGCAGACAGCTGGGGGTCGACGAATTCAAGGCCCTGGTCAAGGATACCCGCAGCTACCTGCACGACGTGCCCGGCAAGGCCGACGCCACGAATGCCAAGCTGATGGAAATCATCATGGCCCAGGACTTCCAGGACCTCACCGGCCAGGTCATCAGGAAGATCCTGGACGCCGCGCAGGCCCTGGAGAACCAGCTCGTCAGCCTGCTGGTCGAGGCCACCCCGGTGGACAAACGCAGCGCCGTCCGCCCCGGGCTGCTGGAAGGCCCCATCATCAGCGCCGAAGGCCGTACCGACGTGGCGACCAGCCAAGCCCAGGTCGACGAGCTGCTGGAAAGCCTCGGCTTTTAGCCGAGGCTTCAGTGAAGGCTAATGCCGCACATGTGCGGCGTTATGCCGGAGCCAAAGTCTGGGCTTCTAGCCTGGACTGCTTGTGAAGAAAGATTTTCCCCAATGCGGGTGAGAGGGATGCGACCATGAGCGACTTCGCCGGTATGGAAGAGCTGCTGCAGGATTTCCTGATGGAGGCGGGGGAGCTGCTTTCCCAGGTGGACAACAAGCTGGTGGAGCTGGAGAAGCGCCAGGACGACAAGGCGCTGCTCAACGACATCTTCCGGGGCTTCCACACCATCAAGGGCGGTGCCGGCTTTCTGAACGTCGACCACCTGGTCGCGCTCTGCCACCGCACCGAGAACCTGTTCGACAAGCTGCGCAATTCCGAGCTCGCGCTGACCCCGGAGCTGATGGACGTCATCCTGGCCGCCACGGCCACCGTGCGGGACATGTTCACCGAGCTGGCGAGCCAGGTGCAGCCCCAGCCCGCCGACCCCGCCATCATCGCCAACCTCGAGGCCGCGCTGGCGGGTCAGGCCCTCGAAGCGGCGCCCGCCGCCGCGTCCCGCACCGCACCGGCGCCCGCCCCCGCCCCGGCCGCAGAAGGGGCCGACGATCTCAACTGGGCGGCACTGCATGCCGCCCTGACCGGCGCCCCCGCGCCGCGGCCGGCCCCCCATACAGAGCCCTCCGAGGCGGCGGCCGGGGCGCCGGCGGCCGCCCCCAGGGCCGCGCCGGCCCTCCACGAAGGCGCGGGCGCGCCCCGTGCCGCCGCGGCCGCCCCGCCCCCGCAGCCGCTGCAGAAGGAGACCACCATCCGCGTCGACACGGTGCGGCTGGACCAGGTGCTCAACCTGTCGGGCGAGATCGGCCTGACCAAGAACCGCATCGCCAACCTGAAGTCCCACATCCTGCACGGCCGCACCGACGCGGACACCCTCAAGTCCCTGGACACGGCGGTCAACCAGTTGGACCTCCTGGTCTCCGACCTGCAGAACGCGGTGATGAAGACCCGGATGCAGCCCATCGGGCGGCTGTTCCAGAAGTATCCCCGTCTCGCCCGCGACCTCGCCCGGCAGCTCGGCAAGGACGTCGAGCTGGTGCTCTCCGGCGAGGAGACCGAGCTCGACAAGACCATGATCGAGGACCTCAACGACCCGCTGGTGCACCTGGTGCGCAATGCCGTGGACCACGGCATCGAGTCGGTCGAGGAGCGGCAGGCCGCGAACAAGCCCGAGAAGTCCATCGTGTCGCTGTCGGCCAGCCAGATGGGCGACCACATCTACATCGAGATCTCCGACGACGGCAAGGGCATGCGCCCGGACGTCATCCGCCGCAAGGCGGTGGAAAAGGGCATCCTCGACGAGGAGGCCGCCAACGCCCTGGACGACCGCCAGAGCCTGCACCTGATCTTCATGCCCGGCTTCTCCACCAAGGACCAGATCAGCAACATCTCCGGCCGCGGCGTGGGCATGGACGTGGTGAAGACCAACATCGCCAAGCTCAACGGCAAGATCGACGTGGTCTCCGTGCCGGGCCAGGGGAGCACCTTCACCATCTCCCTGCCGCTCACCCTGGCGATCCTGCCCGTACTGGTCGTCAGCCTCAACGACCAGTCCTTCGCCGTGCCGCTCTCCATGGTGCGCGAGATCATCCCGATGAAGCCCGACGAGGTCCAGCGCGTCTCCGGCCGCGCCACCATGGTGGTCCGCGACGAGGTGCTGCCGGTGCGTTCGCTGGCCACCCTGCTCGGCTGGGAGGCCAGGAAGAAACCGGCCTACGGCGTGCTGATGCAGTCCACCAACAGCACCTTCATCCTGGCCGTGGACGGCTTCGTCGGCCGCGACGACGTGGTGATCAAGCCCCTGGAGGACATCAAGCCCAAGGGCATCTCGGGGGCCACGCTCTCGGGCGACGGCTCCATCGTGCTGGTGCTGGACATGGAAGAGCTGCTGACCGCCGTGCCCACCGACACCCCAGGCAGCCTATTCACCCGCACCGCATGACCACAGAGGCCTTTCTCGCCCGGCAGCCCATCGTCGACGGCCAGCACAAGCTTCTCGGCTACGAGCTGCTGTTCCGGCCCTCGCACCACTCGGGGGCGGCGCAGGTCGAGAGCAATCCCTCGGCCACGCTCCACGTCATCACCAACACCCTGTGCGACATGGGCACGAAGTGGCTGCTGCAGGGGCGGCTCGCCTTCATCAACGTGGAATACGAATTGTTGATGGGCGAGTTCGTCAGCCTCCTGCCCAGCGACAAGGTCGTCCTCGAGATCCTGGAGACGGTGGAGCCCACCCCGGAATTGCTGACCCGCCTGGATGAATTGAAAAAGGCCGGCTACCGGTTCGCCCTGGACAAGTTCAGGCCGCGGCCGGGCATCGAAAAGCTGCTGCCCTACGCCAGCTACCTCAAGTTCGACATGCTCTCCCAGCCCGCCGAGCAGACGGCAGCCCTGGTCAGGAAACTGAACAAGCTGCCGGCCCGGCTGATCGCCGAGAGGGTGGAGTCCATCGCGAGCTTCAACGCGTGCCGCGACCTGGGCTTCCACTACTTCCAGGGCTACTACTTCGCGCATCCCGAGCACCTCACCGCCCGGGTCATGAACCCGGCCCAGGTCACCGTCCTGCAGCTGCTGGACAAGGTGCGCGGCGATGCGGACATCAAGGAGATCGAGGACCTGTTCAAGCAGGACGTCGCGCTCACCTTCAAGCTGCTGCGCTACATCAACTCGGCGGGCTTCGGCCTGTCCTGCGAGGTCCAGTCCATCCGCCACGCCGTGTCCATCCTCGGCATGAAGCCGCTGTACCGCTGGCTCACCCTGCTGCTCGCCACCGCGGGCACCGGGGCCGTCTCGCCCGCCCAGGCCCGGACGGCCATCACCCGCGGCCGCCTGTGCGAACTGCTGGGCAGGCATTTCATGAAGAAGGCCGATCAGGACAACCTCTTCATCGCGGGGGTCTTCTCCCTGCTGGACGCCATGCTGGACACCCCCATGGAAGAGATCCTCGATCGCCTGATCATCCCCGAGAGCATCTCCGACGCCCTGCTCTCCCGCACCGGGGCCTACGGCCCCATCCTGGCGCTGGCGGAGGCCTGCGAGACGCACAATCTCGAGCGCATCGACGAGCTGACGGAGGCGCTGATGCTGACCCCGGACGAGGTCAACAGGGACCACCTCGACGCCCTGGCCTGGGTCGAGCAACTCGGCCTGGAGGCCTAGTACGCCAACCCATAAGTTCCGCTATGTTCGACACGCCCCGCATCGCCGATTGCTTTGTGGTTACGGCCGCCGCCTCGCGGCTTAACCTGCCTGGCAGGCAGGTTAGCCTGCACCGAAACTGCGTTTTCGCTCATCCTCGCCATAGCTACGGCTATGGCTGCGGTTCGCTTCGCGCACTCGGCGCGCGGATGCGCGTCTCGGCATGTACGCAAACTTATGGGTTGGCGTACTAGAGCATCTCCGGCGTGATCGCCGCCTTCAGCACGGCCCGCTCCTCTGCCCCCCGCCGGCGGCCGATCCAGACCACCCCTCCCTTCCGGATGCCGAAATCCTGCTCCACCCCGAAGAGCAGCCGGCTCGCCACCCGCCCCAGCGCGGGCTGATGCCCGACCAGCAGGACGGTGCCCGGCGCATCGGGCCAGCCGGCTGCCTCCAGCGCCTGGGCCGCGTCGCCGCCGGGTGCGATGGCCGCGACGGTCTCGAAGGGTCGCCCCAGGGGGGCGGCGGTCTGCTGCGCCCGCACGGCCGGGCTGACCAGGATGCGGGCATCCCGGCCGAGGCGCGCCTCCAGCCAGCGGGCCACCGCCTCCGCCTGCCTGCGGCCCTTGGCGGTGAGGGCGCGTGCCGCATCCGGCACCCCGTCCTCGGCCTCGGCATGGCGCCAGAGGATCAGCTGCATCGGCCCGCTCACCGCTTGTCGCCGCCGAGCCGGCGGCCGAGCCGCCCGAGGAGCGAGCCCTCCTCCACCTGGCCGCCGCCGGCAGACGGCGCCGCGGCCAGGATGCGGTTGGCCAGGCGCGAGAGCGGCAGGGTCTGCAGCCAGACCTTGCCCGGCCCCGTCAGCCGGGTGAAGAACAGCCCTTCGCCGCCGAAGATCGCGGTCCGGATCCGGCCCACGTACTGGATGTCGAAATCCACCGACGGGCTCAGGGCCGCCACGCAGCCGGTGTCCACCCGCAGGGTCTCCCCCGCCGCCAGGGACTTCTCGGCGAGCGTCCCGCCGGCGTGGATGAAGGCCAGGCCGTCGCCCTCCAGCCTCTGCAGGATGAAGCCCTCGTCGGCGAAGAGCCCGGCCCCGAGCCGCTGCTGGAAGGCGATGCCCAGGCTCACCCCCTTGGCCGCGCAGAGGAAGGCGTCCTTCTGGCAGACGAGGGCGCCGCCCAGGGCCTTGAGGTCCACCGGCACGATCTTGCCCGGATAGGGGGCGGCGAAGGCCAGCCGGCGCCTGCCCGCGGCCTGGTTGGCGTAGATGGTGACAAACAGCGACTCGCCGGTGAGCAGGCGCTTGCCCGCGCCCACGAGCAGGTCCACGAGGCCGGACTCGCCGGCCGAGCCGTCGCCGAACACGGTCTCCATCTCGATGCCGTCCTCCATGAACAGCATCGTGCCGGCCTCGCCGATGGCGGCCTCGCCCGGCTCGAGCTCGATCTCGACGTACTGCATGTCGTCGCCGAAGATGTCGTAGTCGATGGCGTGCATCGCCATGTCTTGCTCCTCAGGATCTGCATGCCGCGGGGCGGCGCTCCGCCCCTTGGGGGGCTGGGGTGAGGGAACGGGAAGGCCGCCCGGCGGCAGGCCCGTCCCTGGGCCTCGCCCGCCTTGTCCGCCAGCCTTCCGACACCACGCTACCAAGATAGCCCGCCGCGCGCATCCTGTGGCGGCGGCCGGCCGGGTAGGCTCAGAGCGGCAGGAACGCGAGGGAGGCGGCGCCCTGCAGCACCCGGGTGATGGAGCGGTTGCCGCGGTCTTCCACGAACAGGGCGAGCATGTCCTGCAGGGCGATGACCTTGCCGAACTCGCGCTCGAAGCTCAGGTTTTGCGCCTCGACCTCGACGCTGTTGGCGAGCAGGTAGCGCCGGCCGTCGGCCTGTCTCGCGGCAGACAGCTTCCACACCGCCACCTCCACGTTGCGGGCGCTGTTGTAGAGGCGCTGGGCGTCCAGGTCGTCGAGCAGGAAGAACGCGGTCTTGTGGTTGTAGGCGGCCAGGATCATGCTGCAGAGCGCGCCCATGTAGGCATGGACCCGGTCGCCGGCGTAGGCGTCGTCGAAGGCCAGACGGAAGTGCGACTCCCAGTCGAGCCGGGCGAGGGGGCTGTCGGGCCAGCGCTCGATCTCCGCGAACAGCCTGGCGCTTGCCGCCTCCGCCGACTCCAGGCCGAGCTTGCGGTACTCCCTGGGGTTGCGCCGGTAGAGCTTCTCCGTGAGCAGGCGCAGGCTCTTGAGGACCTCCTTCTGGTTCATTTCCGCCAGCATGTCGGCCTCGGCCTTGGCGAGGTAGGCGACGGAATAGCTGCGGGCGCTGCGGCTGCCGTCCTTGTGCTGGATGTCCCGGCCGGCGCACCCCCCGAGCCCCACGGCCAGGGCGAGGGCGGCGAGGCCCGCCCCGGCCAGACGCATCGAAATCCGCGGATGACGCCGGCGCATCTTCATCAGGCCTCCGTTCATCGAGTCTGCCGCTTTTCGGGCAGCCGCCGTGCAGCCACGGCCGTCGCCGCAACCCCGGGATCGGGGCGATCATGCCGCCGCTAGACCCCTTTGCCGTCATGGCCAATCGCAAGCCAGGCGGGCGCGCAACGGCCATATTAATTAGGATAGTTTTATCTAAAAACTTTATTTCTTAATAAATATCTTGGATTATGCCCTGTTCGGGGTAAGTGCTACTCTCAGACCCCATTCTTCGCGCTGATCCATTCCAACCACACCGTCTTAAGGAGTCCCAAGATGTCCCGACTGGTCAAACCCCATGGTGGCGGCGAACTCAAGCCCCTGCTGCTCGAAGGCGCGGCGCTCAAGGCCGAGCTCGATCGCGCCAAGGGCCTGAAGCAGGTCAAGATGTCCTCGCGCGAGACCGGCGACCTCATCATGATGGGCATCGGCGGCTTCACCCCCCTGGACGGCTTCATGACCCGCGCCGACTGGGAAGGTGTCTGCGACGGCTACAAGATGGCGAGCGGCCTGTTCTGGCCCATCCCCGTGACCCTCTCCACCGACGACGACGGCATCAAGGCCGGCGACGACATCGCCGTGGTGAGCGACACCGGCGAGATCATGGGCACCATGAAGGTGACCGAGAAGTACGAGATCGACAAGGCCCACGAGTGCATGCAGGTCTACAAGACCACCGACCTCGAGCACCCCGGCGTCAAGATGGTCATGGCCCAGGGCAAGTACAACCTGGCCGGCCCGGTCAAGGTCCTGTCCGACGGCGGTTTCAAGGCCAAGTACGGCGCCCAGTTCATGACCCCGGCCGAGACCCGCGCCGCCTTCGAGAAGATGGGCTGGTCCAGGGTCGCCGCCTTCCAGACCCGCAACCCCATGCACCGCTCCCACGAGTACCTGGCCAAGATCGCCATCGAGACCATGGACGGCGTGCTGGTCCACTCCCTGCTGGGCGCCCTGAAGCCGGGCGACATCCCCGCCGAGGTGCGCTCCGAGGCCATCGGCGTCCTGATCGAGAACTACTTCGCCCCCAACACCGTGATCCAGGCCGGCTACCCGCTGGACATGCGCTATGCCGGCCCGCGCGAGGCCCTGCTCCACGCCCTGTTCCGCCAGAACTACGGCTGCTCGCACCTCATCGTCGGCCGCGACCACGCCGGCGTCGGCGACTACTACGGCCCCTTCGACGCCCAGAAGATCTTCGACGAGATCCCCAAGGGCTCGCTGGAGACCGTGAACATGAACATCGACTGGACCTTCTGGTGCAAGAAGTGCGGCGGCATGGCCAGCCAGCGCACCTGCCCGCACACCAAGGACGACCGCATCCTGCTCTCCGGCACCAAGGTGCGCGCCATGCTCTCCGAGGGCCAGGACCTGCCGGTCGAGTTCAGCCGCCCCGAGGTGGCCGCGGTGCTGAAGAAGTACTACGCCAGCCTGGCCGAGCACGAGAAGGTCAAGGTCGAGCTGAAGGGCCACTCGGCCGCATGACTTGACGGCGGATTGAGGGCCGCGCAGCGTGCCCTCCAATCCGCCGAGTTATTGCGGCGGACTCGTCCGCAATAACAAGATTTGGAACTCCGGGCCGCCGGAAGCGGATTCGCGATACGCCCCCGGCCAAGGTTGGCCCCGGAAATTCTGAAGGACCGCAGGATTGCGGATTGTTAGCTAACAAGGAGAGACGTTAATGCCTACCTACGTTCGTACCGACAAGTGCGACGGCTGCAAGGGTCAGGACAAGACCGCTTGCATGTACATCTGCCCGCACGACCTCATGAAGCTGGACCGGGACGGTTCCGAGACCGGCCACGCCATGCGCGCCTTCAACCAGGAACCCGAGCAGTGCTGGGAGTGCTATTCCTGCGTGAAGATCTGCCCGCAGCAGGCCATCGAGGCCCGCCACTACGCCGACATCGTGCCCCTGGGCGGCATGGTGCAGCCCCTGCGCGGTTCCGACTCCATCATGTGGACCATCAAGTTCCGCAACGGCACCCTCAAGCGCTTCAAGTTCCCGATCCGGACCACCCCCGAGGGCTCCATCGACTGCTACGGCGGCAAGGCGACTGCTGACATGGCGAAGATTGCCGAACCCGGCTTCTTCAACCACATGGAGCAGAACGGCTACCGTCCCGGCAACCCCGCCGAGCTGATCCGCAAGTAATCCGGTTAAACGAAAGGTAAATGTTATGGCTGATTTTGCTAATCCCGAAATCGTCCAGGAGGAAGTCGACATCCTCCTGATCGGTGGTGGCATGGCTTGCTGCGGCGCCGCTTATGAGATCATGCGCTGGGCCGACGCCGCCAAGACCTCCGCTGGCGTGGACCTGAAGATCAAGCTGGTCGACAAGGCCGCCATGGACCGTTCCGGTGCCGTGGCCCAGGGCCTGTCCGCGATCAACACCTACATCGGTTCCGAGCAGGACCCCGCCGACTACGCCCGCATGGTCTCCAACGACCTGATGGGCATCACCCGCGACGACCTGGCCTACGACCTCGGCCGTCACGTCGACGAGTCCGTGCACCTGTTCGAAGAGTGGGGCCTGCCCATCTGGAAGACCGACGAGAACGGCGAGCGTCACGACGGCGCCCAGGGCATGACCCCGCTGAAGGACGGCGGCAAGCCCGTGCGTTCCGGCAAGTGGCAGATCATGATCAACGGCGAATCCTACAAGTGGATCGTGGCCGAGGCCGCCAAGAAGGCCCTGGGCCTGGACCGCATCCAGGAGCGCGTCTTCATCGTCCACCTGATGAACGACAAGAACGACAAGGGCCGCATCGCCGGTGCCGCCGGCTTCTCCACCCGCGAGAACAAGATCCACATCTACAAGGCCAAGGCCGTCCTGCTGGCCGCCGGTGGCTGCGTGAACATCTTCCGTCCCCGCTCCGTGGGTGAAGGTACCGGCCGCGCCTGGTACCCGGTCTGGAACGCCGGTTCCACCTACTCCATGGCTGCCGAGGCCGGCGCCGAGCTGACCATGATGGAAAACCGCTTCGTGCCCGCCCGCTTCAAGGACGGCTACGGCCCGGTCGGCGCCTGGTTCCTGCTGTTCAAGTCCCAGGCCACCAACGCCTTCGGCGAGGTCTACATGGTCAAGAACAAGGAGATGCTGAACGACTACCCGCCGTATGGTCAGGCCGCCGTTCCCGCCTCCTGTCTGCGTAACCACCTGATGCTCAAGGAGATGCAGGAAGGTCGCGGTCCGATCTGGATGGACACCGTCACCGCCCTGGCCAAGCTGCGCGAGACCCTGACCCCCCGCGAGGTGAAGCACCTCGAGGCCGAGGCCTGGGAAGACTTCCTCGACATGTGCGTCGGCCAGTGCGGCATCTGGGTCGGCGAGAACATCGAGCCCGAGAAGAAGAACTCCGAGCTGATGCCGACCGAGCCCTACCTGCTCGGCTCGCACTCCGGCTGCTGCGGCATCTGGGTGTCCGGCCCGACCGACGTCGGCGCGCCGACCACCGAAGAACTGCCGGGCGTGCCCGATCACCTGCCGAAGGGCTGGAACTGGGGCTACCGCGGCATGACCACCGTCAAGGGCCTGTTCACCGCCGGTGACGGCGTCGGCGCCTCCGGCCACAAGTTCTCCTCCGGCTCCCACGCCGAAGGCCGGCTCGCGGCCAAGTCCATGGTGAAGTACTGCCTGGACAACAAGGACCTGAAGGTCGAGATCGACGAGACCCCCGAGCAGATCGCCGAGGCGATCTGGAAGCCGGTCCGCAACTACCTCGAGTTCAAGGACTACACCACCGCCATCGACGTCAACCCCAACTACATCACGCCCAAGATGCTGCAGTTCCGCCTGCAGAAGATCATGGACGAGTACGTTGCCGGTGTCGCCACCTACTACAAGACCAACAACGTCATGCTGGAAGTGGCCGAGCAGAAGCTCGAGATGCTGAAGGAAGACGCCGAGAAGATGCGCGCCAAGGACCTGCACGAGCTGCTGCGGGCCTGGGAGAACTACCACCGCATCCTGACCGCCGAGGCCCACATGAAGCACATCCAGTTCCGCGAAGAGAGCCGCTACCCCGGCTTCTACTACCGGATGGACAAGAACTTCGTGGACGAGGAGAACTGGCACTGCTTCGTGAACTCCATCTACGACAAGACCACCAAGAAGTGGACCGTGTTCAAGCGCGCCCACGTCGACCTGGTGGACAAGTCCAAGCTGTTCAAGCCTGCCGCCCACTAAGCGGCTGCCTGAGGCAGTAAAATGAACCGGGCGCCCCGTGCGCCCGGTTTTTTGCTTTATATCGGTGCGATAACCCTACCTGTAGGAGCGGCTTTAGCGTAGCGGCACCTCAGTCCCCCTCGCCCGCAAGCGGGAGAGGGTCGGGGTGAGGGAAACGATCCTGGCGCTAGCCAGGGATCGTTGGAGCCGCGAACCTTTCGCGCCTGAAGGCGCTCCTACAGGCGGCCCTGTGCCGATCATCGACGAGGTACCCCATGCAGGACTACGATGCCCAATTCAAGAACCTGGCCAAGGATGCGCCCGAAGGCACCCAGAGCCCGGTCATGCCGAACATGCTGGAGGGCTCGACCCCGCTCCAGTTCCGCTGCCACCGCGGCGTGAAGTGCTGGAACGCCTGCTGCAGCAACATCGACATCACCCTGACCCCCTACGACATCCTGCGCCTGAAGAACCGCCTGGGCATCTCCTCGGGCGAGTTCCTGCAGAAGTACACCGTGCCCTACGAGATGGACAAGGACGGCACCCCGGGTGTGAAGCTGCGCTGCGTGGACGGCGGCACCGCCTGCCAGTTCATGGTGCCGGAAGGCTGCTCGGTCTACGAGGACCGCCCCACCGCCTGCCGCTACTACCCCGTCGCCCTGCTCTCGGTGCGCCGCTCCGACGAGTACACCGACCGGCTCTCCTTCGCCCTGGTCAAGGAGGACACCTGCTTCGGCCACCAGGAGCCCGACGTCCAGACCATCGACGAATACCGCGCCGCCCAGGGTGCGACCGAGTACGACGAGAAGGGCCGCGGCTGGCGCCAGCTCATCCTGAAGAAGAAGTCCGCCGGCCCGGCGGTCGGCAAGCCGCCCGCGATCACCAACCAGCTCTTCTTCATGGTCAGCTACGACCTCGACCGCTTCCGCGCCTTCGTCATCAGCGAGTCCTTCAACAGGACCTACGACATCCCGGTCGAGCAGATGGCCGAGCTGGTGGCCGACGACGAGAAGCTGATGCACTTCGGCTACGACTTCCTGCGCCACGTCCTCTTCGGCGAGCAGTGCCTGAGCGAGAAGGACGGCGCCTACGAGGCCCGCATGGAGCGCCTCAAGGCCAAGGCCGAGCAGATCCGCGCCGAGTTCGAGGCCAACCGCGAGCAGATCGAGGACGAGAAGTACTGCGCCCCGCCCGGCCAGCCCGGCGACTGCGGTTGCGGCGGCAAGGATTGATGTCGTAATACGGTGAAATGGGAAACGTGAAATGGGAAACGTAAGGCCGGTCGGCTTTCCACGTTTCACTCTTCACGATTCACTCTTCACGTTTCACACTCCCCCCTCCATGTCCGCCCACACCCTCACCCCCGAAGAGCACTACATCCTCGACGAGCCCTACTACGAGCCGGTGGGCAACGAGGTCGCCATCTTCGAGGCGGCCTACGCCAATCGCCTGCCAGTCCTGCTCAAGGGCCCGACGGGCTGCGGCAAGACCCGGTTCATGGAGTACATGGCCTGGCGGCTCAGGCGGCCGCTGATCACGGTCTCCTGCCACGACGACCTCACCGCCTCGGACCTGGTCGGCCGCTTCCTGGTGCGCGGCGGCGAGACGGTCTGGGTGGACGGGCCGCTCACCCGTGCCGTGCGCGTGGGCGGCATCTGCTACCTCGACGAGATCGTGGAGGCGCGCAAGGACACCATGGTGGTCATCCACCCGCTCGCCGACGACCGGCGCGAACTGCCCATGGAGAAGCTCGGCCAGCTGCTCGAGGCGCCGCCGGACTTCTGCCTCGCCATCTCCTACAACCCGGGCTACCAGAGCGTGCTGAAGGACCTCAAGCAGTCCACCCGGCAGCGCTTCGTCGCCATGGAGTTCGACTATCCGGCCCCGGAGCTGGAGCGGCGCATCGTCGCCAACGAGTCCGGGGTGGACGCCGCCATGGCCGAGAAGCTGGTCCGCTTCGCCCAGATGACCCGCAACCTCAAGGGCAGCGGCCTGGAGGAAGGCGCCTCCACGCGGCTGCTGGTGCACGCCGGCAAGCTCATCGCCAGCGGCGTCGAGCCGGTGGCCGCCTGCCGTGCCGCCGTGGCCCAGGCCGTCACCGACGACGCGGACATGCTGGCGGCGATCCAGGAGCTGTCCTCCTCGCTCTTCTGATGCCCCCGCCGCTCGACGCCGAGGAGATCGCCCAGCGGCTCGACGCCTGGCTGGAGACCGAGTTCACCTTCCACAAGGTGGACGCCCTCGCCGCCGAGTTCGCCGCCCTGCCCCGCGACGAGCAGGACTTCATCCTGGATTGGATCCGCCGCATCGCCACCACCCACATCACGCTCGCCTGGCACTTCGCCCAGCGCGCCCCGGAACTGCTGCGGCGCATGGACCGGCGCGTCATCGAGGCCTGGGCGGTGCACCTGTGCGACACCTACGACCAGGCCGGCATGTACGCCGCGCTCGCCTTCGCCGACCAGGCCGGCAGCTTCCTGCACGTCCGCTCGGAGCACGCCGCCGGCGCGCTCTTCGAGGACATCGCCGGCGTGCTCGGCAATTTCGTGCACGGGCTGTCGGGCCGCAGGCTCAGGGTCGAGCAGGGAGAGAGCGCCTACACGGACGGGGAAAGGCTCTTTCTGCCCGCCATCACCGCCGCCCTGGAGCGGCGCGAGGACAACTTCAAGCTGGCCAAGGCGACGATCGCCCTGCTCTGGGCCCAGACCCGCTTCGGCACCCTGCGGGCCGACATCCAGGCGACGGCCGCCGCCTTCCCCCACCCGGACCGGGCGCTGGGCCAGTTCCACGGCCTGGAGACGCTGCGGCTCACCGCCCGCATCGGCCGCGAGCTGCCGGGCCTCTACCGCGAGATGGAACGCCTGAGACGGGCGCTGGGCGACACCCTGCCCGCCGCCTGGGCGCCGCTCGCCGAGCGCCTGGCCCGGCCGGACGCCCGGGTGGAGGACAGCCTCGCGCTGCTGGCCGAGGCCTACCGGCTGCCCGACTTTGCGCCCTGGTGCTATCAGGGCGAGCTGCGGCCCGACGCCGTGGCCAACTGCCGGGCGGCGCGCCTGGAGAAGGAGAAGGCCCGGCTGCGGGTGAAGCTCGCCGAGCTGGAGGCCGAGCTGCGCCAGCACCAGGCCGACGCGGCGGAAGCGCCGGCAGGGCCCAGGTTCGAGGCCGAGGCCGTCGAGGAGGACGGCCGCCTCGATTTCGAGATCACCCTGGACGACGCCCCCGTCGCCCCGCCGGCGGACGTGAAGCAGCTCCTCACCTCCGTGTACCTGGACTTCGGCCACATCCCGCCGGAATACCTGGTGCCGGCCGGCGACGGCGAATACGACCCCGGCCTCTTTGATGACCGGCCCGTGGACCCGGACGCCGTCTGGCAGGGCACCTACCACGAGGAGGGCGCCGTCTTCTATCCCGAGTGGGACCTCGGGCGCCAGCACTACCGCAAGAACTGGTGCGTCATGCGCGAGAAGGCCGTGGCGCCGGTCCACGACGACTTCTACCGCGCGACGCTCGACAAGCACGCGGGGCTCATCCGGCACCTGAGGAAGAGCTTCGAGGCCATGCGCGACGAGGACCGCCTGGAGAAGCGCCAGCCTCAAGGCGACGAGGTGGACATCGACGCCCTGGTCGAGGCCCTGGCCGACGCCCGCGACGGGCGCGAGATGAGCGACCGGCTCTTCATGCGCCTGCACCGCGCCGAGCGCAACATCGCCGTGGGCTTTCTCATCGACATGTCCGGCAGCACCCGCGGCTGGATCAACGAGGCCGAGCGCGAGGCCCTGATCCTGCTCTGCGAGGCCCTGGAGCTGCTGGGCGACCGCTACGCCATCTACGGCTTCTCGGGCCAGACCCGCAAGCGCTGCGAGCTCTACCGCGTGAAGGCCTTCGACGAGCCCTACTCGGAGGAAGTGAAGGCGCGCATCTCCGGCATCCAGCCCAAGGACTACACCCGCATGGGCTTCGCCATCCGCCACCTGACCAAGCTCCTCGGCGGGCAGCAGGCCCGCACCCGGGTCCTGGTCACGCTCTCCGACGGCCGGCCCGACGACTACTTCGACGCCTACCGCGGCCCCTACGGCATCGAGGACACCCGCATGGCGCTCCTGGAGGCGCGCCGCGCCGGCATCCACCCCTTCTGCATCACCCTCGACCACGACGCCCGCGACTACCTGCCGCACATGTACGGGGCGGCCCGCTACATCATCCTCGACGACGTGCGCGCGCTGCCCCTGAAGGCCAGCGACATCTACCGGCGCATCACCACCTGAGGCCCGGTGGGGCTGCCGCTATAATCGAGCCTTTCCGTTCAAGCATTGACCCATGAGTCCCGCCGACATCCAGACCGGCCGCTACTACAGCAACGGCGCCTACGGCCGCACCTGGGGCGTGCGCCTGGTGCTGGAGATGTCGCCCGACCCCGAAAGCGGCCGCGACACCCTGACCTTCAAGGGCCTGGCCGGCACCTGCCGGCGCAGGGCCGGAGTCTGCAGCCTCGAGGAATTCGCCCGCTGGGCCAAGCACGAGGTGCAGCTCAACGAGAACTCCTGGCAGCGGGTGGGCTACTTCGAGGCGGACGCGGACGCCGGCTCCCCGGGGCTGGGCGGCTGAAGCAGTTGATCCGCAGATGACGCAGATTTACGCAGATATAAAAGAAAGAATTAGCCCCTTCCAGCCTGCCACCCATGCGATGCGTCCGCATATTCCGGCAACCCGTCGATTCCATGAGCCTTTATCTGCATTCATCGGCGTCATCTGCGGATTCAAGGTTCAAAGGCGCCCATGCCGCAAAGGCCGCCGCAGCTCCCGAGCACGCGCGGGCTCGTCGGGCCCGCGGCGCTATCGGCCCTGCGCCAGGATCCGCGCCCGCATGGCGGCATAGTCCACAGACCCCGGCAGCGCTTCCCGGGCCGCGCCGAAGCCGTAGTGCATGGGCGTGACCCGGCCCGGCACGTAGTGCGCCCGCCGCGCATCGAGCCAGTCCCCCGTGCGGTAGTCGGTGACCCAGACCTCCGTGTCGGCCGCCCCGGCCCAGGGCTGCCGCTCCAGCCAGAACACGGCGCAGCCGATGTCGTCGAACACGTGCACCTTGCGCCCCGGGCCCCCGCGCACCTGGGCGGCGTAGTGGCGGTTGCCCACCACCATGTTGCAGCGCGCGCAGCTATCGCGGTCCCACCTGACCTTGGCCGGGCCGGTGCCGGGATCGGACTCGCAGCCGGCCAGGGGCAGGGCCGCAGCCGCCAGGAGCAGGCGCAGGAGGTCCCGCCGGGACGGCAGGGCGGGGGATGGGGCGCGCCCCCGGCCGACGGGGGGGCTCATGCCGCGGAGAGCAGCGGGTCGGCGAGCACCGCGTCGAGCACCGCGCGCACGTTCTCCCAGGGGTCGGCGCCGGGCCGCGTGAGGGGGTCGGCGCGCACCCCCCCGTCGGCGGCGTGCAGATGGTTCGGGAAGGTCGCCAGGCCGCGGTGGAGGGGGGCGGTGTCGATGCGCAGCTGCGCATCGCCCCAGCGCCACTGGATGGAATAGGCGTCGGCGGCGGCGCAGCGCAGCTCCACGCTGGCGCCGTTGTCCAGGGTCGCGACGAGCGCATCCTGCTTCAGCTCCACGGGCCTGGCGAGGCGCTGCGCATATTCCGTCTCGATGTGCGCCTGCAGCGCGAGATGCGGGTTCATGGCCGGCGCGCCTCCACGATGAGCGCGGCCAGCGCCTCGCGCGCGGCCGTGCGGGTGTCTTCCAGGATGCGCGCGGCGAGGTAGGCCTCGTAGCCGGGGTGCTCGGCCACCGAGCCGGCGGCGATGGCCGCGAGCAGCTCGGCCGGCTCCGCGCAGCCGAAGGCGCCGAGCAGGCCCTTGCGGTTCTCGCGCAATTCGTAGAGCAGCCGGGACAGGCCCTCGGCCTGTTCGGCGCGGTCGTAGTCCAGGTCGTCGAAGAACTCGCTCATCGCCCCGCCTCACATGTGCAGGTCATGCTGGGCGCCGCCCGCCAGGTCCACCAGGTCCAGCGTCACCTCCTCGAAGCGCAGCACCCGGCCGCCGTACTGGCTGGCGAAGGCCTCGGCGTCCTCCCGGCGCGAGAACGCCGCCAGGGTCGGCCCCATGGCGCCCATCCTCTCGCTGCCATGGACGTAGAACGCGGTCCTGGCGTCCATCCACTCGCCCTCGGGGGTGCCCCAGTCGGCCTTGCCCATGTCCTGGGTGTAGAGGGCGACGACGCGCCTCTGCTGTTCCGGCCGCAGGTAGATGGAGAACATCTCCTTGGTGTCGCAGAAGAAATCCGGGGCGCCCCGGTCGTAGTGGATCTGCGCCTTCGGCCCCGGGTAGTCGGCCAGCGTCATGCCGTCGAGGGCGCAGGCGGTGTCGCGGGTGATCTCCACGGGCTGCGCGGTCTGCTCGGCCTTCCCGCAGGCGGCGAGGGTGGCGCACAGGGTCAGTACGGCGAAGGTGTGTCTCATTTGAATTTCCAGGCGGCTAGGGAAAGGGGGAGGATCATCCACAGCACCATGATGCCGGCGAGCAGCCAGGGGCTGGTATAGGCCTCGGGGATCACGGTCGCCAGGCCGTAGAGGGTCTTGACCTCCTCGAGGCTGAAGATGTTGAGGATGCGGAAGACGTCGGCGGGGTTCGCCAGGAGCAGCAGCGGGAAGAAGTCCAGGTCGAGGCGGCCCTCGCTCACGACCAGGATGCCCAGGAGCGTGAGGTCGTACACCAGCACGAAGAAGAACCACAGGGCGATGGCGAGGCCGGAGGCGCGGGCGCGGTCGGCGACGACGACGGAGACCGCGACCGCCATGCTGAGGAAGGCCATGCCCATGAGCAGGGCGCTCAGCATGAAGCCCGCGTAGTGCCAAAGCGAACCCTCCGGCCACTGCATGACGAGCATGGCCCCGGCGAGGCCGAATCCGGCCAGGGTGGAGGCCGCCAGCGCCGCCGAGAGGCCGAGGAACTTGCCCAGCAGCAGCTCGAAGCGGGTGAGCGGCATGGACAGCAGCAGGTCCAGCGAGCCGCGCTCGCGCTCGCCGACCACGGCATCGAAGCCCAGCATCAGCGCGATGAGGGGGATGAGGTAGATCACCAGACTCACCAGGCTGGCGATGGTCACCTCCATGCCCTGCACGCCGACCGCCCCCTGCTGGGCGCCGCCGAAGTAGGAGATGGCGAGGGCGAACACGGCGAACACCGCCGCCACCGCGAGTACCCAGCGGTTGCGGATGCGGTCGGAGAACTCCTTGGCGGCGATGACCCGCACGGGCCTCGCCTCGAAATCAAGCCGCATAGCCTAGGAACACGTCTTCCAGTGAGGGTTCATGGACATGGATGTCGACCACCCGGTCGTTCAGGCGTGCCAGGACGCCGAGCACGGCCATCTTGTCGGCGCGCGCCACGCGCACGACGAGCCGGTCGCCCTCTCCCTGCACCTCGGGCAGGCCCAGCGGCGCGAGCGCCTCGCGCAGCGCCCCGGCGGCGCCCGGGCGCAAGGTGACATGGAAGACGAGCGGCAGGTCCATGGCCTCGCGCAGTCCGGACAGCGTGCCCGTGGCCTGGATGCGGCCGCTCTTCATGATGGCGAGGCGGTCCACGCGCGCCTGGATCTCGGCCAGGATGTGGGAGGTGAGCACCACCGTCGCGCCGCGGTCGCGCAACTCGCCCACCAGCACGTAGAACTCGCGGATGGCCTCGGGATCGAGGCCGGTGGTCGGCTCGTCCAGGAACAGGATGGCCGGGTCGCCGAGCAGGGCCTGGGCGAGCCCCAGGCGCTGGCGCATCCCCTTCGAATAGCCGCGCACCCGGCGCCGCGCCGCGTGGCCGAGGCCGACCTTCTCCAGCAGCCCGGCGCAGGCCCCCGCGGCGACGCCCTTGAGCCGGGCGAAGAAGGCCAGGGTCTCCAGACCGCTGAGGTTGTCGTAGAACACCACGTTCTCCGGCAGGTAGCCGATGCGCCGGCGCACCTCGCGGAAATCGCGCCCGCGCACCGCCTGCCCGTCGATGCGTATGCTGCCGGCAGTCAGCGGCAGCAGCCCCAGCATGGTCTTGAACAGCGTGCTCTTGCCGGCGCCGTTGTGCCCGATGAGGCCGAAGATCTCGCCGGCGCGGATGCCGAGGTCGACGCCGTCGACGGCGCGGACCTCGCCGAAGTGCTTCACCGCCCCGGTGATCTCAATGATGGCGCTTGTCAAGCCAGTCGCTCCAGTCGGTTCGGTGGGGGCGCATCCGCGGCTTGCGGTCCACCACGCTGGGGGCGCGCAATACCGGGAACTGCCGCGCGATGTGCCTGAGGGTCTGCACGGCGGGGCTGGACAGGAGCAGCTTCATGGAGGGGTAGCGCCAGACCAGCCTGTCCACGAGGTCGCTCGCCTCGTAGGGGATGTCGCCCACGCCGTCGCCGTCGCGGTCCCAGCCCGCATAGTTGCTCCAGTAGTTGCCGCGCTCCGCGCCCCAGACCTCGTCCCTGGCGGCAACATAGCGGATTTGCTCGCGGTTGGCGATGAAATCGTTGCCCTCCACCTGGTTGTTCTTCGATCCCGCCCAAAGGTGCACGCCCACGCGGTTGCCCACCACCAGGTTGTCCAGCAGCTTGTTGTATTCGGCGTCGTAGATGAAGAAGCCGCGCGCGTTGCCGGCGACGACGTTGCCGCTGACCACCGAGTCCTGGATGGTGCGCAGCATGATGCCGTGGTCGGAATTGCCCCAGGCGCGGTTGTTGCGCACCACCTGGTCGCGGACCTCCATGAGGGCGAGGCCGCCGCGGTTGAGGTAGGCCTCGTTGTCCTCCCACACGTTGTAGTAGGAGTTCATGTAATGCGTGCCGTAGCGCAGGTGGTGCATGGTGTTGCCCCGGAACACGGCGTGGTGGGAGACGTCCACGTAGATGCCGTCGCGGGCGAAGCTGACGTTGTTGCCGAGGATCCTCGCCCCCCTGGTGTTGTAGAGCTGGATGCCGTTGCCCCGCTGGGCCGAGGCCAGGTCGCGCTTGCCGGTGACGAGGTTGCCCTCCACCAGGACGTCGTTGGCCTTCTCGATCCACATCCCGAACAGGTTGTAGATCAGGCGGTTGCCGCGGATCACCGCGCGGTGCGAGCCCGGCTCCACGTAGATGCCGGCGTTCTGCTGGGTGAGGTTGGCGCCGCTGTCGCGCACGGTCATGCCCTCGATGGTCACGTCCGGCGCCCTCACCCGGATGACGTCGCCGCTGCCGCCGCCGCTCAGCACCGGCCAGCCCGTCCCCTTCAGGGTGAGCGGCTTGTCGATGACCAGGCGTTCGGCGTAGTGCCCGGCCTGCACCTGCACCGTGTCGCCGCCGGCGGCGCGGGCGATGGCCGCAGCGATCGACTCGCCGGCGCGCACCGTCCATTCGGCGGCGCAGGCGGCCGCCGAGACGGCGAACAGGCAGGCACCGGCAAACAGGCGCACCCGGGGGCATGCCTTCACGCCCCGTCGCCCCGCTTGATGTCCCCGACCGGGATGAAGTAGCCCTTGGCGTCGATGGGCGTGAGCGGCAGGCCGAGCTTCTGCCGCCTCTTGCGCTCCCGCGACAGCGGCGGGCAGGCATGGTCGTCGTAGTACAGGATCTGGCAGTCCAGGCACAGCAGGCATTCGCGCGGATCGATCCGGCCGCGGTCGTCGATGGCCTGGGGCCCGCAACCGGCCTGGCAGGCGTGGCAGCTCGTGCATTCGGCCTTGCGCTTGAGGCCGAAGCGGCGGAAGGTGGTCGGCAGCGCCAGGCCGGCCCCCAGCGGGCAGAGGTATTTGCAGAAGGGGCGTTCGGTGAACAGGGCAAGCGCCATCAGCGCGCCCCAGAAGGCGACGAAGGGCCAGCTGCGGTTCCAGACGCCGACCAGGAAGGTGGTCTTGAACGGCTCCACCTCGGCCATCATCTCCGCGAGCCCCATGGAGTAGAAGGACACGGCGAGCAGCACGGCGAAGACGCCGTACTTGAGCCACTTCAGGCGGTCGTGCCAGCGCTGCGGCGGCTTGAACTGGAAGCGCGCGAGGCCGATCTTGCCGGCGACCTTGTAGGCGATCTCCGTCAGGGCGCCGTAGGGGCAGAGCCAGCCGCAGAACAGCCCCCGGCCCCAGATGAAGACCGTGACGATGATGAACCACCAGAAGATGAAGATGAAGGGGTCGGACAGGAACAGCTCCCAGCGCCATTCGTAGACCAGGGCATGGAACCAGGTCAGCACCTGGGTGATGCTGGGCTGGGCCATGAGGTAGAAGCCCGCGAAGCCGATGCTCAGGACCCAGATCGTGTACCGGGGGATGGCGATCCAGCGCTTGTCCTTGCGCGTCGAGCGGCGCAGCAGGCGGTCGCGGAAGGCGTAGACGCCGGCGGTGGCGGCCAGCAGGGCGGCGAAGGCGGCGATCTCCACCGCCCTGCCCTTCCAGATGCGCAGCCAGATCGGCTCCGGCCGTTTGACCTCGGGCCGGCCGCCCTCCAGGTACATGCCCGGCAGCCAGTATTCGCGGTCGAAGCTGACGAAGCTGCGGTGCCCGGTCTGCCGGTCCAGGCGGTTGCCGAGGAACACCAGGCTCCAGGGATAGGCGGCGGAAAAGCCCTGGCCGCGGATGATGAAGATGGCCGACTCCTTGTAGGCCGGCGCGCCGGCGGCGGCGAGCCCCCAGAGATTGAGGTAGTCCAGGTCGCGGAAGGTATAGGTGTCCATGTCCTGCGCCACCTGGACGCGGTCGTAGATGCCGCCCCGCACGAAGCCCGAGCCCTTGAAGGAGTCGGTGCCCCTGGCCACGATGAAGATGGCGTGCTCGTCGGGCGCGAGCCGCGCCATGAGGCTGGCATAGCCCGCGTCGCCGAGCAGGCTGCGGCCCGGGACGGGGGCGTTGAGGTAGCCGAAGTACATGTCGATGAAGGGCTCCTTGGCCTCTTCCAGGCCGAGGTCCTTGTGCCGCACCGTCAGCCGCTGGACGCTGCCCTCCTTCACCATCTGATCCCAAGTGCGCTTCTCCTCCAGCGGGGTGAAGCGCGCCGGCGGCTTCGGCTCGCTCTTGAGGATGCCCACCTGGCGCGCGATGGCCACGCCCGAGCGCAGCATCACCTGGTTCTGCGCGATCACCGTCACCGTGGCGCCCGTGATGGCGTCGAGGCCGATGTGGCCCTCGCCCTCGCGCACCTTGCCGATCTCGATCTTGTCGCCGACGAACTTGCCCAGGTACTGCAGGACGAACTTGGTCAGCTCCGCCTCGGGGATGCCGAGCAGCAGGATGGGCTCGCTGTGGCGCAGGATGCGCGCGCCCACGATGATGCCGCGGGTGTCCATGCCGATCAGCGTCACCACGGGCTTGCCCGAATAGGCGGGGATGTCCACGATGTCCGTGGACAGGAACACGTAGCCGAGCAGCGCCTTCTCGCCGTCGACCGTGCGATAGGCCTCCACGTAGGCGGGCCGGCCCATGCGCACCGAGAAGCTGTCCGCGCCCGGCAGCACCTCCGTGCAGGGCACGTGGGCGCAGAGGTCCGGATCGGTCCTGATCTCGGCGGGCAGCGGCGCCTCGTAGGCGGTCCTCTGCGCCACGGCCGGAAAGCTCAGCGCGGCGAGCAGCAAGGCCAGGGCGGCCGCCCCTGCGTGCAGGCGACGCACCACCCTGGAAAGAAAACAGCCCTTCCCGTCTCCGGGAAGGGCCGTCCCGGACATCACGTAGGTCATCTCTCCACGATCATGCGGGAGCGCATCTCCAGATGCAGCGCATGGCAGAAGTGCGAGCAGTAGATCCAGTACACCCCGGGCTTGTCCGCCTTGAAGGTGACCGACTTGGTTTCCTGCGGGTTGACGATGAAGTTGATGTCGTGCTTGGGGATGGCGATGCCGTGGGTGAGGTCCTCCACCTTGTCCAGGTTGGTGACCACGAGGGTGACCTCGTCGCCGCGCTTGATCTTGAACTCGCGCAGGCCGAAGTTCGGCGCCTGCGAGGTCATGTACACCGTGACCTTGTTGCCCTTGCGCTCCACGCGGTCTTCCTTCACCGCGTTGGGGAACTCGTCGAGGTCGTAGATCTGGCGGGTCTTGATCTTGTCGCGCGTCATGATGATGAAGTCGTGGGGCTCGGGATGCACCGGCGCCTCGTGGACGAGCTTCATCTTCTCGCCGGTGATGTCGATGATCTGCTCGTTCTCCGGATGCAGCGGGCCCACCGGCAGGAAGCGGTCCTTGGAGAACTTGCAGCCCACGCACAGCCACTTGCCGTCGGCCTCCATGGTCTCGGACATGGAGGCGTTGATGTGGCCCGGCTGGTAATGGACGTCGAGGCGGTCGACCACCACCTTGGCCGCCTTGTCGCCCTTGAAGGCCTTGATCGCGGCCTCCACGTCCCATTTCACCACCTGGCTGTCGAGGAAGAGGGTGGTGAAGGCATTGCCGCGCCCGTCGAAGGCCGTGTGCAGGGGCCCCAGGCCCAGCTCCGGCTCGGCCACCACGGTCTCGCGCGGCTCCTTGAGGTCGCCGTTGTACCACTTGAGCACCAGCGCCAGGTCGATCACCGTGGCCGTGGGCGAGAGCTTGCCCGAGCAGATGAAATACTTGCCGTCGGGGCTGGCGTTGACACCGTGGGGGTTCTTGGGCACCGGCACGTAGCAGGTGAGCGCCGCCCTGGGGTCCTTGTTGGCCTCCTTGCGGCCGTCCACCACGGGCACCTTGGAGTCGCCGATGGTGGTGAAGCGGCCCTCCTTCACCGCGCGCTCGATGCGCTCGACGTGGAAGAACACGCAGGCGTCGTGCTCGAGGGACATCATGTCCTCGAGATGCGCGCCGTTCTCGGTGTTGTACTGGTTGCACGCCGCCAGCTTGCCGTCGAAGGAGGTGGCGGTCAGGTCCATGTTGCCGTCGACCCGGCACTGCCAGCGCATCTCCATGGTCTCCGCGTCGATGCAGCTGAACAGGCAGCCGTACTTGCTCGGGTCGTCCAGGTCGCGTCCGTCGTTGGGCAGGGGGGTGTGGAACTCCATGCCGACGAAGACCCGCGTGGTGCGGTTGAGGTTCGGATCCACCGGGTCGCGCTTGTCCGGGAAGATGCCGTGGATGCCCTGGACATTGGGCACGTGCGTGATCTTGTCACATTCCATGACGTCGAGCCGGATGCGGGCCACGCGCGAGTGGATCTTGTCGTTGACCCAGGCGTACTTGCCGTCGTAGGTGCCGTTCGCGTAGGAGCCGTGCACGTGGTGGCTGTCGCCCGTGGTGTACAGGAGGCTGCCGTCGGGCTTGGTGCCCATGATCTTCTTGGACTCGTTGGTGATGCCCCAGCCGCTCATGGCGTCGGGCACGAACACCCCGAGCTTCTTGATCTGGCGGCCCGAGGGGATGCCGAGGATGCGCACCTCGCCGGAGTGGCCGCCGCTCCAGATGCCGTAGTAGGGATCGAGCTGGCCGGGCTCGATGTGCGCATCCGCGGCCTTGACCGCCACGGCCTCCTCCGGCTTCTTGCAGCCGGCGAGCCCCACCGACAGCCCGGCGCCCGCCAGGCCCGCCAGCGCGGCGGTGTTGAGAAACTTGCGCCGATCCGCGTCCTGCAGCAGCTCGGGGTTCTTGTTGGGGTTGTTGTCCTTGCTCACGGTCGCCTCCAATCAGACAAGTGGATCGGTTAAAGGTATATCTGACTTATAGACCGGGCATTGACCTGCGTCAATTTGCCGCACTCCTGGGCCGGGCCGGCTACAGCTCGGTGGAGAAGGGCACCTCGACCCGGCGGCCGTCCACCTCCAGGGTCATCAGCCAGTCACGGCGGCCGGAGACGCACACCGGGAGCGTCACCCGTGCCCTGAACACGCCCTCGGCGTCCGGGCGCAGGGTGTAGAGATTGAAGCCCATGTTCATTTCGACCATGTCGAAGCGGGCCTCGACCCGCCGCGCCCCCGCCGCGCGCACCCACAGCTCGAAGGCCTGCAGCGCCCTGAGCTCGCCGCTGACGCCCACGGTCAGCTCCCGCCCGTCCAGGCGCATCGCGCAGCCCTGGTGCAGATCCTGGCAGGCCACCCGCTGCGGCGGCGCCCCCCCGCCCCACGGCAGGAGCAGCAATGCGGCGGCGGCGGCCAGGACGAGCGCCGCCATGGCGATGAGGAGAACTCGACGACGGCCCATGACACACGCCTCTTGTTGTCGGTCTGGAAAAAGCGCCGCGCCCGGCAGGGGCGCTTCGCGATGTGAAGGTTAAACGAAAACGGGCCGGGTTGCCCCGGCCCGTCCCCTGCGCCCGGCCCGCCCTTACAGCAGGGGCACGATCATCAGGGCGACGATGTTGATGATCTTGATCAAGGGGTTCACGGCGGGGCCGGCGGTGTCCTTGTAGGGGTCGCCGACGGTGTCGCCGGTCACCGCGGCCTTGTGGGCATCCGAGCCCTTGCCGCCGTAGTTGCCTTCCTCGATGTACTTCTTGGCGTTGTCCCAGGCGCCGCCGCCGGTGGTCATGGAGATGGCCACGAAGATGCCGGTGACGATGGTGCCGAGCAGCACGCCGCCCAGGGCCTGCGGCCCCAGGATGAGGCCGACCAGCACGGGCACCAGCACGGGCAGCAGCGAGGGGATCATCATCTCCTTGATCGCGGCCTTGGTCAGCATGTCCACGCAGGTGCCGTACTCGGGCTTGGCGCGGCCTTCCATGATGCCGGGGATCTCGCGGAACTGGCGGCGCACCTCCACCACCACCGAGCCGGCGGCGCGGCCGACCGCCTCCATGGCCATGGAGCCGAACAGATAGGGGACCAGGCCGCCGATGAACAGGCCGATGATGACCATGTGGTTGGACAGGTCGAAGGCCATGCTGACCCCCGTCTTGGCCTCCAGGGCGTGGGTGTAGTCGGCGAACAGCACCAGGGCGGCCAGACCCGCCGAGCCGATGGCGTAGCCCTTGGTCACGGCCTTGGTGGTGTTGCCCACGGCGTCGAGCGGATCGGTGATGTTGCGGATCTCTTCCGGCAGGTTGGCCATCTCGGCGATGCCGCCGGCGTTGTCGGTGATGGGGCCGTAGGCGTCGAGCGCCACGATGATGCCGGTCATGGACAGCATGGTGGTGGCGGCGATGGCGATGCCGTACAGGCCGCCGAGGCTGTAGGCGGCCCAGATCGACAGGCACACGGCCAGCACCGGCGCGGCGGTGGACTTCATCGACACGCCCAGGCCGGCGATGATGTTGGTGCCGTGGCCGGTGGTCGAGGCCTCGGCGATGTGGCGCACCGGCTTGAACTCGGTCGCGGTGTAGTACTCGGTGATCCACACCATGGCGGCGGTCAGCGCGAGACCGATGAGCGCGGCCAGGTAGAGGTTGGTGGCCGAGAGCACGCTGCCGTCCGCCATGGTCAGGCCGTCGCCCAGCATCATGGTGGTCACCGGGTAGAAGGCCACCACGGCGATCACGCCGGACACCGCCAGGCCGCGGTACAGGGCGTTCATGATCTTGCCGCCCTCGCGCGCCTTGACGAAGTAGGAGCCGATGATGGAGGCGATGATCGAGACGCCGCCCAGCACCAGCGGGTAGATCACGGCATCGGCCGCGCTCGCGCCGGCCACCATCAGGCCGCCCAGGAGCATGGTGGCGATGATGGTCACGGCATAGGTCTCGAACAGGTCGGCGGCCATGCCGGCGCAGTCGCCCACGTTGTCGCCCACGTTGTCGGCGATCACGGCGGGATTGCGCGGGTCGTCCTCGGGGATGCCGGCCTCGACCTTGCCCACCAGGTCGGCGCCGACGTCGGCGCCCTTGGTGAAGATGCCGCCGCCCAGACGCGCGAAGATGGAGATCAGCGAGCCGCCGAAGCCCAGGCCCACCAGGGCGTGCACGGCGTCCATGCTGCTCATGCCCATGCCTTGGAGCACGGCGTAGTAGCCGGCCACGCCCAGCAGGCCCAGGCCGACCACCAGCAGGCCGGTGATGGCGCCGCCGCGGAAGGCCACGTTGAGCGCCGCGTTGAGGCCCTGGCTCGCCGCCTGGGCGGTGCGCACGTTGGCGCGCACGGAGACGTTCATGCCGATGAAGCCGGCCGCGCCGGACAGCACCGCGCCCAGCGCGAAGCCGATGGCGGTGGACATGTGCAGGAAGATGGCGATGAGCACGAACAGCACCACGCCGACCACGCTGATGGTGGTGTACTGCCGCTTGAGATAGGCCTGCGCCCCCTCCTGCACCGCGGCGGAGATCTCCCGCATGCGCTCGTTGCCCGTGGGCAGCGCCAGGATCCACCGTATCGACAAGACCCCGTAGACCAGGGCCAATCCCGCCGCCACGAGGGCGAACACCAGACCTTCACTCATCGCTTCGTCTCCTTTCTTGCGAGGACCCTGCCGGCACCCCTATGGCGACGGCCGGTGAACCCGGCTCCCACACTGAACGCACTGCACGAAAAAGCTACACATCAGTACATTAGGATGTACTGATCCGCTTTGTCACATCAAAAATTCCTCTGCGCCCTTAAGATTTCCCTATGGCCAACCCGCCCTCGAAGCGGGTGCCGGGCTCGAAGCCGAAGATCTGGTCCAGGCGCAGCTCCCGGATCAGCATGTCCACCGCCTCCTGGCCGTGCTCGCGCTGCACCTCGGAGAGGATCAGCTTGGCCGAGTTGGCGTTGTAGAAGCCGCCGAAGTCGGCCTGCACCTTCAGGAGCTGGCGGGCGCGGTCGAGGGTCATGGTTGGTGAGTGGGTAGTAGGAAGTGGGTAGTGGGAATTGCCCACTCCCTACTCCCCATTCCCCACTCCCCGCACATCAGAGCTTGAACTCCGGCAGCTTCTTCGCCACCGCCACGTTCTTCAGGGTCACGTACTGGGGCAGGCCGTCGGCATATTTCGGATAGTCCTCGCCCTGGATCAGCGGCGTGAGGTAGCGCTTGCACTTGGGCGTGATGCCGAAGCCGTCCTTGGTGATGAAGTCGCGCGGCATGAACTTCTCGACGTTGGCCACCTTGGACAGCGGCGCCATGCCGATCTTGTACTTGTAGGGGCTGTCGGAGATGCGGTCCACGGTGGGCATGACCGAGTTGTGGCCCTTGATGGCGAGCTCCACGGCCTTCTTGCCCAGCTCGTAGGCCTGCTTCACGTCGGTCTTGGAGGCGATGTGGCGGGCGGCGCGCTGCAGGTAGTCGGCCACGGCCCAGTGGAACTTGTGGCCCAGGGCGTCCTTGATCATGTTGGCGACCACCGGGGCTGCGCCGCCCAGCTGGGCGTGGCCGAAGGCGTCGCGGGTGCCCTGCTCGGCGAGGAAGGTGCCGTCGGGGTAGTGGCAGCCCTCGGAGACCACCACGGTGCAGTAGCCGAACTGCTTGACGTTGGCGTCCACCTTGGCCAGGAAGCGCTTCTGGTCGAACTCGATCTCGGGGAACAGGATGACGACTGGAATTCCCTGGTCCTCGACCAGGCCGCCGGCGGCGGCGATCCAGCCGGCGTGCCGGCCCATCACTTCGATGACGAAGACCTTGGTCGAGGTCTTGGCCATGGAGCGCACGTCATAGCTCGCTTCCAGGGTGCTTACTGCGATGTACTTGGCCACGGAGCCGAAGCCGGGGCAGCAGTCGGTGATGGGCAGGTCGTTGTCCACGGTCTTGGGCACGTGGATGGCCTGCACCGGGTAGCCCATCGTCTCGGACAGCTGGGACACCTTGTAGCAGGTGTCGGCAGAGTCGCCGCCGCCGTTGTAGAAGAAGTAGCCGATGTTGTGGGCCTTGAAGACCTCGATCAGGCGCTCGTATTCGCGCTTGTTCTGCTCCAGGGACTTCAGCTTGAAACGGCAGGAGCCGAAGGCGCCCGACGGGGTGGAGCGCAGGGCGGCGATGGCCGCGTCGCTCTCCTTGCCGGTGTCGATCAGGTCCTCGGTGAGCGCGCCGATGATGCCGTTGCGGCCGGCGTAGACCTTGCCGATCTTGTCCTTGTGCTTGCGCGCGGTCTCGATGACGCCGCAGGCGGAGGCGTTGATCACCGCGGTGACGCCGCCGGACTGGGCGTAGAACGCATTTTTCCTGGCCATGCCGTATCTCCTCACATACCTCGAAGCGAAAACGCGAATCCCGGGAGACCCGCGTTTGTCTCTGAACCGATCAGGCGCCGCCTTCCTGCACGCGGCGGTGCGCCGCCTCTTCCTGCATCTTGAGCGTGGTCACCACGCAGTCGCCCAGGTTGTCGTATTCCTCTTTGCCCGTGGCGAAGCGGTCCTTGACGGACCAGAAGAACATGCTGCGGAACTTGTCCACCCCGGTCTTGGAGACCACGACGTTGCAGCCTTCCTCTTTCCAGTACAGCGCCGGGCAGACGGTCAGCTCGCGGTCGGCCGGGTGCAGGCGGATCTCGGTCTCCACCTCCTGCACCTCCACCTCGTGCCCGTAGCGCTCCTTGAGCGCGGCGTGCACGAGTCTCAGCTCGGCGTCGCTGAAGTCCGGGATCGGCATTACTTCTTGACGGAATCGAGGGCGGCGAAGCAGGCGTCGCGGATGCCGTCCACGGTGCCCACGCCCGGGATCCTGAAGTACTTGGGCGCATTGGCGTCGCCGGTGGCGGCCCAGTCGCCGTAGTACTTCACCAGGGGCTCTGTCTGGGCGTGGTAGACGTCGAGGCGCTTCTTCACGGTCTCTTCCTTGTCGTCGTCGCGCTGGATCAGGTCCTCGCCGGTGACGTCGTCCTTGCCGGCCACCTTGGGCGGGTTGAACACCACATGGTAGGTGCGGCCCGAGGCCACGTGCACGCGGCGGCCGGACATGCGCTTGATGATCTCCGCGTCGGGCACGTCGATCTCGACCACGGCGTCGATGGGCACGCCGGCGGCCTTCATGGCCTCGGCCTGGGGGATGGTGCGGGGGAAGCCGTCGAAGAGGTAGCCGTTCTTGCAGTCGGCCTCCTTGAGGCGCTCCTTGACCATGCCGATGATGATGTCGTCGGAGACCAGGCCGCCCGCATCCATGATCGCCTTGGCCTTCACGCCCAACTCGGTGCCGGCCTTGACGTGGGCACGCAGCATGTCACCCGTGGAGATCTGCGGGATGCCGTAGCGCTCCTTGATGTAGTTCGCCTGGGTGCCTTTGCCCGCGCCGGGGCCGCCGAGAAGAATCAGTCGCATGGGGATGTCTCCAGATGCTGCGGGTTGAGAAGCGATGGGTAAGAGGTTAGAGAGGGTATTCAACCCATCCCGCCAAGGGTAGTTAATTTTTTATATTCGAATATAAATGGAGGTTATCGTCCCGAATGCGCGCAAGGGCCCCCTGCGCGGCATGGCGCAAGGATCCCCCTGACTTCTCGCGAGGCCGCCGCCCATAAGAAAGACTGATCCCCCAGGCCGAAACCGCTCCCTTCCCCCTTCACCCTTCCCCCTTCCCCAGCCCGCGCTCCTTGATGAGCGCATAGACCGCCGGGATCACGAACAGGGTGAGCAGGGTGGAGGTGACCATGCCGCCGATCATGGGCGCGGCGATGCGGCGCATGACCTCGGAGCCCGCCCCGCTCGACCACATGATGGGCAACAGGCCCGCCGTGATCGCCGCCACGGTCATCATCTTGGGCCGCACCCGCTCCACCGCCCCGACCATGATCGCCTCGTAGAGGTCCGCAGGCCGCATGGCACGCCCCTCGGCCCGGCAGCGGGCGCGGATTTCGTTGAGGGCGTGGTCGAGGTAGATCAGCATCACCACCCCGGTCTCCGCCGCCACGCCGGCGAGCGCGATGAAGCCCACCACCACCGCGACGCTCAGGTTGTAGCCCAGCAGCCACATGAGCCACACCCCGCCCACCAGGGCGAAGGGCACGGAGAGCATGACGATCAGGGTCTCGGTCAGGCGCCGGAAGTTGAGGTAGAGGAGCAGGAAGATGATCGCCCCGGTGAGCGGCACCACGATCTTGAGCCTCTCCATGGCCCGCTCCAGGTATTCGTACTGGCCGCTCCAGGTGACGTAGTAGCCGGGCGGGAAGGCGACCTCCCCGGCCACCCGCTCGCGGGCCTCGCGCACGTAGGAGCCGATGTCGCGGCCGCGGATGTCCACGTAGATGTAGGCCGAGAGCAGCGCGTTCTCGGTGCGGATGGCCGGCGCGCCCTGGGCGACGCTCACCCGCGCGAGCTGCCCCAGCGGCACCTGGGTACCCCCCATCACCGGCACCAGCACCTCGCTGGCGATGGCCTCGGGGCTGTCCCTGAGCTCCCGCGGATAGCGCACGATGACGCCGAAGCGCTCGCGCCCCTCCACCGTGGTGGTGAGCAGCTCGCCGCCCAGGGCCGCGCTCACCACCATCTGCAGCTCGCCCACCGGCAGGCCGTAGCGGGCGAGCCGATCGTGGTCGGGCTCGATGTTGAGGTAGTAGCCGCCGGTGATCCTCTCCGCGTAGGCCGAGCTGGTGCCCGGCACGGTCTTCACCACCGCCTCCACGGCCTTGGCGAGGCGCTCCATCTGCGCCAGGTCCGTGCCGAAGACCTTGATCCCGACGGGCGTGCGGATGCCCGTGGCGAGCATGTCGATGCGCGCCTTGATGGGCATGGTCCAGGAGTTGGCGATGCCCGGGAACTGCAGCGCGCGGTCCATCTCGCTGATGAGCCTGTCCACGTCCATGCCCGGCCGCCACTCGCTCTCGGGCTTGAGGTTGATCACCGTCTCGAACATCTCCACGGGGGCGGGGTCGGTGGCGGTGGCCGCGCGCCCGGCCTTGCCGATCACCGACTCGACCTCGGGAAAGCCCTTGATGATGCGGTTCTGGCTGGCGAGCACCTCGGCGGCCTTGGCCACGGACATGCCCGGCAGGGAGGTGGGCATGTAGAAGAGCGTGCCCTCGTTGAGCGTGGGCATGAACTCGACCCCCAGGCGGCTCGCCGGCCAGGCGGTGGCGGCCATGGCGACCACCGCCAGCGCCACGCTCAGGGCCTTGCGCCGCAGCACCCAGGCGATCACCGGCCGGTAGCCCCAGATGAGGAAGCGGTTCACCGGGTTCTTGCGCTCGGGCAGGATGCGGCCGCGGACGAAGAGCAGCATCAGCGCCGGCACCAGGGTCACCGAGAGCAGGGCCGCGCCGGCCATGGCATAGGTCTTGGTGTAGGCGAGCGGCGCGAAGAGCCGCCCCTCCTGCGCCTCCAGGGTGAATACCGGGAGGAAGGAGACGGTGATGACGAGCAGCGAGAAGAAGAGCGCCGGGCCCACCTCGCGGCAGGCCTCGATCAGGATCGGCAGGCGCGGCGCGTCGGGGGGCGCGCGCTCCAGGTGCTTGTGGGCGTTCTCGATCATGACGATGGCCGCGTCCACCATGGCCCCGATGGCGATGGCGATGCCGCCCAGGCTCATGATGTTGGCGTTGATGCCCTGCAGGTGCATGACGATGAAGGCGATGAGCACCCCCACGGGCAGCATCAGGATCGCGACCAGGGCGCTCCTCACGTGCAGCAGGAAGACCACGCAGACCAGGGCGACGATGAGGGACTCCTCGATCAGGGTGCGCTTCAGGTTGTCGATGGCGCGGTGGATGAGGTCGGAGCGGTCGTAGACCGTCCGGATCTCCACCCCCGCGGGCAGGCCCGGGGCGATCTCCGCGAGCTTCGCCTTGAGGTTCCCGATCACCTCGAGGGCGTTCTCGCCGTAGCGGGCCACGGCGATGCCGGAGACGACCTCGCCCTCGCCGTTGAGCTCCGTCAGGCCGCGGCGCTCGTCCGGGGCGAGCTCCACGCGGGCGACGTCGCGCAGCAGCACGGGCACGCCGCCCTCGGCCTTGACCACCAGGCGCTCGAGGTCGGCCACGCCGCGCAGATAGCCCCGGCCGCGCACCATGTACTCGGTCTCGCTCATCTCCACCACGCGGCCGCCGACGTCCTGGTTGCCCGCGCGGACGACCTCCATCACCTTCGAGAGCGGCACGCGGTAGGCCTGCAGCCTCCTGGGGTCGACGGTGACCTGGTACTGCTGCACGAAGCCGCCGATCGAGGCCACCTCCGCCACGCCCTCGGCCTTGGTGAGCTGGTAGCGCACAAACCAGTCCTGGATGGTGCGCAGCTCGGCGAGCGTCCGCTGCGCGCCTTCCACCACGTACTGGTAGACCCAGCCCACGCCGGTCGCGTCCGGCCCCAGGGAGGGCGAGACGTTCCTGGGCAGCCGGTTCGAGGCGAAGTTGAGGTACTCCAGCACCCGCGAGCGGGCCCAGTAGATGTCGGTGCCGTCCTCGAAGATGACGTAGACGAAGGAGGCCCCGAAGAAGGAGAAGCCGCGCACCACCTTGGACCTGGGCACGGCGAGCATGGCCGTGGTGAGCGGGTAGGTCACCTGGTCCTCGACCACCTGCGGGGCCTGGCCGGGGTACTCCGTGTACAGGATGACCTGCACGTCGGAGAGGTCCGGCAGGGCGTCCAGAGGCGTCTTCAGCACGGCGTAGACGCCGGCCGCGACGACGAAGGCCGTGGCGAGCAGGACCAGGAAGACGTTGCGGGCCGACCATTCGATGAGGCGCGCGAGCATGTCAGTGCCCCTTGTGGCCGGCAGCCGGCTTGGCCCCCTCACCCCGACCCTCTCCCGCAGGCGGGAGAGGGGGGCTATCGTGTCGCTTCGCGACGTTCTTCCTCACGCGGGTGACGACGTACTCGCCGTCGCCGCGGTCCTCGAACTCGATCGCGATGTCCGCACCCGGCTTCAGGCCCTTGAAGAGCGCCGGGTCGGCCACGCCGAAGTCCATGGTCATCGCCGGCCAGCCGAGGCTCGCGATCGGGCCGTGGGTGAGGGTGAGGCTCTTCGAGGCCTCATCGATGACCTCCACCTTCGCCTCGGCGGCATGGGTCTGGTGCCTCGGCGCCTCGAAGGCGCTGAGGGCGGCCTTGAGGTTGGCCTCGGCGTCGATGAGGAAGTTGGCGGCGACCACCACGGCCTCGCCCGCCTTCACGCCCTCCCTCACCTCCACCCAGCCGTCGCCGCGGGAGCCCGTCTGCACCTCGCGCGGCTCGAAGCGGCCCTCGCCGCGGTCGATGAGCACGACCCGGCGCCTGCCGCTGTCGATCACCGCCGACTCGGGCACCGCGAGCACCGGCCGCGCCGCGCCCGTGGCCAGCTCCACCGTGCCGAACATGGCCGGCTTGAGCAGGCCCTTGGGGTTGGGCAGCTCGATGCGCACCTTGACCGTGCGCGTCTGCGGGTCGAGCGTGGGATAGACGAAGGCGACCCGGCCCTCGAAGGCGCGGTCGGGATAGGCCTCGACCGTGAACCGGGCGCGCTGGCCGACCCGCACCTGGGCGAGGTCCTGCTCGAAGACCTCCGCGATCAGCCAAAGCCGGGAGAGGTCGGCGATCTTGTACAGGGGCTCGCCCGCCATGAAGCGCCTGCCCGCCATGGGGGGCAGTTCCAGCACCACCCCCGAGGCCGGCGAGACGAGCGTCAGGGTGCGCCTCACCTCGCCGGTCTCGGCGAGGCGTCGGATCTGGGCCTCGCTCACGTCCCAGTACCTGAGGCGGGTGAGCGCCGCCTCGGAGAGCTCCTTAAAGCCCGAGCGCGCCTCCTCCGTCGCCTGCGCGAGCGCCTTGCCGCCCCCGTGGGCGATGAGGTATTCGCGCTGGGCCGAGACCAGCTCCGGCGCATACACCTCCATGAGGGCCTCGCCGCGGCGCACCGCCTGCCCCGTGGTGTTGACGTGGAGGCGCTCGATCCAGCCCTCGAACTTGGGCGCCACGGTGTAGAGTCCGCGCTCGTCCACCTCCAGGGTGCCCACCGCGCGCAGCGTGCGGGTGAGCGAGCGCTCCTCGGCCAGGGCCGTGCGCACGCCGAGCTTCTGGATCTTCTGGGCGCTGAGCTTGACGGTGCCGGCCGCCTCCGCCGCCTCGTCCTCGCCCTCGTAGACCGGGAGGTAGTCCATGCCCATGGGGTCCTTCTTCGGCACCGGCGAGGTGTCGGGCAGGCCCATGGGGTTGCGGTAGTAGAGGATCTTGCGTTCCTGGGTCGCGCCGGACACGCCGGCGTCCGCCTGGCCGGTGGGCGCGGCGTGCCCGCCGGCGGTGTAGCGACCTGCGACGAAGGCGCCCCCTGCGGCGACGGCCAGGGCGATGGCAAAGACGACGGGGTTCGTGTTCATGGCGCTTCTCCGGCGATGCGTTCGATCTCGGCGAGCCACATGCGGCTCTCGGATTCGGTCTTGACGATGGCGAGCCGCGTGCCGCGGATCTGGCGCTGGGCGTCCAGCAGGGTGGCGAAGTCCACCCGGCCCGTCCGGTAGCTCGCCAGGGCCGACTGGAAGGCGAGCTCAGTCTGGGGCAGCAGGGTATGGCGCAGCAGGTGGCCGTGGTGGGCGGCGGTCTCGTAGGCGGCGAGCGCCTGATCCAGCTCGCCCACGAGTTCGTTCGCCGCCGCCTCGCGGCGCGCCTCGGCCGCGCGGCGCAGCGCCGCGGCCTCGCGCTCCCGGGCACGGCGGGTCTCCTGCTGCAGGGGGATGTTCACCTCGAACATCAGCTCCCACATGTCGAAGCGGCTGCCGGTCTGGATGGGGGCCACCGCCACGGTGAGGTCGGGATAGCGGTTCTGGTGCACCAGCGCCTCGTTGCGCCGGCTGGCCTCGATCTGCGCCGCGGCTGCGGCGAGCCGCGGATTCTTCTCCAGCACCGCGGCGCGCAGCGCGGAAAATTCCGTCTCCCGCCGAGGCAGGGCCGGGAAGCCCTGAGGGACGGCCAGGGCGGCGCCCGCCGGGCGCGCGAGCAGGGCATTGAGCCGGGCGGCGGCGCGCCTGCGTTCGGATTCCGCCTCGATCAGGTCGTTGTCGAGCAGGCTGCGCTCGGCCTGGGCGCGGATCACGTCCTGCTGCGGCGCGAGCCCGGTCTCGTAACGGGCCCGGGCCACCTTCTCCAGCCCGTCCAGCACCGCCCGGAGCTCCTCGTTGACGCGCCGCGTCTGGTGCGCCGCGACATACTGGCTGTAGAGGGTCTTGAGGCGCGCGCGCAGCTCCAACCGCACCGCGTCGCGCTGGGCCTCGGCGCCCGCCGCGCCGGCCTCGGCCGCCCGGCGGCCGAGATCGCGCTTGCCCCAGAGGGGGAAGGTCTGGCGGATCTGGTAGCGGGTGCTGCCCACCTCGCTGGGCCACAGCGTCGGGTCGTCCCGGGGGATGTCCCTGAGCTCCAGGGCGAACATCGGGTCCGGCAGGGCTCCGGCCGGGTAGATGCGGCTGCGCGCCGCCTCGCTCTCCAACTGCATGGCCTGCAGCTCGGGGCTGCGGCTGTCGAGCAGCTCCAGCAGGGGCGGCAGCGTGGCCCCCAGGCCTGTCTCCTCGGCCCGCGACGGCGGTGCCGTCAGCAGCGCGGCGAGACCGGCGGCGAGGGCGATTGCGTGCAGTCGTTGTTGCATGCCCGTGTCCCTTTGCGATTGATCCAGAAAATAATCTGTCATCCACAGATGAACGCAGAGTTGCGCAGATGATTCAGAGGCTTGATTTCACTAACAATCTTTCCTGAGGCAATGGGCAGGGTGTCATCTGTGTCCATCTGTGCCATCTGCGGATTCCGGTTCGATAGGCGCATGGGCCCGGCCTAGTAGCGGGCCCAGGTCCGGTAGCGCCCCTGGCTGTCGAAGAGCAGCACGCGGTAGGGGTCGCGGCGCGGCCCTTCCATGCCGGGCGAGCCCATGGGCATGGCCGGCACGGCCAGCCCCGCGGCGCGGGGCCGCTCGGCGAGCAGGCGCCTGATCTCCTGCGCCGGCACATGACCCTCGACGGTGTAGCCGCCCACCCGGGCGGTATGGCAGGAGCCCAGGTCCGCGGGCACGCCGAAGCGGCTCCTGTAGGCGCCCGGGTCCGCGACGTCGCGGGTGACGACCTCGAAGCCGTTCTGCTTCAGGTGGTCCACCCACAGGCTGCAGCAGCCGCAGGTCGGGCTCTTGTAGACCTCCACCCGCTCGGCCGCCAGGGCCGGGGACGAAGCCAGCGCGCCCAGCGAGAACGCCAGGGCATATTTCGTGAACGACTTTCTCATCGGGGACTCCTCGGCACATCGGCCGCCGCACAGGACAGGACCGATGCCATCGACACCTGCGCCTCGGACGGGCCGGCGGCGCAGGACGGCTCGGGGACGCGCCACACGCCGGCGGACGGCCCATGGCCGCCGCCGCGCATCGCGATGCGCGTCCGGCGTTACGACGCTAGAGGAGGTCGATCGAGGGGAGCGGGGGTGCGGGAGAGGAAGGATTCCGCCCCGGCGACGACGGGCACGTCGGGCCGGGGCGAGGCGGCCGGGATGGGTTCGGCCGTGAGGAAGGGCGCCACCGAGAGGTAGCAGTTCATGCAGTGGTCGCAGCTGACGTGGGGTAAGGCGGGCCGGTCGCCCTCGTGCCCCCTCTGCGCGCCGTGGCAGCCGCCGTGCTCCGTCGACCCGGCCGCCATCTGCACCGCGGGCGACTCGCCGGGGCAGGTCGGCATGGCGATGGCCAGCACGCCCTTCATGGGCAGCCACAGCATCATGGCGATCAGCAGCAGGGTCTTGGCTCGGGGCATGCTCGGCTTCGGCTCGGTCGCGCGGCGCGCGCGGTCAATCCATTGTAGCCATGATCCGCCGCACCGTGTCCAGGTCCGCCTGGGTGTCGACCCCGGGCGGACTGGGTGCTTCGGTCACCAGCACGGCGATGCGGTAGCCGTGCCACAGGGCGCGCAGCTGCTCCAGGGACTCGAAGGCCTCGATGGCCGGACGCTCCAGCCCCGGATAGGCCCGCAGAAAGCCCGCGCGGTAGGCGTAGAGCCCGACGTGGCGGTATACGGGGAGCCCTTCGGGCACCCCGGCGAGGGGGGTGTCGGCCCAGGCATCCCGTGCCCAGGGGATGGGCGCGCGGCTGAAGTAGAGGGCATGGCCGTCGCGGCCGGTCACCACCTTGACCACGTTGGGGCTCATCACCTCCCCGATGTCGTGCAGGGGGTGGCAGACCGTGGCGATGGCGGCCTCCGGCCGGCCGGCCAGGGTCTCGGCGGTGGCGCGGACGAGGGCCGGGTCGACGAGCGGCTCGTCGCCCTGGACGTTGACCACCACCGCGTCGTCGGCCCAGGCGAGCTGCGCCGCCACCTCGGCGAGCCGGTCGGTGCCGGAGGCGCAGTCGATCGAGGTCATGCAGACCTCGAAGCCGTGCGCCTTCACCGCCGCGGCCACGCCCTCGTGGTCGGTGGCGACCCAGACCTCCTTGGCGCCGCTCGCCCGCGCGCGCTCGGCCACCCGGACCACCATGGGCTTGCCGGCGATGTCCAGCAGCGGCTTGCCGGGCAGGCGCGTGGAGGCGTAGCGGGCGGGGACGACGGCGTAAAACCCGGGCATGGCGGATGGGCGGCGGCAAAGCCCGGGATTCTACCCGGGGTCGGGCAGGACGTAGGCCTTTTCCCGGAACAGCCGCAGGCAGGCCGCCGCCACCTCGGGGTCGTAGAGCCGCCCGGCGTTGCGTTCGATCTCCTCCAGCGCCGCCTTGCAGCCCCGGGCCGGACGGTAGGGCCGGTGGGAGGCGATGGCCTCCACCACGTCGGCCACGGCGACGATGCGCGCCTCCAGCAGGATGGCGTCGCCCTTGAGCCCACCGGGGTAGCCCGAGCCGTCCAGGCGCTCGTGGTGCTGCAGCGCCACCTGGGCCACCGGCCAGGGGAACTCCACCTTCTTCAGGATCTCGTAACCCTCCCGGCAATGCTGCTTGATGAGGCTGAACTCGATTTCGTTGATGCGGCCCGGCTTGGCCAGGATCTCGGCGGGCAGGCCGATCTTGCCCACGTCGTGCAGGTAGCCGATCACCTTGAGGCCGTGCACGGCCTCCTCCGGCAGGCCCAGCTCGGCGCCGATCGCCGCGGCCAGGTCGCCGACCCGGCGTTCGTGGCCGGAGGTGTACGGGTCGCGGATCTCCTCGATGCGGGCGATGGCCTCGATGGTGGCCTCCCGTGAATGTTCCAGGCGGGCCACCTGGCGCTTGACCTCCGACTCCGCCCGGAGCTGCTCGGTCACGTCCACCGCCACCACCATCTCCGCCCGCCGGCCTTCGAAGCCGAGGGCGTGGGCGGTGATCTCCACATCGATGAGCGCGCCGTCCTTCCTGCGATGGCGCCAGAGCCCGGCCTCGTCCATGCCCTCCCCGACCCGGGCCACGTTCTCCAGCAGGCGCGACAGCTCGTCGGCCGGGCGGATGTCGGCGATGGTCATGGCGAGGAACTCCTCGCGGCTGTAGCCGTAACGGCGGATCGCGGCCTCGTTCACCGCCAGGAAGCGCAGGGTCTCGATCTCGTACACCCACATCGGCAGGGGGTTGCTCTGGAACAGCAGGCGGTAGCCCGCCTCCTTGGCCGCCAACTCGGCATAGGCCCGCTCCAGCTCCTTCACCTTGGCCTCCAGCTTGCGCGCGAGCTCGGCGTTGTGGCGGCGGACGAAGCCCGACTCGTCGAGGACGGGCCAGGTCCCTGTACGGGTTCGGCCGGCGTCGGCCAGCACCGCGCGCAGTTCCTGCCGCAGAAGCCCGGCCTCCATCGGCTTGAGCAGATAGCGCACGGCCCCGAGGTGGCGGCCGAACTCGCCGCTTTCCGGATAGCTTGCCGTGTAGAAGACGAAGGGGATGTGTTTGAGGCTCTCGTCCCGGGTCCACTCATAGCACAGGGCGAAGCCGTCCATGCCCGGCATCATGATGTCGCTGACCACGATGTCCGGCGGCGCGCGCCGGGCGAGCGCCAGGGCCTCCCCGCCATCCCGGGCCTCGCACACCCGGAAGCCGTCCGCCTCCAGGGCCGACTTCAGCAGGTGGCGCTGCAGCGGCTGATCGTCGACCACGAGCGCCCGGCCCGCGCCCCCTGGCGTGTCCTGCTCGCGATCCCACCGGCATTGCGCGGATGTATCCATATGCAGGCCTTCTCGTCTGAGGCAGGGTGCGCCTTGGGGGCGGCGTCACAGCGATCCCGATTTCCCATCATAGACAGCGCTTCCGGGCGCTCAAACCCGCTCACCCCTCTTGGCCTCAATGCAGGCCCGCAACCAGGACCAGCGCCAGCAGCAGGCTCTCCACCACCTCCACCCCCGCGCCCAGGCAGTCGCCGCTCATGCCGCCCAGCTTCACCCGCAGGAAGCGCCGCCAGGACCACAGGGCCAGGGGCGCCGCCCAGAGGCCGGGGTGCGGCAGGCTGGCGAGGGCGAGGAGCGCGAGCCAGACGAGCATCGCGCCGCGCCCGCCCCGCCAGGCCAAGCGCTCGCCCAGCCCGGGCTTGAGCGGCGGCAGCGACCGGCCCCACCACAGCGCCCCCAGGCGGGCCCAGGCCGGGACGAGCAGCAAGGCCCAGGGCGACACCCCCTGCTCGGCGGCCAGGGCCAGGAGCACGAGCTTGGCCGCGAGCTGCAGGACGAGGGCGACGGCGCCGAAGCTGCCCAGGTGCGGGTCCGCCAGCACCTCGAGCAGGCGTGCCCGGTCGCCGTGCGCCGCCCCCAGGGCGTCGAAGGTGTCGGCCAGGCCGTCCAGATGCAGGGCGCCGGTCGCCCACACCCAGGCGACCAGGGTCAGCAGGGCGGCGAGCCAGGGGTCGAGGCGGCCGGCCGCCCACCACACCCCGGCGAGCAGCCCCCCGAGGACGAGCCCCACGGCCGGGAACCAGAGCGCCGAGCGGCGCAGCGCGTCCGCATCGGCATCCGGCACCGCCGGTGCCGGCAGGCGGGTCAGGAAGCGGAGGGCGAGGAGGAATCCGCGCATGGCCCGTTCAGGCTCAGGAGGATGGGGGCGTGGCCCGCCAGGCAGGAGAGGCGGAAATGGGCGGCCTCGGGCAGGGCGAGGCGCCACAGATGCTGGTCCGGCAGGCCGAGGACGTGCTGCAGCAGCACCCGCATGACCCCGGCGTGGGTCACCAGCAGGCAGTGGCGGCCGCCCGCGGCCGCGAGCCACGCCTCCCAGGCGGCCAGCACCCGGTCGCGGAAGGCGTCCAGGCGCTCGCCGCCCGGCGCCTCGGCCTCGCTGCGCCACTGCGACAGGGCCTCGAAGGCGGCCGGATGCGCCGCGGCCGCCTCCGCGCCGGTGAGGCCCTCGAAGGCGCCGAAGTGCATCTCGCGCAGGTCCGGCAGGACGTCGAAGGGCAGCCCGCGCGCCTCGGCCAGGGCCCGGGCGAAGTCGCGGCAGCGCGCCAAGGGCGAGGCGGCGACGCGGTCGAAGGGCGGCGCCGCCAGGCACGCGACCGCGCCCTGCATCTGCACCCGCCCCCGCTCGCTCAGGGGCTCGTCGCTGGCCCCCCGGAAGACGTGGGCGCGCCCCGCCACCTCGCCGTGGCGCAGCACCGTCACCAAGGTCGCTTCACTTTTCACTCTTCACTCTTCACTCTTCACTCTTCACTCTTCACCGCTTCTCACTCACCCCCGCCTCGGCGAAGGTGGCCATGCCGTCGTGCAGCGCGCAGGCCAATCGCAGCAGCGGCACGGCCACCGCCGCCCCGCTGCCCTCGCCCAGGCGCAGGCCCAGGTCGAGCAGAGGCTTCGCCCCGAGGGCGGCGAGGATGCGGGCGTGCCCCGGCTCGGCGGAGCCGTGGCCGTAGAGGAACCACTGCGCCGTGCCGGGGCAGAGCCGCTCCGCGGCCAGCGCCGCGGCGGTGCTGATGAAGCCGTCCACCAGCACCGGCAGGCCCATCTTGGCGCAGGCGAGGTAGGCCCCGGCGAGCGCGGCGATCTCGAAGCCCGAGACGCGGCGCAGGGCCTCGTAGGGGTCATGGAGGTGCGCCCGGTGCAGCGCCAGGGCCCGGCGGACGATCTCGGCCTTGCGCGCCACCCCCGTGGCGTCCAGGCCGGTGCCGGGGCCGGCGAGGCGCTCCGGGGCCTCGCCGAGCAGGGCGCAGGCGAGTGCCGCCGCGGCCGTGGTGTTGGCGATGCCCATCTCGCCGCCCAGGTAGAGCTGGGCCCCGGCGAGCCGGGCGCGCTCGGCGCTGTGGCGGCCGGCGTGCAGGGCCCGGGTGCACTGCTCCAGGCTCATGGCGGGCGCCTGCGTGAAATCGGCCGTGCCCGGCCCCAGGCGCAGCTCCTGCACCCCCGCCACGCCGTCGGTGGGGTGGACGGTGCCGAGGTTCACCACCTCCAGGGTGGCGCCCAGGGCCCGGGCGAGCACGCTGATGGCCGCCCCGCCGCGGGCGAAGTTCTTCACCATCTCGGCGGTGACCGCCTGGGGGAAGGCGGAGACCCCGGCGGCCGCGACGCCGTGGTCGCCGGCGAAGACCGCGATCCAGACCCGGTCCACGCCGGGCCGCGCCGTGCCCTGCATGGCGGCGAGCCGCACGGCCAGGGCCTCCAGCTCGCCCAGCGCCCCGGGCGGCTTGGTCAATTGCCCCTGCCGCGCCTCGGCCGCCCTCCGCGCCGCCTCGTCCAGGGCGTGGCTCGGGGTGTACAGCCAGTCGGGGGCCAGGCCGGCATCGGCCCGCGTCACGTTTGCGTCACTGCTCATTTCGATTTTCCTCAATGAACGTAAAACCTCGCCCGGAACTTCACAAGAAGCGCGAAAACCTCTGATAGGGGTCGGGAAGGGCTAGCGCCCTCCCCGCCCTCCGAACCGTACGTGC
>DYFL01000055.1 GCA_020725195.1 Hydrogenophilus sp.
AGCTGGGACTTGGACAGGGCGCCGACCTTGGTCGCCTCGACGCTGCCGTTCTTGAAGATCATCAGGGTGGGGATGCCGCGGATGCCGTACTTGGGCGGCGTGGCCTGGTTCTCGTCGATGTTGAGCTTGGCCACCTTGAGGCGCCCGGCATACTCCTTGGCCACCTCGTCGAGGATCGGGGAGATCATCTTGCACGGACCGCACCAGTCGGCCCAGTAGTCCACCAGCACGGGCAGGGGGGATTGCAGCACCTCCTGCTCGAAGGTCTCGTCGGTGACGTAGTGGATATGCTCGCTCATTCTGGGCACCTCTTTCGGAAGGTTTTTGATGTCTGGGGGTCGGGCAGCGCAATGGCCAAGGGGATTTTTAGCCGCTATCCTAGCGAAAAAGCATTAGTGAGGAAAGGCACATGACCTACGTCGTCACCGAGAACTGCATCAACTGCAAATACACGGACTGCGTGGACGTCTGCCCCGTGGACTGCTTCCACGAGGGCCCCAATTTCCTGGTCATCGACCCCGAGGAGTGCATAGACTGCACCCTGTGCGTGGCCGAGTGCCCCGCCGAGGCCATCTTCGCCGAGGACGACGTGCCCGACGACCAGCGCCGCTACATCCAGATCAACGCCGACCTGGCCAAGGTCTGGCCGGTCATCGTGGAGAAGAAGGAAGCGCTGCCCGATGCCGACGCATGGAACGGCAAGCCGGGCAAGGCCGACCTGCTCAAGCGCTGAGCCGCCCCGGCGGGAGCAAAAAAAACCCCGGCAGTGACCGGGGCGAAGAGAGGAGGAGGATGTCAGCCGCGCCAGTCGGGCGCGCGACCAACCATCCCAAGCGGCCGCCAGATGGCTTTATGGCTGCCGAAGGGATACGGCACGGAACCCGCGGACCGACACCGCGAATTCCGACATTTCGGATGTCAATATACGAAATGGTCCCCTGGCTGTCAAGGCTTGCCCTTGCCTGCCCGGATGGGCGCCCCTATAATTCCCGACAATTTTTATCAAGTTATCGAGGTGACACATGGACATCCAAGCCCAGATCCGCGAACAGGTCGGCAGCCATCCCGTCGTGCTCTACATGAAGGGCACGCCGCAGTTCCCCCAGTGCGGCTTCTCCGCCTCCGCCGCCCAGATCCTCAAGGCCTGCGGGGTCCAGGAGTTCTTCTCGGTCAACGTCCTGGAAAACCCGGAGATCCGCGAGGGCGTGAAGCAGTACTCCAATTGGCCCACCATCCCCCAGCTCTACATCAAGGGCCAGTTCGTCGGCGGCTCGGACATCATGCGCGAGCTCTACCAGTCCGGCGAGCTGCAGAAGCTCCTGGCCGAGTCCAAGGCGGCCTGATCCCCCCAGCCGTCCGGCCCCGCGGGCACGCGGAGCCGGGCCGGCGCTCAAGTTCTTCCTCCCGAAACCGATAACCGCTCCAGTTAACAACTTTGTTACAACGCCGGCTGCGGGAATCGGGTAACCTGATCTGACGCCCGGAACCTGCCGCGGGCGTGAATCAATACCGAATCGAGAGGAAGATCGGCTTGAGCAATCCCTACCGGATCGCCCTCGCGGGGGCGATCGTCGCCGCCGCCCTGGTCGCGACCTGGTTCGCCGAACCGGCATGGCGCCTCGTCGCCCTCCTCGCCGCCGCCGCTGCCGCCGCCTGGGCATACGCCCCCCGCGCCGCACACACACAGGCCAGGCCCGCCCCCCTCGCCCTCGCCTCACAAGGCGCAGAGGAGGAGGCCAAGGCCCTGATCGGCGAGTTCGCCGCCGAGGTCAGCGAGCAGAGCAGCCTCAGCAGCGCTGAACTCGACCGGGTGAAGGCCTTGCTCGAAGAGGCCGTCGCCAAGCTGATCGCAAGCTTCAACGCCATGAACCAGCAAATCCAGGCCCAGCGCGACATGGTCCTGACCATCATCGAGGGCGTGGGCGGCCAGGGCGAGGACAGCCTCAACTTCGCCCAATTCGTGCAAGAGACCTCCAGGACCCTGGACGACTTCGTCGAGAACACCTTGGCCACCAGCAAGTTCGCCATGGGGCTGGTGGAGACCATGGACAGCATCAATGCACAGGTCGCCTCCATCCTGAGCATCCTGGGCGAGATCGAGGCCATCGCCAAGCAGACCAACCTGCTCGCGCTCAACGCCGCCATCGAGGCGGCCCGGGCCGGCGAGGCGGGCCGGGGCTTCGCGGTGGTGGCCGACGAGGTCCGGGGCCTGTCCCAGCGCACCAACCAGTTCAGCGACCAGATCCGCGGCCACATGGAGCACGTGCACGGCTCGCTCGTCCAGGCCCACGAGGCCATCTCCGCCATCGCCTCCACCGACATGAACTTCGCCCTGCAGTCCAAACAGCGGGCCCAGCAGGCCCTGCAGCATGCCGGCTTGCTCAACCAGAAGCTGGCACAGACGGCCGGGGCCCTCAACCAGCGCACAGAGCTCGTGGCCCGGGAGGTGGCGGCGGCCGTCACCGCGCTGCAGTTCCAGGACATGACCGGCCAGCTGGTGGGGCACGCCCAGCAGCGCCTGGGCACGCTGGCGGAGACCTCCAGCCACGCCGCCGAGGCCCTGGATGCCGCCGATGAGCCCGCACTCCACGCCGTGCGGCTGCGCTTCGAGCAGTCCCTGGCCCAGGCGCGCGCCCGGCTCAACCCGGTCAAGCAGGAAAGCATGGATTCCGGTGACATCGAATTGTTCTGAGGGGACAAAAGCATGGGTAAGGTGGTACTGACCGTTGACGATTCCGCCTCCATCCGCCAGATGGTGGCCTTCACCCTGAAGAGCGCCGGCTACGAGGTGATGGAGGCCGTGGACGGCGAGGACGGGCTCAGCAAGGCCAAGGGCAAGGCGGCCGACCTGGTGCTCACGGACCAGAACATGCCCAGGATGGACGGCCTGACCCTGATCAAGAGCCTGCGCGGCCTGCCCCAGTACAGCCGCACGCCCATCCTCATGCTCACCACGGAGTCCTCCGACGCCATGAAGACGGCGGGCCGGGCCGCGGGCGCCACCGGCTGGCTGGTCAAGCCCTTCGATCCGAACAAGCTGCTCGAGGTCGTGAAGAAGGTGATCGGCTAATCGGGCGAGCGGCGTGAGGCGAGGGGCGAGAGGCGAAGTGCGCCGCAAGGCGGCGCGGCCTTTTCCCCCCGCCCCCCGCCCCTTGCCCCTCGCCGGGGGAATCCCATGACCCTAGACATGAGCCAGTTCTACCAGGTCTTCTTCGAGGAGGCCGGGGAGCACCTGCAAAACATGGAGAGCCTGCTGCTCGCCCTGGATCTGGACCATCCCTCCCTGGACGACCTCAACGCCATCTTCCGCGCCGCGCACTCCATCAAGGGCGGCAGCGGGACCTTCGGCTTCACCGACATGACCGAGGTCACCCACGTCCTGGAGACCCTGCTGGATCGGCTGCGCAAGGGCGAGCTGGCGCCCACCGGCGAGATGGTCGACGCCTTTTTGAGCGCGGGTGACGTGCTGCGCACCCAGCTGGAGCACCACCAGGGCGGCCCCGCCGCCGAGCCCGGCGTGGTCGCGGACATCTGCGAGCGCCTGGCGGCCCTGGCCGCGGGCGAGCCGGCCGCCCCGGCACCGCCCGCACCCGAGGTCCGCCGGCTGCGCCTGGAATGCGCCCTCGCGCCCGAGGTGGCCGGCAACGCCCAGGGCGTCGACAACCTCCTGGCCGCCCTGGCCGAGATCGCCGCCGTCGAGCTCGAACACCGCCCCGAGGCGGCCGACCCGCGCCTCGCGGCGGTCCTCACCACCGGCAAGGACGACGCCGGGCTGCGCGAGGCCTTCGAGTTCTACGCCTCGCCCGACGAGATCCGCCTGATGCCGGCCGAGGCGGCCGCGATCGAGGACGCCGGTTACGGTCTCTTCGAAGAGCTGCCGGGCACCGCGGCTGCCGAGGCCGAGCAAGGCTACGGCCTCTTCGAAGAACTGCCGCCCCGCACCCCCGAGCCCGCCCCCTCCGAAACCGCAGGTTTTGGTTCCGGCTCGGCCCTTGCCGAATCCTCCGGGCTTGGCTCTGGCATGACGCCCGCTGCGCGGGCATCAGCCTCCACTGAAACTGAAGGTTTTAGTTCCGGCGTAACGCCTGCTGTGCAGGCATTAGCCTCCTCTGGACCCTCCGGGTTCGGCTTCTTCGACGACGCACCCGGCGCGCCCGCCCAAGCACCGGCCGCCGCCATCGAGGGCGAGGGCTACAGCTCCGGCGTAACGCCGGCATCAGCCTTCGCTGGAACCGAAGGTTTTGGCATCTTCGCCGGGGCCCCCGGCAGCCAGGGTCCCGCCCCGGCAGCGCCCCCCGCAGCCCCCCTGGCCGGGACCGCCGGCCGCCGCGCCAGCGACACCCCCGGCGTCGAGACGGTCCGCGCCGGCCGCCGCGAGACGGACAAGACCGCCACGGCCGCCGCGGCCGAGTCCAGCATCCGGGTCTCCGTGGAGAAGGTCGATAGCCTCATCAACCTGGTGGGCGAGCTGGTCATCACCCAGGCCATGCTGGCCCAGTCCGCCCAGGACCTCGACCCGGTGGCGGCGGAGAAGCTCCTCGCCGGCATCGAGCTGCTCTCGCGCAACACCCGCGACCTGCAGGAATCGGTGATGTCGATCCGCATGCTGCCCATGAGCATGGTCTTCAACCGCTTCCCCCGCGTGGTGCGCGACCTCGCGGGCAAGCTCGGCAAGCAGGTGGAGCTGAAGACCGTCGGCGAGGCCACCGAACTCGACAAGGGGCTCATCGAGAAGATCAGCGACCCGCTCACCCACCTGGTGCGCAACAGCCTCGACCACGGCATCGAGACGCCCGAGCGCCGCATCGCCGCGGGCAAGGACCCGAAAGGCGCCATCACCCTCAAGGCCTCGCACCAGGGCGGCAACATCGTCATCGAGGTCATGGACGACGGGGCGGGGCTGAACCGCGACAAGATCCTCGCCAAGGCCCGCGAGCGCGGCCTGCCGGTGAGTGAGGCCATGAGCGACTTCGAGGTCTGGCAGCTCATCTTCGCCCCGGGTTTCTCCACCGCCGACGAGGTGACCGACGTCTCCGGCCGCGGCGTGGGCATGGACGTGGTGAAGAAGAACATCGAGGGCCTGGGCGGCAAGGTGGAGCTCGCCTCGGCCACGGGCTTCGGCACCCGCACCATCATCAGCCTGCCGCTCACGCTCGCCATCCTGGACGGCATGTCCGTGGGCGTGGGCGGCGAGACCTACATCGTGCCGCTCACCCTGGTGGTGGAGTCGCTCCAGCCGCGGCCCGAGGACATCAGGACCATCGCCGGCGAGGGCCGGGTGGTGGCGATCCGCGGCGAATACCTGCCGCTCATCCCGCTGGGGGAGGTGTTCGGCCTGGCCTCCGCGGTGCGCGAGCCCTCCCGGGGCATCCTCATGGTCATCGAGGCGGAGGGCGGGCGCGCCGCGCTCTTCGTCGACGAGCTCCTGGGCCAGCACCAGGTGGTGATCAAGAGCCTGGAGACCAACTACCGCAGGGTGCCGGGCGTGTCGGGGGCCACCATCATGGGCGACGGCCGGGTGGCGCTGATCCTCGACATCGGCGCCGTCACCCGCATGGGGCTGCAGACCAACCGCAAGCAGTACGGCCAGACCCCGCCCGGACTGGCCGCCGCCCTCCCCCCGGGGCAGAGGGGGACGGCGTGCGCCTTCGGCACGTAAGTTAGGACGAGGAGACCCAATGGAGCAGACTGAGCAACACGCGGTGGCCGCCTCGGGCGAATACCTCACCTTCACCCTGGGCCGCGAGGAATACGGCATCGACATCCTCAAGGTGCAGGAGATCCGCGGCTACGAGGCGCCGACCACCATCGCCAACGCCCCGGCCTTCCTCAAGGGCGTGATCAACCTGCGCGGCGTGATCGTGCCGATCATCGACATGCGCATCAAGTTCAATCTGGGCGAGGTGAGCTACGACCAGTTCACGGTGGTCATCATCCTCAACGTGGCCAAGCGCGTCGTGGGCATGGTCGTGGACGGCGTCTCCGACGTCATCCAGCTGGGCTCTGAGACGCTGCGGCCCGCGCCCGAATTCAGCTCCATGCTCGACACCCGCTACATCGTCGGGCTGGGCACGGTGGACGACCGGATGATCATCGTGGTGGACATCGAAAGACTCATGACCAGCCAGGAAATGGCGCTGGTCGAAGCAACGGCCGAGGCCTAGGAGGAACCATGCGTACGAACATGCCCGTCTCCGGTAGGGAATACGTCCTGCGCGACGATCACATGATCGTCTCCAAGACCGACACCCGCGGGATCATCACCTACGTCAACAAGGACTTCCTCGAGGTCAGCGGCTTCACCGAGCAGGAGCTGATCGGCAGCCCGCACAACATCGTGCGCCACCCGGACATGCCGCCCGAGGCCTTCGCCGACCTCTGGGCCACCCTCCAGGCCGGCCTGCCCTGGACCGCGCTGGTCAAGAACCGCTGCAAGAACGGCGACCACTACTGGGTGGTGGCCAACGCCACCCCGATCTGGGAAGGCGGCCAGGTCACCGGCTACATGTCGGTGCGCGGCAAGCCCGGCGCGCAGCAGGTCGAGGCCGCCAGCCGCATCTACGCCTCCATCAAGGCCGGCGAGAAGAAATGGAAGCTCGTCCACGGCCGGGTCGAGAAGAACACATTCATGGGGAAGATCAACATGTTCAGGAACATTTCCATCAAGGGCCGGCTCACCGCCATGATCGGGCTGTCCGCCGCGCTGCTGCTGCTGATCGGCGGTATCGGCCTCGTCGGCCTCAAGCAGACCAACGAGGGCCTGCGCACGGTCTACGAGGACCGCACCATCCCCCTGGGCCAACTCGACCGCGTCGTGCGCAACGTCGTCAACAACCGCCTGAACATGGCGGAGATGCTCCTCGACCCCAGCCCGGAGAACGTCCGCAGCCGCGCCGCCGACTTCGAGCGGCGCGCCGAGGAGATCAACACCGTCTGGGCCGCCTACATGGCCACCACCCTCACACCGGAGGAGAAGGTGCTGGCCGACCAGTTCGCCGCGGACCGCGGCCGCTTCGTCAAGGAGGGCCTCCGGCCCATCGCCGAGGCGATGCAGGCCGGCCAGGTCAACGAGGCGCGCGCGCTCTACGGGAAGCTGGACGAGCTGTTCAAGCCGGTGCGCCAGGGCGTCAACGACCTGATCGAGCTGCAGCTCACGGTGGCCAAGGCGGAATACGAGGCGGCCGAATCCCGCTACCAGACGATCCGCAATGTCGCCATCGCCGCCATCGTGCTCGGCATCGCCCTGGCCGCCTGGATGGGCCTGCTCGTCATCCGCGCCATCACCCGGCCGCTCGGGCGCGCCATCGATGTCTTCAACAACATCGCCGGCGGCCGCTACGACAACGTGATCGCCATCGAGCACGAGGACGAGGTCGGCCGCGTGCTCAACGCCCTGCGCTCCATGCAGACCAAGCTCGGCTTCGACGTGGCCGAGGCCAAGCGGGTGGCCGACGAGAACCTGCGGATCAAGATCGGCCTGGACAACGTCAGCACCGGCGTGATGATCGCGGACACCGAGCGCAAGATCATCTACGTCAACAGGTCGGTGGTGGACATCCTCGGCAAGGCCGAGGCGGACATCAGGAAGCAGCTGCCGAACTTCTCCGCCGCATCGCTGGTGGGCACCAGCATCGACGCCTTCCACAAGAACCCGGCGCACCAGGCCCAGCTGCTGTCCAGCCTCGCAGGCACCCACGCCGCCGCGCTGTCCATCGGCGGGCGCAGCATGGTGGTGCGCGCGAGCCCCGTGGTCAACGAACGCGGCGAGCGCCTGGGGGCCGTGGCCGAATGGACCGACCGCACCGCCGAGGTGGCCGTCGAGCAGGAGGTGGCCGACCTGGTGAACGCGGCCGCGGCCGGCGACTTCAGCAGCCGCCTCAAGATGGAAGACAAGGAAGGCTTCTTCCTGCAGCTGGCCTCCGGCATCAACAAGCTGGTGGAGACCTCCGAGCGCGGCATGAGCGATGTGGCCCGCGTGCTCCGGGCGCTGTCCGAGGGCGACCTCACCAAGCGCATGGACGGCGACTACCAGGGCCTGTTCGCCGAGCTCAAGGACAGCGCCAACACCACATCCGAGAGGCTGCGCGAGATCGTCACCCAGATCCGCGAGGCCACCGACGCCATCAACACCGCCTCGCGCGAGATCGCCTCCGGCAACGCCGACCTCTCCTCCCGCACGGAGAACCAGGCCTCCAGCCTTGAAGAGACCGCCTCCAGCATGGACGAGCTCACCTCCACCGTGCGCCAGAACGCGGAGAACGCGCGCCAGGCCAACCAGCTCGCCCAGGGCGCCTCCGGCGTCGCGGTCAAGGGCGGCGAGGTGGTGGGCGAGGTGGTGCACACCATGGGCGCCATCGCCGACAGCTCCAAGAAGATCGCCGACATCATCAGCGTCATCGACGGCATCGCCTTCCAGACCAACATCCTCGCGCTCAACGCCGCCGTGGAGGCGGCGCGCGCCGGCGAACAGGGCCGCGGCTTCGCCGTGGTGGCCGGCGAGGTGCGCTCTCTCGCCCAGAGAAGCGCCGCCGCCGCCAAGGAGATCAAGGCCCTCATCGGCGACTCGGTGGACAAGGTGGACAACGGCTACAAGCTTGTCGAGCAGGCAGGCAGCACCATGCAGGAGATCGTCCAGGCCGTGAAGCGCGTGACCGACATCATGGGCGAGATCACCGCCGCCTCCACCGAGCAGAGCCAGGGCATCGAGCAGGTCAACGCCGCCGTGGCGCAGATGGACGAGATGACCCAGCAGAACGCCGCCCTGGTGGAGGAGGCCGCCGCCGCCGCCGAGAGCCTGCAGGACCAGGCCGACGGCCTGGCCCAGGCCGTGTCCGTGTTCAAGCTCGCCAGCGGCGGCGCCGCGCCGGCCGCCCCGGTGCGCACCGCCGCGCTCGCCGGCCCGGCGCGCAAGGCCCTTGCCGCGCCGCGCACGGCGCCCAAGGCCGCGCCGAAGGCCGCCGACGAGGACGAGTGGGAGGAGTTTTGATGCTGCGCCTCAGGCGAGGGGTGAGTGGCAAGGGGCCTAACACCCGGGACGCCGTTTGATGGACCGACCCCCTCGCCCCTCGCCCCTCGCCCCGAGCCCGGCGCCAGCACCCCAGGCGCGCGAGTTCGAGTTCACCGCCCGCGACTTCGAGGAGGTGCGCCGCCTCATCCACCAGCACGCCGGCATCAGCCTCTCGGACGCCAAGACGGACATGGTCTACAGCCGCCTGGCGCGGCGCCTGCGCGCCGTCGGCGCCAGGAGCTTCCAGGACTACCTCGGGCGCCTCAAGGCCGGCGACGACGCGGAATGGGAGGCCTTCGTCAACGCCCTCACCACCAACCTCACGGCCTTCTTCCGAGAGGCGCACCACTTCACCATCCTGAAGGATTTCCTGAAGACGCGGCGCGAACGCCCGATCACCATCTGGAGCTCGGCCTCCTCGACGGGCGAGGAACCCTATTCCATCGCCATGGCCGCGGTGGAGGCCTTCGGCGACTTCGGCAACACCCCGGTGAAGGTGCTCGCCTCCGACCTGGACACCAACGTCCTGCGCCGCGCCCAGGAAGGCGTCTATCCCGTCGACCGGCTGGGCAAGCTGGCCGAGGCGCAGCAGCGCCGCTTCTTCCTCAAGGGCACCGGCAACCGCGAGGGGCAGGTCCGCGTGCGGCCCGAGCTCGGCGCCATGGTGAGCTACTTCCGCCTCAACCTGCTGGACGCCGTCTGGTCCATCAAGGGGCCGGTCGATGCGATCTTCTGCCGCAACGTGATGATCTATTTCGACAAGCCCACCCAGTACAAGATCCTGCAGAAGATGAAGCCGCTGCTGAAGCCCGACGGCCTGCTCTTCCTGGGCCACTCCGAGGCGCTCTATCACGCCTCGGACCTCTTCCGCCTGCGCGGCCAGACCGTGTATGTGCACGCCGAATCACAGGGGGCGAGAGGCGACGGGCGAGAGGCAAGAGGCCGCGGATGACTGCGCATCCCGCCTACGAAGAGGTCCTCGCCCCCACCCATTACTTCGACCGCAACTTCCAGACCGAGGCGGCGAAGATCCTGCCGGGCGAATACTATGTCACCGGCCGCGACATGCTCCTGGTCACGGTGCTGGGCTCCTGTGTCGCGGCCTGCGTCCGCGACCCGAAGACCGGCATCGGCGGCATGAACCACTTCATGCTGCCCGAGGGCGGCGACCCCCACGACCTCATGTCGGCCTCCGCCCGCTACGGCGGCTACGCCATGGAGGTGCTGGTGAACCAGCTGATCAAGCTGGGTGCGAACCGCGCGCGGCTCGTGGCCAAGGTGTTCGGCGGCGCCGCGGTCCTGCGCGGCTTCACCACCGTGAACGTGGGCGAGGCCAACAGCGAATTCGTCATCGACTACCTCGCCAACGAGAAGATCCGCATCGAGGCGCAGGACCTGCGCGGCCCCTATCCGCGCAAGGTCTACTACTTCCCCGCCACCGGGCGCGTGCTGGTCAAGAAGCTCAAGAGCGTGCACAACAACACCATCGTCGAGCGCGAGCAGGAATACGGCTCGCGCCTCAGGACCTCGAGCATCGCGGGCGAGGTGGAGCTGTTTACGTAGCGGGCGAGGGGATGGCGGGATTTCGGGGACTCGATGTTTGGCAGCGGGCAAAGAGATTCGCTGTTGAAATCCATAGGCTGACTATGTCGGGTGAGATCGGCCGGGATCTTGCCTTGCGTGACCAGATGCGACGGGCGGCGGTGAGCGTATGCAGCAACATCGCCGAGGGCGATGAACGGGGGTCGGACAAGGACTCGATCGGGTTCTTTTACATGGCCAAGGGGTCTCTTGCCGAATTGGCTACCCAAACCGAGATCGCAGGAGAAATAGCATTGATGGAGTCACAGGATGTGGTGCGCATCGTGGAGGAATGCCGCTCACCGAGCCATGCCGTAGGCGCGCTGATCAAGGCGAGAAGTCACGATGTCTGAGCAAACGCCCCTCGCCCCTCGCCCCTCGCCCCTCGCCCCGGATCGCAAGATCCGCGTCCTCATCATCGACGATTCGGCGCTGATCCGCAGCGTGCTCAAGGAGCTCGTCGGCAGCCAGCCGGACATGGAGGTGGTGGGCGCGGCCCCCGACCCGCTGGCGGCGCGCGAGATGATCAAGGCGCTCAACCCGGACGTGCTGACCCTCGACGTGGAGATGCCGCGCATGAGCGGGCTCGAGTTCCTCGACAAGCTCATGCGCCTGCGGCCCATGCCGGTGGTCATGGTCTCCACCCTCACGGAACAGGGCTCCGAGGTCACCCTCAAGGCGCTGGAGCTGGGCGCGGTGGATTTCGTGACCAAGCCCAGGCTGGGGGTGAGCGAGGGCATCGCCCGCGCGGCGGAGGACATCTGCGACAAGATCCGCGCCGCCGCCCGCGCCCGCATCCGCCGCCAGGCCCTGCACGCCGAAACTCCGAGCCAGCCCCGCCCCCTCGCCGGGCACTTCCTCAAGACCACCGAGCAGGTGGTGTTCGTGGGCTCCTCCACCGGCGGCACCGAGGCGCTCAAGGAATTCCTCTCGCGCATGCCGGCGAATGCGCCGGCCGTGCTCATGACCCAGCACATGCCGGAGGCCTTCACCGCCTCCTTCGCCCAGCGCCTCGACGGCATCAGCGCGATGACCGTGAAGGAGGCCCGCCACAACGAGCGCATCCTCCCCGGCCACGCCTACCTCGCGCCGGGCCACTCGCACCTGCTGGTCAAGCGCAGCGGCGCCTGCTACTACACCGAGCTGTCCCAGGCCGAGCCGGTGAACCGGCACCGCCCCTCGGTGGACGTGCTCTTCGAGAGCGCGGCCCGCGCCGTCGGCCCCAACGCCATCGGCGTGATCCTCACCGGCATGGGCAAGGACGGCGCGGCAGGCCTTCTGGCCATGCGCAACGCGGGCGCCTACACCCTCGCCCAGGACGAGGCGAGCTGCGTGGTCTACGGCATGCCCAAGGCGGCCGTCGAGCTCGGGGCGGCCCAAGAGGTGGCCCCCCTGCAGGCCCTCGCGGCGCGGGTCGTCGAGCGCCTGTCCCAGCGCGCCTGAGGCCGGCTCGAACACATCCTCCAGCCGCGCTATCATGCACCTGGATGGATGGCGCAGACGCCCCGGTACCGCCGGGGCGGGCTGCACCGATCATTCGTTTGCCACGAGAGGCCCGAAATGCAGATCACCACGCGCTCCGCCGACACGACCTTCACCCTCGCCCTGCAGGGCCGGTTCGACTTCCATTCCCACCGCGAATTCCGCGAGTCCTACCAGGCGGCCCTGGACAGCGGCGCGACCCGAGAGATCGAGATCGACTTCCGCGGCGTGGACTACCTGGACAGCTCGGCCCTGGGCATGCTCCTGCTCCTGCGCGAGAAGGCCGACGCCCTCGGCAAGCAGGTCACCCTGGCCCACATGCACGGCATGGTGAAGCAGGTCCTGGACGTGGCCAACTTCGGCAAGCTCTTCAACATGAAGGGATAACGGCTAGGGGCCCGAGGCTGGGGGCGGGCGTCGCTTCGCGGCCATTTGTTTCGCCCCTCCCCTCGCCCCTCGCCCCCGTCATGCCCCCCCTCAAGATCCTCATCGTCGACGACGTCGCCGCCAACGCCAAGTTCGCGGAGGCGGTCGTCCGCCATCTGGGGCATGTACCGCTCCTCGCCGGCAACGGCGAACAGGCCCTGGCCCGCTTCGACGCCGACACGCCCGACCTCGTCCTGATGGACGTGATGATGCCGGTCATGGACGGCATCGCCGCGACCGCCGAGATCCGGCGGCGGCCCCGGGAGCGGGAGAAATGGACGCCCATCCTCCTGCTCTCGGCCCTGGGCGAGGTGGGCGACATCGTGCGCGGCCTGGAGGCGGGCGCCGACGACTACATCGTCAAGCCCGTGAGCGTCCCGCTGCTCGCGGCCAAGATCGGCAGCTTCGCGCGCCTGATCGGCATGCAGGAGCAGGTCCGCGGCTATACCCGCGAGCTCGAGGAATGGCGCGCCGAGGCGAAGCGGCAGGCGAGCCTCGGCGCGCACGTGATGGGGCGCCTGATCAATCCCGAGGCGCTGCGCGACGCGGCGGTGCATCACTTCAACATCCCCGCCGAGACCTTCAGCGGCGACCTGATCTGCGCGGCGCGCACGCCGGACGACGTGCTGCACCTGCTGCTCGCCGATGCCACCGGCCACGGCCTGCCCGCCGCCCTGAGCGCCATCCCGCTGGCGCACGCCTTCTACGGCATGACCGAGAAGGGCTTCCCGCTCGCGAGCATCGCCAAGGAGATGAACGCCAAGCTCAAGGCCTTCCTGCCGGCGGACCGCTTCGTCGCCGCCACCCTGGTCGCCCTGGACATCAACGAGCAGAGCATCGAGGTCTGGAACGGCGGCAACCCCGCCGCCCTGCTGCTCGACGTCGGGGGCGGCGTGGTGCAGGAGTGGCCTTCCATCCACCCGCCGCTCGGCATCCTGCCCCCCGCCCTGTTCTCGGAGCGCACCGAGACCATCGCCTACCAGGAGGACTGCGCCCTGCTGCTGTGCTCCGACGGCCTGGTGGAGGCCGAGGACACCGAAGGCCGCCGCCTCGATCGGGCCGAGTGGCTCGCCGCCCTGTCCCCCGCCGGGCCGCGGCTCGGCCTGGAGCGGCTGCATGCCCGGATCAACGCCCACATCGCCGGCACGGAGACCCAGGACGACATCTCCTGCATCCTCGCCCGGGTGCCGACCGAGCGCCGCCAGGCCCCGCGCCTCGGCGCCGCCGAGGCCGGGCGGGAAAAGGCCCGGGAGGTGAGCGAGTGGCGGCTCGAGCTCTCCTACGGCGCCACGGAGCTGCGCTACCTCGACGTGGTGCCGGCCGCGCTCGGCCTGCTGTGCCAGGTGCAGGCCCTGCAGCCCCACCAGGGGGCGCTCTTCCTCATCGTCTCCGAGCTCTTCAACAACGCCCTGGACCACGGCCTGCTGGGCCTCGACTCGACCCTGAAGGGCACCGACGGCGGCTTCGAGCAGTACCTGAAAAGCCGCGAGGCCGGCCTCGCCCGGCTGGCCGGGGGCCGCATCGACCTGCGCTTCCGGCTGCACCTGTCCGACGGGGGCCCGGCCCTCGACATCGCCGTCGCCGACACCGGCGCCGGCTTCGACTACGCGCCCTACCTGAAGGGCGACGGCAACCCCCTCGACCCCGGCCAGGCCCACGGCCGCGGCATCGCCCTCGTCCGCAAGCTGTGCGCGAGCGTGGCCTACACGGGGAGGGGCAATGCGGTGGCGGTGCGGTATCTGGTCTGAGGGCGGGCGAGGGGGCCGGGACGCTCGTCGCTTCGCGGCTGTATTGTTTTCCCCTGACCCCTGACCCCTGACCCCTGACCCCTGACCCCTGACCCCTCGCCCGCCGTCAGGCATTCAGCCGGCCGAGCAGCTGCTGGATGCGCTCCGGCTCGCCCGCCTTGAGCACCTTGGCGGTGAGCGGGGCGATCTCGCCGATGTGGCTGCGCAGCACCTGCTGCTTGACGGCGAGCAGGTGCGCCGGGTGCATGGAGAAGCTCCTGAGCCCCATGCCCAGCAGCAGCCGCGTGAGCCGGGGCTCGCCCGCCATCTCGCCGCAGACCGAGACGGGCTTCCTCAGGCGCCGGCCCGTGGCGAGGGTGTGGTGGATGAGGCGGATCACCGCCGGGTGCAGCGGGTCGTACAGGTGCGCCACCGCGTCGTCGGTGCGGTCTATGGCCAGGGTGTACTGGATCAGGTCGTTGGTGCCGATGGACAGGAAGTCGAGCTTGCGCGCGAACCACTCCGCGGCCAAGGCCGCGGCCGGCACCTCGATCATGCCGCCCACGGGGGTGGCGGCGTCGAAGAACAGGCCCTCGGCCTGCAGCGAGGCCTTGGCCTGCCCGATGAGCGCCAGGGCCTGGTCCAGCTCGGCGAGGCTCGCGAGCATGGGGATGAGGATGCGCACCCGGCCGTAGCGGCTCGCGCGCAGGATGGCGCGCACCTGGGTCAGGAAGATCTGCGGCTCGTTCAGGCACAGGCGGATGGCCCTGAGCCCCAGGGCCGGATTGACGCAGGCCTGGGGCAGCCAGGGCAGCGACTTGTCCGCGCCCACGTCCAGGGTGCGGATGACCACCGGGCGGCCCTGCATCTGCTCGGCGACATGCCGGTAGGCCTCGAACTGCTCCTCCTCCGAGGGCAGGTCGGTGCGGTTGAGGAACAGGAACTCGCTGCGGAAGAGCCCGATGCCGGCGGCGTTCTCCTCGAGGGCGTCCTGCACGTCCTGGGGCAGGTCGATGTTGGCGAGCAGGTCGATCTCGACGCCGTCCAGGGTCGAGGAGGGGCTGGTCTTCAGGCGCTTGAGCTTCTGCTGCTCCAGGCGCCACTGGTCCTGGCGCAGCCGGTACTCCTCCAGGATGGCGGCGTCCGGGTTGGCGATGACGACACCGTCCACCCCGTCCACGATCAGCAGGTCGCCTTCCTGGATCAGGGCCCGGGCGTTGTGCAGCGCCATCACCGAGGGGATGTTCAGCGAGCGCGCGAGGATCGCGGTGTGCGAGGTGGTGCCGCCCAGGTCGGTGATGAAGGCGGCGAAGGGCTGGCGCTTGAAGAGCACCATGTCCGAGGGCGAGAGGTCGTGGGCCACCAGCACGCTGGGCTCCTCCGAGACCCTGAGCGGGGCGTGGCCGGGGTGGCCCATCAGGGCCTTGAGCACCTTGTCGGCCACCTGCTTGACGTCGTGCTTGCGCTCGCGCAGATAGGCGTCCTCGATGGCCTCGAACTGGGTGATCAGGGCCTCGGTCTGCTGCGCCAGGGCCCATTCGGCATTGCAGCGGGTCTCCCGGATGAGCCGCTTGGGCGCCTGGGAGATCATGGCGTCGTCCAGGATCATCCGGTGCAGGTCCAGGAAGGCGGCGAGCTCCGCCGGCGCCCCCTCCGGGATGTGGTCGCGGGTGTTCAGGAACTCGGCGCGCACCTCCTCCACCGCCTCTTCGAAGCGGGCCACCTCCTCCGCGAGGTGGCCCTTGTGCAGGACGTAGTGCGGGGCCTCCAGCCGGGCGTGCGAATAGAGCTGGGCGCGGCCGATGGCGTAGCCGCCGGAGACGCCGATGCCGTGCAGGGTGAAGGCCATCTTTGATCAGTGAAAAGTGAAAAGTGAAAAGTGAAAAGTGCGAGGCGCCCCGGCGTGCAATTGCCCTTGTTTCCTCTTTTCACTTTTCACTTTCAACTTTTCACTCTCCTTCCCCGAACTTGTCCGCGATCAGGCCCGTGATGGCCTCCATGGCCTGCGCCTCGTCGGGGCCGTCGACCTCCAGCTTCAGGCAGGTGCCCCGGGCGGCGGCGAGCATCATCACGCCCATGATGCTCTTGGCGTTGACCCGCCGGCCGTCGCGGGCGAGCCAGACCTCGGAGCGGTAGCCGCCGGCGAGCTTGGTGAGCTTGGCCGAGGCGCGCGCGTGCAGGCCGAGCTTGTTGGTGATCAGGACTTCGCGTTCAATCATGGCGCTTGGCAGTGGGTCACATGGGACACCCCGTCGCGGCCGCCGCGGGTGGCGCGCTCGACCAGGCGGTCCAGGGGTTCGTCGCGGTAGGTGAGGGCCTTGAGCAGCATGGGCAGGTTCACCCCGGAGACCATCTGCACCCGCCCCGGCTCGATGAGGGTGCACAGAGCGTTGCAGGGGGTCGCGCCGTAGATGTCAGCCAGCACCAGCACGCCCCCGCCCGCGTCCAGCTCGGCCAGCTCCGAGCGCGCCCGCGCCACCATCTCGGCCGGGTCCTCGCAGGCGCCCAGGTCCAGGGCGCGCAGCCGCTCGGGGCGGCTGCCCAGGACATAGCTCGCGCATTGGATGAGGCTCTCGCCCAGGTTGCCGTGGGCGACGATCAGCAGGCCGACCATGAATATGCCGTCAGGAAAACAGAGGGCATTCTACCCCCAAGCCGTCCCGCCCTCCACGCCGCGGCCCGCCGGGCGCCCGCCCCGATGCGCTCAGGGTTATAAATCCCGCCCCGCAGGGGTAAAATTCAGCGTCCTACCCAGCCAGCCATTGGGCCCAGCGTGACCCCCGAGCGCATCCGCGAGATCCCCTACAACTACACCTCCTTCTCCGACCGGGAGATCATCCGGCGGCTCCTGGGGGATGCGGGCTGGGCGCTGATCGAGGAGCTGCGGGGCGAGCGCAGAACCGGCCGCTCGGCGCGCATGCTCTTCGAGGTGCTGGGCGACATCTGGGTCGTCACCCGCAACCCCTACCTGGAAGACGACCTGCTCGCCAATCCCAGGCGCCGCGCCCTGCTCGTCGAGGCCCTGCGCCACCGGCTGCGCGGCATCGAGGAGCGGCGCCAGGGCAACGCGAAGGTCGGCGAGGTGCTCAGGTTCGCCCACCAGGCCGTGGACGCCTTCGAGGCGCGCTTCGGGGAGACGCTGCGCCTGCGCCGCGATCTCCTGCGCCGCCTCGCCCGGGTCACCCGCCGCGACAACATCGCCTTCGACGGGCTCGCCCGTGTGTCCCACGTCACCGACGCCACCGACTGGCGCGTGGAATACCCCTTCGTGGTGCTCAACCCGGACACCGAGGACGAGATCCCCGGCCTGGTCCGGGGCCTCACCGAGCTCGGGCTCACCATCATCCCGCGCGGCGGCGGCACCGGCTACACCGGCGGCGCCGTGCCGCTTTCGCGCAAGAGCGCGGTGGTCAACACCGAGAAGCTCGACGCATGCTCCGCCATCGAGGAGCGGGTGCTGCCGGGCCTGAGCGCGCCCGTGCCGGTCATCACCTGCGGCGCCGGGGTCGTCACCCGCCGGGTCATGGAAGCCGCCGATCGCGCCGGGCTCGCCTTCGCCGTCGACCCCACCAGCGCCGACGCCTCCTGCATCGGCGGCAACGTCGCCATGAACGCGGGCGGCAAGAAGGCCGTGATCTGGGGCACGGCGGTGGACAACCTCGCGTCCTGGAGGATGGTCACCCCCGAGGCCGACTGGCTGGAGGTCACCCGGCTCGACCACAACCTGGGCAAGATCCACGAGGCCGAGACAGCCCGCTTCGAGCTCCGGCGCTTCCACCCGGACGGCCGCCCCAAGGGCGCGCCCGAGGTGCTGGCCATCCCGGGCCGGATCTTCCGCAAGCAGGGCCTGGGCAAGGACGTCACCGACAAGTTCCTGGCGGGGCTACCCGGCGTGCAGAAGGAGGGCTGCGACGGCCTCATCACCCAGGCGACCTTCATCCTGCACCGCATGCCGGCGCAGGTGCGCACCGTCTGCCTGGAGTTCTTCGGCACCGCCCACGACGCCGTGCCGGCCATCGTGGAGGTGAAGGAATACCTGGACGCCCGCCCCGGCGGCGCCGTGCTCGCCGGCCTCGAACACCTCGACGCCCGCTACGTGAAGGCCGTGGGCTACGCCACCAAGGCAGCCCGCAACGCCCGGCCCACCATGGTGCTCCTGGCCGACATCGCCGCCGAGGACGAGGCCGCGGTGGGGACGGCCGCCTCGCACATCGTGAGCCTCGCCAACGCCCGCGGCGGCGAGGGCTTCGTCGCGGCCTCCGCCGAGGCCCGGCGCAAGTTCTGGCTGGACCGGGCCCGCACCGCCGCCATCGCCGCCCACACCAACGCCTTCAAGATCAACGAGGACG
>DYFL01000056.1 GCA_020725195.1 Hydrogenophilus sp.
ACCGCACGTACGGTTCGGAGGGCGGGGAGGGCGCTAGCCCTTCCCGACCCCTATCCCCGTCTCCGGGGCAGTCCTGCAGGTGCGCCTTCAGGCGCGAACGCAGGCCCGATTCGCGCTAATGGACGATCCGGGTTGAACCACCCGCCTCCGTCTGCGAAATCTGCGGATCAAAGCCCTTCCTCATCCCCCAGCCTGAGCAGCATCCCCGCCAGCCCCTCGGCCACGGCCGCCATGCGCGGGTAGTCGAGCTTCTCCGGCGTGTCCCGCGGCGAGTGGTAATGGGGGTTCCGGAAGAAGGCCGTGTCGGTGACCATGAGCGCCCGGTAGCCCCGGCGCCAGAAGGAGAGGTGGTCGCTCCAGTGGATGCCCGGCAGCCAGCCGAAGGTGGCGACGCCCTCCGCCGGGAAGTCCGTGCTCGCCCGGAAGGCCGCCAGGGCCCGCGCGAGCAGCCGGCGCGAGCGCAGGTTGGCGACGAAGCCGATGAAGTCGCCCCGGTCGGGGCGGCCGCGGCCGATGAAGGGCGGGTAGGCCTGGCTGCCGGGCGCGTCCGAATAGCAGCCCAGCATCTCCAGGGAGAACATGGCGCGGATGTCGTCGCCGCGCCGCTTCGCCGCCCGGGCATAGACCGCGCTGCCCATCTTGCCCACGAAGAAGAAGGGCGGCTCCTCGTTGACGAAGGCCGCGAGCCGGATCGTGCGTTGCGGGCGGGCGCCCATGCAGCGTCGGCCGAGCTCCAGCAGGGCCGCGACCCCGCTGGCGTTGTCGTCCGCCCCGGGGGAGCCGGAGACCGTGTCGTAGTGGGCGCCCATCAGCACGATCTCGTCCGGCCGGCTCGCACCCTCCAGGGTGATCCAGAGATTCGAGCACGGCACCCCGTAGGCCGCGTAGCCCTGGGTCTCCACCGCATGGCCCTGGTCCCGCCACTGCTCGCGGATATAGCCCCGCGCCGCATCCAGGGCCTTGGGCCGCCAGACGTTGCGCTCGCCGATCTCGCCGGCGAGCGCGCGCACGTGCCGCTCCAGCGCCTCGGCCGAGACCGGTGCCCTCGAATCCACGGCTACTTTCGACATGCTGCGCCTCTGCCCCTTGCCGAACTGCCCTATAGATGGAGTATAGGGAGCACCGCCCAAGAGGCCCGCCATGTACCGAAAAGCCCTGATCGATCTGCTGCTCGACCACCCGATGACGCTCTACGAGATCGCCAAGCCCCTCGGGCTCAGGCCCAAGGACGTGGAGGACGACCTGCGCCACCTGCAGAAGACCCTGAGGCACGAGGCCTACCGGCTCGTCATCCAGCCGGCGCATTGCCAGAGGTGCGGCTTCGTCTTCGGCACCGAGCACCTGCACAAGCCGGGCAAGTGCCCGGCGTGCAAGGGCACCTGGATCGAGGAGCCGAGGTTCGAGATCGTCGGGCGCTAGCCGGGGTTGCCGTGCAGGGCTTGTGCGCGTCGGCGTGGCGCCGTATGTTCGCCCCCGTTGAAGACATGGGGAGAGATCATGAAGGCACGGGTTCTCACGGCCATCCTGGCCGCCTGGTCCGCGTCCGCGCCGGCGGACGAGACGGCGCGCAGCGGCGAGGCGATCTACCGCGACAACTGCGCGCACTGCCACGACCAGGGCGTACTCGGCGCCCCCAGGATCGGCGACCGCAAGGCCTGGAAGGGCCGCATCGCAGAGGGCAAGCGCATGCAGGTGCGCATGGCCATCAAGGGCATCCGCAAGATGCCGCCGCGCGGCGGCAATCCCAAGCTCAGCGACGAGGAGGTGGAGCGCGCGGTGGTCTATCTCTTGAACCGCTCGGGGGCGAAGTTCGAGGAGTGAGGCCTGGCTGTGCCGGGACAGGCTAGTGCGCCGCCTCCCAGTTCGGCCCCACGCCGGTTTCCACCTTGAGCGGCACTTTCATCTCCGCGACGCCGCACATGAGTTCCGGCAGCCGGCTCTGCACCCGATCCAGCTCGTCCTCGGCGACCTCCAGCACCAGTTCGTCGTGCACCTGCATGATGAGGCGGGTCTTCAGTTGTTCCGCGTCCAGCCAGCCCTGCACGGCGATCATGGCGAGCTTGATGAGATCCGCCGCGGTGCCCTGCATGGGGGCGTTGATGGCGGCGCGCTCGGCGGCGGCGCGGCGGGCGGGGCTGCCGCTGGCGATCTCGGGCAGGTAGAGCCGGCGGCCGAAGAGGGTCTCGACGTAGCCGTCCGTCTTGGCCTTCTCCCGGGTGCGGGCCATGTAGTCGGCGACCCCGGGATAGCGGGCGAAGTAGCGGTCGATGTAGACCTGGGCGGCGGCGCGCTCGATGCCCAGCTGTGCGGCGAGCCCGAAGGCGGACATGCCGTAGATGAGGCCGAAGTTCACCGCCTTGGCCAGGCGCCGCTGCTCGGCGGTGACCGCCTCGAGCGGCACGCCCTGCACCTCGGCGGCGGTGGCGGCGTGGATGTCGGCGTCCTCGCGGAAGGCCTTGAGCAGGCTCGCGTCGCCCGACAGGTGCGCCATGATCCTGAGCTCGATCTGGGAATAGTCTGCCGAGACGATCACGAAGCCGGGATCGGGCACGAAGGCCTCGCGGATCTTGCGGCCCTCGGCGCTGCGCACGGGGATGTTCTGCAGATTGGGCTCGGCGCTGGAGAGCCGCCCGGTCACCGCCGTGGCCTGGCTGTAGTTGGTGTGCACGCGGCCGGTGGCGGGGTCCACCATCCGGGGCAGCTTGTCGGTGTAGGTGGACTTGAGCTTGGCGAGGCTGCGGTAGTCGAGGATGAGGCGGGGCAGGGGATAGTCCAGGGCGAGGCGCTCCAAGACCTCCTCGTCGGTGGAGGGCGCACCCTTGGGCGTCTTCTTCAGCACCGGCAGCCCCAGGCGCTCGAACAGGATCTCGGCGAGCTGCTTGGGCGAGTTGAGGTTGAAGGGCTGCCCCGCCGCCTCATGGGCCCTGGCCTCGCGCGCCTGCATCTCGCGGGCGAGGAGGGCGGAGTGCCGGCGCAGCAGCTCCGTGTCCAGGCGCACGCCGGTGCGCTCCATGCGCGCGAGGATGGTGAGGAGCGGCATCTCGATGTCCGCGTAGACATGGTCGAGGCCCGGCGCCTGCGCGAGCAGGGGATGCAGGACCCGGTGCAGGCGCAGGGTGACGTCGGCGTCCTCCGCGGCGTATTCCGTCGCCCGCTCGATGTCGACCTGGTCGAAGCCGATCTGGGCGGCGCCGCGGCCGCAGACCTCCTCGTACTTGATGGTCTGCACGTGCAGGTGGCGGTCGGCCAGGTCGTCCATGTCGTGGCGCTGGTGGGCCTCCAGGACGTAGGACTGGAGCAGCGTGTCGTGGGCGATGCCCTTGAGTTCGACGCCGTGGTTCATGAGCACGTGCCAGTCGTACTTGAGGTTCTGGCCGACCTTGAGCCGGTCCGGGTCTTCCAGGAGGGGCTTCAGGCGGGCGAGCACGCGGTCCATGGGCAGCTGCGCCGGCACCCCGGTGTAGCGGTGGTCCAGGGGGATGTAGGCGGCCTCAAAGGGGGCGACCGCAAGCGAGATGCCCACGAGGCGCGCGGCCATGGGGTCGAGGCTGGTGGTCTCGGTGTCGATCGAGATGAGGTCGGCCGCGGCGATCCTGGCGAGCCAGCGCTCGAGGTCGGCCGCGCTGAGCACGGCCTCGTAGTGGCGGGTATCCACCCCCTCCCCCCCGAGGGGGGAGGGCCGGGGCGGGGCCGGGGTTTGCTCCCCCGCCCCCTCTCCCGCGAGGGGAGAGGGGAGGGACTGCTCCACCTCCCGCAGCCAGGTGCGGAACTCGAAGCGCTCGAAGAGCTCGGCGAGCCGCGCCCGGTCCTGCGGCTGCCGGGCGAGCCCGTGCAGCTCCACGGGCAGCGCCACGTCGGTCTTCACCGTGAGCAGCTCCCGTGCGGTGGGCAGCCAGTCGAGCGCCCGGCGCAGGTTCTCGCCGGCCACGCCCTTCACTTCGGCGGCCCGGGCGACCAGCGCGTCCAGGCTGCCGAACTCATTGAGCCACTTGGCCGCGGTCTTGGGCCCCACCTTGTCCACGCCGGGCACGTTGTCCACGGCGTCGCCGATGAGGGCGAGGTAGTCGACGATGCGCTCCGGGGGCACGCCGAACTTCGCCTGCACGCCGGCCTCGTCGAGCACCTCGTTGTTCATGGTGTTGATGAGCCGCACGCGGGGGGTGACGAGCTGGGCGAGGTCCTTGTCGCCGGTGGAGACGATGCTCTCCATGCCATCCTCTTCCGCCTGCCGCACCAGGGTGCCGATGACGTCGTCGGCCTCCACGCCCTCGATCATCAGGAGCGGCCAGCCCAGGGCGCGCACCGCCTCCAACAGGGGCTCGATCTGCCGCGCGAGGTCGTCCGGCATGGGCGGGCGGTGGGCCTTGTATTCGGGGTAGATGGCGTCGCGGAAGGTCTTGCCCTTGGCGTCGAAGACGCAGGCGCAGTAGTCGGCCCGGATGTCCTTCTGCAGGCGCCTGAGCATGTTGAGCACGCCGTAGAGGGCGCCGGTGGGCAGGCCGTCCCGGGTGCGCAGGTCGGGCAGGGCGTGGAAGGCGCGGTAGAGGTAGCTGGAGCCGTCCACCAGCAGGAGTTTCTTAGGCAAGCGTCAGCCCTTTCGTGAAAGTCATCGTCGCAGAGCGACGCTTCGTCCCTCTCTATGGGCCTGCGGCCCATCCCGCGCTTCGCTTGGGGCCGCCACTTCGCGGCGTCCTGCGCCCTTTGGGCTGGTCCCCTCGGGGGAAGGCCTCCGGTTTCGGTGCAGGCTCATATTCGCGAAGCGAATGTGATGCCGGGGCCAGAGAGTGGGGAGCGAGGGGGTGTCGTGCGCCAAGCGGGTACCTGACCCTTCGGAAATCTGTGAGAATCTGGGCCTCTGTGGACAACCAGTGCAGCGAAGCTCATGGACAAGAAGCTCCCCTCCCTCATCGATCCCGGCCACCAGCAGGAGGCCCGCTCCTCGGCCCGCGAGTCCTGGCGCGTGTTCGAGATTATGGCAGAGTTCGTCGAGGCCACCGAGCGCCTGGCGGCCATCCGCCCGGCGGTGTCCTTCTTCGGCAGCGCGCGCGTCGAGCCGGATTCGCCCTACTACACGCTCACCGAGGTCATCGCCCGCAAGCTCTCGGACGCCGGCTTCACCGTGGTCTCCGGCGGCGGGCCGGGGGTGATGGAGGCGGCCAACAAGGGCGCCTACTTCGGCAAGTCGCCCAGCGTCGGGCTCAACATCCAGCTGCCCCACGAGCAGCACGCCAACCGCTACCAGGACATCAGCCAGACCTTCCGCCATTTCTTCGCGCGCAAGGTGATGTTCGTCAAGTGCGCAAGCGCCTACGTGATCATGCCCGGCGGCTTCGGCACCATGGACGAGCTGATGGAGGTGCTCACCCTGCTGCAGACCAACAAGATCCGGCGCATCCCCGTCATCCTGGTGGGCAGGGCCTTCTGGCAGGGGCTGCTGGAGTGGTTCCGGCAGACCCTGGTGGCGGAGGGGATGATCGATGCCGAGGACCTGGGCCTCGTCCAGCTGCTCGACGACCCGGACCAGGTGGTCGAGGCCATCTTCTGCCACTACGAGACCCGCTGCTTCGTGCCCACCCCGAAGGAGCAGGAGATCCTGCTCAACCTTTGAGCCGGGTCCCCGGCCCGGGGCATCTGCTAGAATTTCGAAACATCCTCCCGGAGGCCCTCCCATGCGCCTGTATGCCCTGTCCTTCGTCCTCGGCTGCGTCAGCCTCGCGGCCGTCGCCGCCGAGCCGCCCAAGCTCGAGCCGGTGCCGGACATCCCGCCGCCGCCCGGCGTGGTCGACGTCGACGAGCCGCAGATCACCATCCTCCAGCGCGGCCAGGACAAGGTGGAGGAGTACCGCATCCGGGGCCGGCTCTACATGATCAAGGTCACGCCGCCCCACGGCCGCCCCTACTTCCTGGTCGATCCCAGGGGCAACGGCCAGATGGTGCGCTACGACGACCTCTCCCCCAACCTGCTGGTGCCGCTCTGGCTCATCTTCGAGTTCTGAGCCCGGCGCCCACCGCGTAAGGCCGCGCCCGGCGGGAGGTCGCCTTCGGCGCGGTAACCCCCCCTGACCTTCTTTGTGAACGTTGCCCCTTCGCCGACGAGCGGCCCTTTTTAGAATGAACGACCTCATCGTGACCCGTCCGCCGGCCCGGGCCGGCATGGCCTGGTTCCAGGAAGGCTGGCGCCTCTTCCTCGCCGCACCCCTGTCCTGGATGGGCATGGCGGCGATGGCGCTGCTGGCCCTCATCCTGCTCGGCAGCCTGCCCCAGATCGGCGGCGCCATCGTGCAGCTGCTCTCGCCCTTCCTGGTGGCGGGCTTCATGTCGGCAAGCCGTGTGGCGCGGGCCGGGTCGCAGCCGGTCACCTTCCTGTATCTGGCGGACGGCTTCCGCCAGGCGCCCCGGCCCCTGGTCGCCGTCGGCGCGGTCTACCTGCTCGCCAGCCTGCTCGTCGATCAGCTGATGCGGCAGCTGGGCGGCGAGGGCTTCCAGGAGCTGCTGCGTCTGAGCCAGGAGCCCCAGCCGGTGGACCCGGAAGCGGCGCGGGCCATCCTGGAACAGGCCGCGCCGGCGCTGCTGGCGGGGCTCGCGCTCTACACCCCGGTGCTCCTGGCGACCTGGTTCGCGCCGGCCCTGATCCTGTTCGACCGCTACGGGCCGGGCCGGGCCCTGTACTGGAGCCTCTGGACCTGCCTGGTGAACTGGCGGCCCATGCTGGTCTACACCCTGCTGCTCACGGCGGCGGGCACGGTGGCCATGCTGATCCCCTTCGGCCTGGGCATGCTGGTCTTCGTGCCCCTGGCGCTCGCCTCCAGCTATGTCGCCTACACGGCCATGTTCGCGCATCGGCGGGAGGGGCTGGAGGCCACGGCCTAGGAGCCTGTCGGACTTAAAGGAAATCGGCTGCAAATTCGGCGGAACGGTCCATATTTCGCCGCTTTCTTGGGCAATAGTGCGACTATTGCCCGGCGAAATCGCCAAAATCCGGCCTCGTTCGGCCGAATTTTGGCTGCGCCGAAACTCCGTTTTGGCTGCGCCGAAACTCCGTTTTCGCTTCGATTCTTCAAGTCCGACAGGCTCCTAGTACGCCAACCCATAAGTTCCGCTATGTTCGACAGGCCCCGCATCGCCGATTGCTTTGTGGTTACGGCCGCCGCCTCGCGGCTTAACCTGCCTGGCAGGCAGGTTAGCCTGCACCGAAACTGCGTTTTCGCTCATCCTCGCCATAGCTACGGCTATGGCTGCGGTTCGCTTCGCGCACTCGGCGCGCGGATGCGCGTCTCGGCATGTACGCAAATTTATGGGTTGGCGTACTAGCCCGGCTGCAGGAGCTGCCCGGCCGCGGCGAGGAGCCGGGGGATGTCCAGGGGCTTCGTGAAGTAGTCCGCGAAGCCCGCCTCCCGGCCTCGACCGATGTCGCCTTCCCAGGCGTTGGCGCTTACGGCGATGACCGGGATGTCCCGCGTCGCCTCCGCGGCCCGCAGCCGCCTGAGCACCTCGTAGCCGTCCATGTCCGGCAGGTTGATGTCGAGCAGGATGAGCTCGGGCCGGTGCCTTGCGGCGAGCTCCAGGCCGAGCTGGGGCAGGTGCGCGCCGAGCACCCGGACGTTCAGCCGGTCTGCGAGCACCTGCTCGATCAGGCGCAGGCTGGCCGGGTTGTCTTCCACGCACAGCACGGTGCGTTGCGGGGTCTGCGGGGCGGATGCCCGGGCGGCCTGCCCGGCCGAGGCCTGGTCGATGCCGCCCGCCTCGCCGGGCGGGGCGGCTGGCAACTCGATCCAGAAGGTGCTGCCCTGGCCGGGTTCGCTCTCGAAGCCGATGCCGCCACCCATCTGCTCGACCAGGCGCCTGGTGATGACGAGCCCGATGCCCGTCCCCTCGATGGCGCCGCCTTCCGCGCCCAGGCGGTTGAAGGCGGTGAACAGGTCCTTCTGCCGTTCGGGCGGGATGCCCGCCCCCGTATCGCTCACCGCGATGCGCAGCCAGCCGCCCCCGATGTCCAGGCAGCTCACCGTGACGGCGCCGCCCGGCCTGTTGTACTTCATCGCGTTGGAAATCAGGTTGAGGAGCGCCTGGCGCAGGCGGACGTGGTCGGCATAGACCGCATGCCGCGTGCAGTCCGCCACGGCCAAATCCAACTCGACCGGGTGCTTGGCCAGGACGGGGCCGACCAGCTTGCCGCATTCGGCCAGTGCCTCGCCCAGGTTGACCGGCTCGATGGAGAGCTGGATGCCGCCGGACTCGATCCTGGCCAGGTCGAGCACGTCGTTGATCAGGGCCAGCAGATGCTCTCCGGCGCTGAGGATCTCCTGCACGCTTTCCTGCTGCGCGGCGGACAAGGGCGGGTCGTCCTCGGTCTGCAGGAGCTGGGCGAAGCCGAGCACCGCGTTGAGCGGGGTGCGCAGCTCGTGGCTCATGCTGGAGAGGAACTCGCTCTTGGCCCGGCTGGCCTTCTCGGCGGTATCCCTGGCCTTGACGAGCTCGGCCGTGCGCTGGGCCACGAGCTCCTCCAGGTGTGCCCGGTGGGCGGTGAGTTCCTGGTCGCGCAGCTGGATCTGGTTCAGCATCTCGTTGAAGCCGTCGGTCAGGGCGCCGGTCTCGTCGTCGGCCGTCTTCACGGCGCGCAGCGCATAGTCCCGCTCCCCGGAGACCCGCTCCACGGTGTCCGCCAGCCGCAGGATGGGCCCGGTCACGGTCCGCTGCAGGCGGTGCGCCAGGAGGATCGCGGCGATGAGACCCACCAGGGCGGCGGCCGCGACCGAAAGGGAATCGAGCCAGATGTTCTCCCACAGTTCGCTCAGGTCCACCGTGACCGCGATGGAGCCCAGCACCTCGCCGTCGAGAACGATGTCCTGGTCGAGGCTGACGGCCCGGGCCCAGAATGCGGCCTCGGCCCGCGGCGGTGCCAGTTCCTGTGGGCTTGCGGAGTAAGGGATTCGCGCCGCGCGGTAGCCGGCGAAGACCGCCCCCCTGGCGGTGCGGACCCAGGCGGCCGGGACGTCGGGTTCCAGGCGCAGCACGGACAGGACCTCCTCGGCCGCGCGGGGATCGTCGAAGGCCAGGGTCGGCGCCAGCTGCACCGCCAGCGCCTGGGTCAGGGTCGCGTAGCGGTTCAGGTGCTCGCGCTTGTCCCAGACGACCTCGCGCAGGATGGCCGCGGACAGCGCGAAGATCAGGGCCAGCGTGACCGCGGCCGTCAGGATGAAGGTCAGCTTGCCCCGCAGGGAGTAGTCGCGCAGCCGCTTCATGGCGTGTCTCCGCTATGGACGATGCGGGCGAGCTTGAGCAGCTGGGCGCTGAGCCTCAGGCCGTTGCGGTTGACCGCATCCAGGTTGACCTCGAAGCGCACGCGGTCCGCCTCCCGGTACAGGCCGATCATGCCGCCGGCCGGCGCGAAGCCCTTGAGGCTGCCCACGGTGAGCACCGGCTGCCCGGTCAGTGCGCGCAGGGCCTCTTGCAGGCGGTATTCGTCCTGCTCGCCCAGATAGACCACGTCGCACTCGCCGAGATCGGCGACGCGCACGCCGCGGTGGACCTCGACGCGCTGGCCCTGGACCGGCCTGTCCTTGAAGGCGGCGATCTCGCGCCCCACCGGCTCGGCGGCGGAGAGGAAGCACACGTCGAGGACGCGCTCGGGCGACAACGCCCCGGCCGGCCACTCGACGTAGCGGGCGAAGTTCAGGACGAAGGCCGCATGGATGGCGCTTTCCCGGACGTCCGCCGCGGCCGGGGCCAGCAGGGCCAGGCCGAGGGCAAGGGCCGGGAGGGTGCGTAGGGGCATCAGAAGCGCCAGGCGAGCTTGCCGTAGAGGCCGCGCCGCAGCTCGACGGGGAGTTGGGGCGCGTAGACCGAGACGTTTTCCTGGTGGCGGTCGTCCAGGAGGTTTTGCGCCACCAGCGACAGCTCCAGGCCGCGCCAGGGGCGCCAGCCGTAGCGGATGTCTAGGGTGGTGTAGGCCGGGATCTGGGCGTTGACCAGGCTCAGGCTCTCCTGGAAGGCGCCGGCGCGCTTGAGCCAGAAATCCAGCTGCGAGCGCGCCGAGAGGTCGAGGGCGAGCGCAGTGAGGCGCTGTGTTTGGGCTGGTCCCCAATGAAGAAGTCGGCGTCCAGATAGCTGTAGGCCAGTGCCGCGCGCGCAGTGTCGGACAGGCGCCAGTCGAGCGCGGCCTCTCCGCCCCAGGTCTCGCCCTTGTCGATGTTCTGCCAGACGAAGGGCACCAGTACGTGCGCGCCCTCGACGACCGGCGTCCCGTGCGTCCTGCGGATCACATCCTCGTAGCGGTAGCGGAAGGCCGCCAGTTCTAGGCCGAGGCGCGGGCCCAGCTGGCCGCGGTAGCCCAGGTCCAGCGCCAGCAGCTTCTCCGCCTGCAGGTCGCGGTTGCCGAGCATCGAGAACTGGGTCGCGGGCAGGGAAGGCGGGACGGGCGGCAGCACTAGGAAGTTGACCCGGGCATCGCGCTCGGTCCGGGACGGCGTGCGCACCGCGCGCGAGACGGCGGCCCAGAGGCTGTGGCCGGTCTCGGGCGTCCACAGCAGCCGGGCATTGGGCTGGAGTTGGAAGCCGGTGCGCTCGTCGTGCTCCGCGCGGGCGCCCAGGATGAGCCGCCAACGCTCGGGCACCAGGCCGATCTCGTCCTGCAGGAAGGCGCTGATGAGGTCCGTGCGCGCCGAGGTGGGGTTGAACTGGTAGGTCTCGCCGCCGGTGATGGAGTCGCGCGAGTGGCGGTAGCCCAGGCCCCAGATCATATCCTGGCTCGTACCGAGCCGCAGGCGGTGCTGGAGCTCCAGGTCGAGGGTGTTGCGGGTCTCTTCGAGGATCTGGGGGGACTCCATCCGGGTATGGTCGAGATAGCCCTGGAGCGAGACCGTGTCGCCGCCGGCGAGGGTCCGCTGCCAGCGGCCGAGCAGGTGGGCGCCGGCGAAGGCCTTGTCCTCGCGCAGGACGGCCCCGTAGGGCGGGGCCAGGGAGGTGACGCTGAAGGTGTCCCCGGCGCCGACCCGGTAGACGTCGCCGAGCACGGTGAGGCTGCCGGCCTCGATCGCCTGGTCGCTGCGGAAGCCGGCGCGCAGCCCGCGCCCGTCGTCTGCGCCCGCGCCGCCGCCGAGCCGGGGGCTGGCGTCGGTCTCGGCGGCCTTGGCATAGAGGCGCAGGTAGCGGTCCTCGCCCAGGGCGATCCCCTGCCGGTAGGCACCAAAGGCGCGCTCTTCCGTGCCCGCCCCGGCGACGGCCAGGCCGCCCTGGGTGTCCCCGCTGTGCTTGGTGATGATGTTGATCACCCCGTTGACGGCATTCGCCCCCCAGACGGCCGCACCCGGCCCGCGGATGACCTCGATGCGCTCCACGTCCTCCAGCATTGGGTTCTGGACCTCCCAGATGACGCCTGCGAAGAGCGGGGTGTACAGCGCCCGCCCGTCCTGCAGCACCAGCAGCTTGTTGGCGAACTGGTTGTTGAAGCCCCGGATCGACACCGCCCAGCTGTTGGCGTTGATGCGCGAGACGTTGGCACCGGGCACCATGCGCAGCAGCTCCGGGACGCTGGTCGCGCCGGATCTGCGGATGTCCTCCTGGGTGATGACGAAGACGGCCGAGGCCGACTCGGAGAGCCTCTGCGGCTTCTTGGACACCGAGGTGACCTCGATGTTCAGCAGCTCCTCGATGGACAGCTCGGCGAGGGGGGCCTCGGCGGCCGCGGCGGGGAGCAAGGCGAGAGCTGCGGCGAGGCCGGCCAGGAGGCGGATGGCGAGGCGCATTCGATTCACCGGGGGGCTTTGGCGGCGGGATTGAAAATCGGATAGCGGGTTCATATTGCCTGAACGGGGCGGCGCTTGCCAGCCGCCGCGGTGCCCGGGCCGCCTCGACCTTTGCGGCGCGTTCGGGCATGCTCCGGGCTCCCTCTGCCGCCCTCCCGCCCCATGCCCGAGATCAGCCTGTTCACCGCCTTTCTGGTCGGCCTCTCCGGCGGGGTCCACTGCGTCGGGATGTGCGGCGGCATCGTCGCCGCCATGTCCTTCCAGGCCGGGCGCCGGCAGCCCTTCGGCTTTCACCTCGCCTACAACGCCGGGCGCGTGGCGAGCTACGCGGCCGCGGGGGTGCTGGCCGGGCTGGTCGGCAGCGCCGCCTTCCTCTCCGAGCGCCTGCTGCCCGTGCAGCATGGGCTCTACGTCCTGGCCCAGGTGATGCTCGTCCTGCTGGGGCTCTATCTGGCGGGCCTGAGCCGTGCCGTGCTGGTCCTGGAGCGGGCCGGCGCGGCGCTGTGGACGCGGCTGCAGCCCTTCCTCGGGCGGTTGCTCCCGGTGCGCACCCTGCCCCAGGCCCTGGCGGCGGGCGCGCTCTGGGGCTGGCTGCCCTGCGGACTGGTCTACAGCGTGCTGGTCTCCGCCCTGGCCACGGGCAGCGCGGTGGAGGGCGGTGCGCTGATGCTCGCCTTCGGCCTGGGCACCCTGCCCAACCTGCTCGCCATGGGTTGGGCGGCGGAGCGCCTCAAGGGCCTGGCGCAGGACCGCCGCGTCAAACTCGCCGCGGGCCTCGTCGTGGCCGGCTTCGGGGCCTGGGGACTGCTGCGCTGGCTCGGCGCCCTGGGGTGACGGGGCGGCCGGAGGCGCCGCCGTGCTAAACTGGAACGCCCCGAATCGTTGTGGCTCCGACCGGAGCGGCCCTCCTTCCATGACCCAGATGACCCCGCAGGAGATCGTCCACGAGCTGGACAAATTCATCATCGGCCAGGACGCCGCCAAGCGCGCCTGCGCCATCGCGCTGAGGAACCGCTGGCGGCGCATGCAGGTCGAGGGGGGCCTGAGGCAGGAGATCACGCCGAAGAACATCCTCATGATCGGCCCCACCGGCGTGGGCAAGACCGAGATCGCGCGCCGGCTGGCCAAGCTCGCCGGCGCCCCCTTCATCAAGGTGGAGGCGACCAAGTTCACCGAGGTCGGCTACGTCGGCAAGGACGTCGACAGCATCATCCGCGACCTCGCCGAGATCGCCGTCAAGCAGACCCGCGAGGAGGCCATGCGCCGGGTGCGGCTGCGCGCCGAGGAGGCGGCCGAGGACCGCATCCTCGACGCCCTGCTGCCCGCGGCGCGGGAGGTCTGGGGCGAGGAGGGGACGCGCGAGGAGAGCGGCACCCGCCAGCGCTTCCGCAAGATGCTGCGCGAGGGCAGCCTCGACGACAAGGAGATCGAGCTCGACGTGGCGGCCACCGCCCCGCACATGGAGATCTTCGCCCCGCCGGGCATGGAGGAGCTCACCACCCAGCTGCAGGGCGTCTTCCAGGGCCTGGGGGCGCACAAGACCCAGCGCCGCAAGCTGAAGATCGCCGAGGCGGTGAAGCAGCTCACCGACGAGGAGGCGCTGAAGCTCGTCAACGAGGAGGAGGTCAAGCTCGAGGCCCTGAGGAACGTGGAGCAGAACGGCATCGTCTTCCTGGACGAGATCGACAAGATCGCCGGCCGCGGCGAGGCGCACGGCGCCGACGTCTCCCGCCAGGGCGTGCAGCGCGATCTCCTGCCCCTGGTCGAGGGGGCGACGGTGTCGACCAAGTACGGCATGGTCCGGACCGACCACATCCTCTTCATCGCGAGCGGCGCCTTCCATCTCGCCCGGCCCTCCGACCTCATCCCCGAGATGCAGGGCCGCTTCCCCATCCGCGTGGAGCTCGCGAGCCTGACCGTGGCGGACTTCGAGCGCATCCTCACCCAGACCGACGCCTGCCTCACGCGCCAGTACGCCTCCCTGCTGGAGACCGAGGGCGTGAGGCTGGACTTCGCGCCGGAGGCCATCCGGCGGATCGCCGAGATCGCCTGGCAGGTGAACGAGCGCACCGAGAACATCGGCGCGCGCCGGCTCCACACCGTGATGGAGCGGCTCCTGGACGACCTGTCCTTCGAGGCCGACCGCCGCTCGGGCGAGGCCGTGGCGATCGACGCGGCCTATGTCGACGCCCGGCTCAAGGAGCTCGCCGCCAGCGAGGACCTCGCCCGCTATGTCCTATGAGCCCGGATTCATGCCGTGGGTGCGGCGCCGGACGACCTGGTTCGGATCCGGTCGCCATCCGGATTTTTTTATCCCCCGATAAAAAAACCCTAGCGGCAGCGGCGCCCAAGCCCCGGTAAAGTCTTGTTTTTTTGAGCAGGAGAAGCACCATGGCCACTCGGGAAACCCTGGAGCCCCGCGTCGCGCAAGCCGGCAGCGCAGAAGCCCTCTACAGCCTGGCCCGCGAGGCCTTCGACGCGCCGGCGGACCCGGGCTACGCGAAGGACATCGTCTCCAGGCCCGGGTTCGCGGCCGATGCCGGGGCCAAGGCCTTCCTCGACGACACCGCCGGCGGCGCCATGTTCACCAACGACTTCGTCGCGCTCGCCATCGCCTACAAGCACGGCCTGAAGGACGACGCGAAGGCCGAGGAGATGCTCGCCCAGGGCAAGGACTTCGCCATGAGCGGCGAGGAGAAGGTGGCCGTCGGCTTCGGCCAGATGCTGGTCTCGGGCGATGCGGCAGGCGCGGCCAAGACCCTGGGCGGCGCGCTCAAGGAGATCTCCGCCACCGAGGAGCTCTACGGGCTCGCCAAGGTCGTGGCCTGCGACATCAAGGACGCCGCCCTGGCCGGCCAGATCTACGACAAGATCAAGGGCAAGGCCGGCCGCGCCGGCGACTTCGCGCGCCTGGCCAGGACCATCGCCACCGATCTGGGCGACAAGGCGCAGGCTGCGGCGATCATCAGCGAGGGCGCGGCCAAGTACGGCAGCCCGGGCGACCTCATCGCGCTTTCCGGCGCCATGGGCGAGATCGACCCGGCGGCGGCCGGCAGCCTCTACGCCAAGGCCCTGGAGTCCGCCAAGGACTTCACCGCGCTCGTGCAGGTGCTCGCCGCGGCCGAGGGCAACGCCGAGTTCACCCGCGCGGTGCTCGCCAAGGGCGGCGAGGTCGCGAGCACGACCGGGGAGTTCCTGCAGCTCGTCGAGGCCAACGCGAAGCTCGGCAACGCCGCCGGCGTGGCCGAGATGCTGACCCGGGCCGAGGACGCCGTGAACAACCTCGACGACATGCGCAAGATCGTCGAGGCGGTGGACAGGCACGCCGCGGCCGACGCCGAGCGGGTCGCCCGGCTCAAGGACCGGCTCGCCAGGCGCGAGGCCAACCAGGCCAAGTACGTGGCGATCCAGAACGAGGAGGCCCAGGCCAAGACGGTCAAGCAGTTCATCGCGCTCGCGGACCGCGTCATGGCCGAGCTGGACGACGCCTCCTACGCCGCCAAGCTCCTGGGCTCGGCCGAGGACATGCTGCGCGTCGACGGCTTCCACTTCAGCCGCTTCAAACCCCTGATCCTCGCCGTGGACCGCCTGGGCGACAAGGACTGGCTCGCCAGGCTCCTGGACGAGGGCATCGCTTCCGCCGCCGACTTCGTCTGGTTCCGCGACATCGTGCTCACCGCCGCGCGCGAGCTGAAGGACGCCGAGTTCGGCCGCGCCAGGGCCCGCGCCTACCTCGAGGCCCGCGCGGCCCAGGCGGGCGACAACGCCTACGACTGGACCAAGCTGGCCGAGGCCGTGCAGGAGGCCTTGGGCGACGCGGCCTGGGCGGCCAAGCTCCTGGGCGAGGCCGCGGCCCGCGCCAGGGACCACTACGCCCTGGCCCATGTCGGCCGGCTCTACCAGGCGGTGGGCGACGGCGCCGGCGCCGCGGCGATGTTCGCCAAGGCGGTCGAGGCCTGCGGCGGGGCCGAGGCCTGCCTGCAGCTCGCCAGCCGGCTCAAGGGCTACGGCCTGCCCGCCTCGGAGATCCTCCCGCTCATGGACGCCTGCGGCGCCAGGCTCACGACCGGCGGCGAGAAGCTGCGCTGGGTCGAGGGGGTGTCCGACCTGCTGCTCGACACCGACTGGGCCGCCAGGGCCTATGCCGGCATCGGCGGCGCCTTCACCGACGAGGCGGGCAGGAAGCGCTTCGAGCGCAGCCGGCAGATGCGCCTGGGCTACCGCTTCTTCGGCCCCGGCGCCCATCCCTGCTGAGCGGTCTGGCGAGATGCAAAAAACGGCCGGGAGACCGGCCGTTTTTCATGGATGCGCCAGGCCGTCGCGACCGGCTGCCGTGCTACACTCTCGCCAGTTCTCACGACCCTGGTCCCGCTGCCTCGGGGGGACGGGCTGGCGGGGCTGCAGCGAAGTTCGAGCGGAGCGGGCGGAACCATAACGGATGGCGGAAGACAGCGATCTCGAACGCACGGAACCGGCGTCAGACCGGAAGATCCAGCAGGCGCGCGAGCGGGGCCAGGTCCCCCACTCCTGGGAGCTGTCCACCTTCGCCATCTTCATGGCCAGCGCCGTGACCATCGCCCTGACGGGCGGCTACCTCTACAGCGGCATGCGCAACATGATGCACGACGTCCTGTCCTTCGGGCGCGAGGCGGTGACGGACCCGCGCCTGATGGGGCAGACCATGGTGGATGCCGCGCAGGGCGTCCTCCTCACCTTCGCCCCCTTCGCCCTGGCCCTGGTGGTGGCCGCGGTCGCGGCCAACCTGATGGTCTCGGGCTGGGTGCTCAGCAGCCAGGCCCTGGAGCCCAAGTTCGAGCGCATCAACCCCTTGAAGGGCATCGCGCGCATGTTCTCCTGGCAGTCCCTGGTCGAGCTGACCAAGGCCGTGCTGAAGAGCGCCGTCATCGCGGGCGCGGCAGGCTGGATGCTCTGGACCCAGCGTGCCGATCTCGTCAATCTGGCGGCCGAGCCGCTGGAGGTGGCCGTCGGCCATTTCGGCTGGATCATCCTCTCCACCCTGCTCGCGGCAGGCGGCGCCTTCGCGCTCATCGCGCTCATCGACGTGCCCTTCCAGCTCTGGCAGTACCACCGGGGCCTGCGCATGACCAAGCAGGAGGTGCGCGACGAGCTCAAGCAGACCCAGGGCGACCCCCAGGTCCAGGCGCGCATCCGCAAATTGCAGCGGGAGGCGGCACGCCGGCGCATGATGGCGGAGGTGCCCCGGGCCGATGTGGTGGTGACCAACCCCACGCACTTCGCCGTGGCGCTGAAATACGACGAAAAGCGCATGAGCGCCCCCCAGGTGTTGGCCAAGGGCAGCCAGCTGGTGGCCGAGCGCATCAAGGAGCTCGCCCGCGAGCACCGCGTGCCCGTCGTCGAGGCGCCGCCGCTCGCCCGGGCGCTGCACCGGCACGTGGAGATCGGCGAGGCCATCCCCGCCACGCTGTTCAACGCCGTGGCCCAGGTGCTCGCCTATGTCTATCAGCTCAAGAGCCCCAACCTGACGCCCGCCCTGCCCGCCGACTGGCAGGTGCCGGCGGAGCTCGATCCCGGGGCGGCCCCATGAACGGGGCGGCGACCATGACCGGCATGCAGTGGCAGCGCCTGGCGGCGCCGGTGCTCATCATCCTCATCCTGGCGATGATGATCCTGCCGCTGCCGACCATCATGCTGGACATGCTGTTCACGTTCAACATCGCGCTCGCGATGATCGTGCTGCTCATCAGCCTGTACACCTTGAAGCCCCTGGAGTTCTCCATCTTCCCCACGGTGCTCCTCGTGACCACGCTGTTGCGGCTGTCGCTCAACGTGGCCTCCACCCGCATCGTGCTGCTGGAGGGGCACACCGGGCCGGACGCCGCCGGCAAGGTGATCGAGGCCTTCGGCCACTTCCTCATCGGCGGCAACTACACCGTGGGCATCGTGGTGTTCATCATCCTGGTGATCATCAACTTCGTGGTGATCACCAAGGGCGCCGGGCGCATCGCCGAGGTGGCCGCCCGCTTCACCCTCGACGCCATGCCCGGCAAGCAGATGGCCATCGACGCCGACCTCAACGCCGGCCTCATCGGCGAGGACGAGGCCCGCAAGCGCCGGGCCGCGGTGGCCCAGGAGGCGGACTTCTACGGCTCCATGGACGGCGCCTCCAAGTTCGTGCGCGGCGACGCGGTGGCCGGCATCATCATCATGCTGATCAACGTCATCGGCGGCCTGCTGATCGGCGTCATCCAGCACGACCTCGACCTCGCCACGGCGGCGCGCTACTACACCTCGCTCTCCGTCGGCGACGGCCTGGTCGCCCAGGTGCCGGCGCTGATCATCTCCACCGCCGCCGGCATCGTGGTCTCCCGGGTCTCCACCGAGCAGGACCTGAACCAGCAGATGCTCGACCAGGTCTTCGGCCGGCCCCAGGCGATCTTCCTCTCCGCGGGCATCCTCGGCCTCCTGGGCCTCATCCCGGGCATGCCCAACGTGGCCTTCCTGATGATGGGCGGGGTGCTCGCAGGCATCGGCTACACGCTGCAGCAGCGGGCGCGGGCGGCCGCGGCGGCGCCGCCCCCCGCCGAGGCGGCGCCCAAGGCGGAGGAGGCGGTCGAGGTGGGCTGGCAGGACGTGCAGCCGGTGGACCGCCTGGGCCTGGAGGTGGGCTACCGCCTGGTGCCGCTGGTGGACCGCACCCAGGACGGCGAGCTGCTGCGCCGCATCCGCGGCATCCGCAAGAAGATCGCCCAGGACCTGGG
>DYFL01000057.1 GCA_020725195.1 Hydrogenophilus sp.
GACCAGGACAAGTGCCGCGGCTGGCGCATGTGCATCTCCTCCTGCCCGTACAAGAAGGTCTTCTACAACTGGGAGTCGGGCAAGGCCGAGAAGTGCATCGGCTGCTATCCGCGGGTCGAGTCCGGCATGCCCACGGTGTGCTCCGAGTCCTGCGTGGGCCGCATCCGCTACAACGGCATCATGCTCTACGACGCCGACCGCATCGAGGAGCTCGCCTCCACCAAGGACCCGCAGGACCTCTACGAGGCGCATCGCAAGATCTTCCTCGATCCCAACGACCCCGCGGTGATCGAGGCGGCGCGGCTGCAGGGCATCCCCGAGGACTGGATCGAGGCGGCGCGGAAGTCGCCCATCTGGAAGATGGCCATGGACTGGAAGATCGCCTTCCCCATGCACCCCGAGTTCCGCACCCTGCCGATGGTGTGGTACGTGCCGCCCCTCTCGCCGGTGCAGTCCGCCATCGACCAGGGTCGGCTGCCGACCGAGGCCGACGGCTGCATCCCCAAGGCCGAGGCCATGCGTCTGCCGGTGAAGTACCTCGCCAACCTGCTCACCGCGGGCCGCGAGGCGCCCATCGTCGCGGCCCTCAACCGCATGATCGCCATGCGCTCCTACATGCGCTCCGTGCACGTCGAGGGCGAGCCCAACACCGCGGCGCTCGAGGCGGCCGGCATCGACGAGGCCACCGCCAAGGAGATGTACCGCTACATGGCCATCGCCAACTACGAGGACCGCTTCGTCATCCCCACCGGCCACGAGGAGGTGCGCCTGGAGGACTTCTACGGCTTCCAGGGCCAGAACGGCTTCAGCTTCGGCAACGACTCCTCCGCGGGCATCTCGCCCAACTCGCTCTTCCCCGAGCGGCGCAAGGAGACGGTGGAGTCCCTCGAGCCGGCGCCCTCGGCGGACGAAAAATAGACCTCTCCCTCCCCCTTGACGGGGGAGGGTTGGGGTGGGGGTGGCAGTGCAGCGGCGACGTGCCCCCTCACCCTGACCCTCTCCCGCCAGGGGAGAGGGGACTGAACCCCAAGGAGTACACCATGCCATTTTCCTACCGCATCCTGTCCAAGCTGCTCGACTACCCCGACGCGGCGCTGCTCGCCGCGCTCCCGGAGCTGCGCGAGCGGGCCAAGGCCGGCCCGGCGTTCGGGCCCGAGGAACGCCCGGCCCTGGAGGGCTTCCTGGACTACCTGGAATCCATGCCGCTCACCGAGCTGCAGGCGGCCTACGTGGCGACCTTCGATCTCGCGCCCGAGCACGCCCTGCATCTGACCCACCACCTCTTCGGCGACGACAAGAACCGGGGGCCGGCGCTCATCGACCTCTCCGAGTTCTACAAGGAATTCGGCCTGGAGCTCGCCTCCAACGAGCTGCCGGACTACCTGCCGCTCATGCTGGAGTTCGCCGCCGAGCTCACGGAGGACGAGTCGCGCATGTTCTTCAACCAGTGGCTCAAGGTGCTCAAGCAGCTCGCGGACAACCTGGCCGAGGCGAAGAGCCCCTACGCGCCCCTGGTGCGCCTCATCGAACACCGCGGCCAACTCGTCCAGGCGGCGGCATAACACACGGGAAGCGGGGAGTGGGGAGTAGGGAGCAGGACACCCCCACTTCCCACTTCCCACTGCCCACTACCCAAGGAGTCAATCATGGACCTGCATCAGATCGTCTTCGGGGTCTACCCCTACCTCGCCCTGGCCACCTTCATCCTGGGCAGCTGGATCCGCTTCGACCACGAGCAGTACACCTGGAAGAGCGATTCCAGCCAGCTGCTGTCCAAGCGCTACATGCGCTTCGCCAGCAACGTCTTCCACATCGGCATCCTGGGCATCTTCTTCGGCCACCTCGTGGGCCTGCTCACGCCGCACAGCGTGTTCCTGGCGCTCGGGGTCTCCGACATGGCGCACCAGGGCATCGCCATCTTCGCCGGCGGCTTCTTCGGCCTGATGGTCATCCTCGGCGGCGTCATCCTCTGGCTGCGGCGCATGTTCAACAAGCGGGTGCGCGCCGCCAGCCGCTGGATGGACATCAACATCCTGGGCTGGATCATCCTCACCGCGGTGCTGGGCTTCACCACCATCTTCTACTCCATCGGGCACGCCAGCCGCGGCGACGTCACGACGATGCTCGTACTGGCCGAATGGGTGCAGAGCATCGTGCTGCTCCAGCCCAATCCGGAGCTGATCCGCGGGGTCGACACCGTGTTCAAGCTGCACATCTTCTTCGGCCTGTCGGTGTTCCTGTTCTTCCCCTTCACCCGTCTGGTGCACATCTGGAGCGCGCCCATCGGCTACCTCTTCCGTGCCTACCAGGTCGTGCGCACCAAGCGCGCCCTGTGACCGAGCAAGCCGCCATGGCCTTTAGTCCCGCACCGCGTTCCTCCTACCTGCGCATACCACGCGAGTCGGCCATGGCGGCCCCTTACTGACGCCACCCACCCGGTTCGCCGCCATGGCATCGGTCCGCCCGCGTTCCTCCTATCTGCACACCCTGACGCGGGTCGCCATGGCGGCCCTTTTCCAACCCCCCTGGAGCTTGTGATGCTGCAGACCCCCAAGAGCCATTTCCTGAAAGAGGCCGCCGAGAGCACCAATCCCTACGCCATCTACACCCGCAAGGTGGTGGTGGACGGGCGGGAGATCCTCACCGACCCGGAGGGCTACATCCTCGACATGGACGCCTGGAGCGAGGCCTTCGCCCGCGCCCGGGCCGAGCAGGAGGGGCTCGCCCTCACCGACGAGCACTGGGAGGTGATCCGCTTCATCCGCGAGTACTACGAGGAGCACGGCGTGCAGGCCCCGGTGCGGGACATGATCAAGCACTTCCGCGAGGCCTGGGGGCCGGAGAAGGGCAACAGCCGCTACCTGCACGACATCTTCCCCATGGGCGGCCCCCAGAAGCAGGGCAACCGCCTGGCGGGCATCCGCAAGACCAAGGGCGAGCACTGAGACGGGAAAAGCGGTTATCCACAGATGCGCGCAGATTTGCGCAGATTTTCAAAGACCGTCTTCATCCTCTACATGCCGTGATGGCGAACCGAGGATGGCTTTCGATGGATCGATGCTGTCGTGTTGTATCTGTGTTCATCTGCGTCATCTGCGGATTTAATGTTGAGGGTTTTTCAGCCGGAGGTGGCCGGGCCGACCCGCCGGTTCCATGACTTCGGTCAAGGCGGCGACTGCGGGGCCGCCCTAAGATTCAATCCCCAGTATTTTTGTAAACTATTAGGAGTCGGTCATGCACCACGCCCATCTGCACCTGTCCCCCGATGCCATCTATCCCTTCGATGCACGGGGCATCGCCAAGCGCTTCCGCCACGCCGCCATCTTCGGCGCCCTGGACGCCCTGACCCCCGGCGAGCGCATGCGCTTCGTCAACGACCACAACCCCATCCCGCTGCTGCAGCAGATGGAGGCCCGCTACGGCGAGAACGTGGAGATCCAGTACCTGGAGCAGGGGCCGGAGCGCATCGTCATCGACTTCATCAAGCGCTGAATCCCGCTGACTGCCGAGGGACTCCGCATTCCGTCATGCCGGGCTTGATCCGGCATCCAGTGCGGCGTCAGCCGCAAGAGCCAGTGCGCGCGATGCGCGCGGATCAAACTGGATTCCGTGTCGAGCACGGAATGACGGATCCCTATGTTCCGTCGATGGCGGAGCCCTGCACGGGGTCCGGTAGTCCCGGGTGCCGGATCGGACTTGCCGAGTCTCTGCGTTATTGATCCGAAACGAATGTACTCGACCCTCTCCCACCGGGAGAGGGTGGCGAAGCCGGGTGAGGGTGGGGGCGCCGTAAGGCGCCCTGAGGGGTGCCATCCCCTCATCCTGACCCGCTCCCGGAGGGAGAGGGGATGTAAAGTTGATTCGTTTCCCATCAATAATCTGCGCAATCTGCAGATCACGCCCTTGATGCATTCATGCTGATCGTCCTTCTTGTAGCCACCCTGGCCCTCCTGGGCCTGGCCCTGGGCCTGCCCCGGGCCGTGACGGCACCGCCCGCGTTCTGGGCGCACCTGGTCCTGGCCGTGGGGGTGATGAGCCTGATCACCGCGGCCATGCAGCATTTCGTGCCGGTGCTGACCCGCTCGCGCGGGGCCTCGCCGGCCATGGAGCGCCTGCCGCTCGCGATGATGGCGGCCGGCGCGCTGGCGGCGCTGACCCTGCTCGGTCTGCTGCACTGGCACGCCGTCTCGGCGGCGGCGCTGGCCGCGCTCGTCGGGGCCGGCGTCATGATCGTCTGGATGCTGAAGAAGGGCCGCGCCGCTCTCGGGCGGCCGCATCCCTGCCTGGACTGGTACGTCGCCGCCATGGGCTGCCTCGCCCTGGGGCTCGTCGCGGCGATCATGATCCCGCTCGTCCCCGAGTGGCACATGCAGCTTCGGGCCTTCCACATCCACGTGAACCTCTACGGCTTCGTCGGCCTCACGGCGGTCGGCACCCTGCAGGTGCTGCTGCCCACGGCGGCGGGGCTGCCCGATCCGGGGGTGGCGGCGCGGCTCAGGGCCGACCTGAAATGGGCCGTGGCCGGCAGCCTCGCCCTGGCCCTGGGCAAGGCGGCGGTGCTGCCGGCGGACGGGGCCAATCTCGTGGCCGTCTGGCTGGGCGCGGCGCTGTGGGCGTGGCCGCTCGCGCGGCTGCTCGCGGCCTGGTGGCGGCTGTGCCGGGCGCGGCTCCTCGCCCTGCACGGCGCGGAGCCGGTGCTCACCGTGGCCCTCCTGGGCTTCATGGCGGCCCTGGCGGGCACGCTCGTGGAGCGGGAGAACCTGGGCCCGCTGACCATCTTCCTGCCGGGCTTCCTCTTTCCCCTGGTCACCGGCGCTGCGGGCCAGCTCGCCCCGGTGTGGACGCGCCCCGGACAGGCCACCCCCTGGCACGAGGCCTCGCGCCGGAAACTCACCCGCTGGGCCGGGGTCAGAGGGTTGTTCTTCCTCACGGCGGCCGTGCTGCCGCTGCTGGGCTACCGCTGCGCGGGCATCCCGGCGCTCTTCGCGCTGTTCTGGTTCGGTGCCGTGTTCGTGGCCTGGCTGGCAAGGGACTGATTGGCATCCACAGATGACACAGATTTGCACAGATACTGAAATACCCAGAGCGGCAATTGGCGCATCCTGCTCACCAGCCGGAAATGCCCGGCAGGCAACCGATTCCGGTGGGGTTCATCTGTGTTTATCTGTGTCATCTGTGGATGGCTGTTTTTTGAATCTCACTTAGGCTGACCATGCCCCTCTCCGACGTCGTCAACACCTTCGGCCAATGGCTGCTCGCCAAGCACGGCGAGCGGGTGCACAAGGTCGCCCTGAACGTGGGCTTCACCTGCCCGAACCGCGACGGGGCCAAGGGCATCGGCGGCTGCACCTTCTGCAACAACGCCTCCTTCAGCCCCAACGCCCGCGAGGTCATCCCCCTGGAGAACCAGCTCGACTCGGGCCGCCGGGCGATCGCCCGCGGCACCGGCGCGGGCAAGTACCTGGCCTATTTCCAGGCCTACACCAACACCTACGACGAATACGACCGGCTCAAGGCCCTCTACGACGAGGCCTTGAGCCGCGAGGGCGTGATCGGGCTGGCCATCGGCACCCGGCCCGACTGCGTGCCGCCGGCCGTGCTGGACCTGCTCGCGGGCTACATGGACCAGGGCCACGAGGTCTGGCTGGAGCTCGGCCTGCAGTCGGCCTTCGACGCGACCCTCGCGCGCGTCAACCGCGGCCACGGCCTCGCGGAATACGAGGACACCTGCCGCGCCGCCCGCGCGCGCGGCATCCCGGTGTGCACCCACCTCATCGTGGGGCTGCCGGGCGAGGACGAGGGCCACTATCACAAGACGCTCGAGATCGTGCTCGACGTCGGCACCGACGGATTGAAGCTGCATCCCCTGCACGTGGTGCGCGGCACCATGCTCGCCAACGAGTGGCGCCGCGGCGAGTACGCGCCCATGGCCATGGAGGACTACGTCCGCGTGGCGGCGGAGCTCATCGAGCGCACGCCCTGGGAGGTGGTCTACCACCGCGTCACCGGCACCGCCGGGCCGCGCATCCTGCTCGCCCCCGAGTGGTGCCAGCACAAGTGGCCGGTGATCAACGGCATCGAGGAAGAGCTCAAGCGCCGCGGCAGCCGGCAAGGCGGGGGCCTCTTGCCGCCTGCACGAGGATATGAAGGTATGATTGGCGCCGAAAAGGACCTGGAAGAGCACCATGCCGTCTGAACCCCTGCTCGAACTCATCTGCCCGGCCGGCAGCCTGCCGGCGCTCAAGGCCGCCGTGGACCACGGCGCCGACGGCGTCTACCTGGGCTTCAAGGACAACACCAACGCCCGCAACTTCTCGGGCCTCAACTTCGACGAGGCGGCGATCCGCCAGGGCGTCGAGTACGCCCACGCCAAGGGCCGCAAGGTGCTCCTCGCGCTCAACACCTATCCCCAGCCGGGCGAGGTGGCGCGCTGGCAGCGGGCGGTGGACCGCGCCGCCGACATCTGCATGGACGCCGTGATCCTGGCCGACCCCGGCCTCATGGCCTACGCGGCCAGGACCCACCCGGACCTGCGCCTGCACCTCTCCGTGCAGGGCTCGGCCACCAGCTACGAGGCGATCGAGTTCTACCGCGAGCGTTTCGGCATCCAGCGCGCCGTCCTGCCCCGGGTGCTCTCGCTCGCCCAGGTCGAGGCCGTGGCCGCCAACACCGAGGTGGAGCTGGAGCTCTTCGGCTTCGGCGGCCTGTGCGTCATGGTGGAGGGGCGCTGCCTCCTGTCCTCCTACGCCACGGGCGACTCGCCCAACACCTGCGGCGTGTGCTCGCCGGCCCACGCGGTGCGCTGGCAGCAGACGCCCAAGGGCATGGAGACGCGGCTCAACGGCGTGCTCATCGACCGCTACGCCGACGACGAGAAGGCCGGCTACCCGACGCTGTGCAAGGGCCGCTTCGAGGTCCAGGGCGAGACCTACTATGCGCTGGAGGAGCCCACCAGCCTCAACACCCTGGAGATGCTGCCGGAGATGGCGAGGCTCGGCATCGCCGCCATCAAGATCGAGGGCCGCCAGAGGAGCCCCGCCTACGTGGCCCAGGTGACCCAGGTCTGGCGCGCCGCCATCGACGCGGTCAAGCGCGCGCCGGAGAGCTTCGCGGTCGCCCCCGCCTGGCACGGCCAGCTCGACAAGGTCTCCGAGGGCAGCATGCACACCCTGGGCGCCTACTACAGGCCGTGGAAATGAACGACGGGAAACGGGAAATGGGAAACGGGATGCCGTCGACCTCCAGGCGTGTCACGTTTCCCGTTTCCCATTTCCCATTTCCCATTTCCCCTGCTGGTGAATCATGAAGCTCAGCCTCGGCCCGCTCCTCTACTACTGGTCCCGCGAGGACATCCTCGCCTTCTACGAGGCCGCCGCCGGCTGGCCGGTGGACAGCGTGTATCTGGGCGAGACGGTCTGCTCGCGCCGCCACACCCTGCGCCTGCCCGACTGGTTCGACCTGGCCGACCGGCTCGCCGCCGCCGGCAAGGAGGTGGTGCTCTCCAGCCAGGCCCTGATCGAGTCGGAATCCGACCTCAAGGCCCTGCGCAAGATCGCCCGCAACGAAAAATACTTGGTCGAGGCCAACGACTTCGGCGCCGTGCGCCTGCTCGCCGAGCAGGGCGTGCCCTTCGTCGCCGGGCCGACGCTCAACGCCTACAACCCCGACACCCTCGCCCTGCTGCGCGACCTGGGCGCGGTGCGCTGGGTGCCGCCGGTGGAGATGCCGGCCAAGATGCTCCAGGCCATGCCCGTGCCCGAGGGCATGGAGACCGAGTTCTTCGCCTACGGGCGGCTGCCGCTCGCCTTCTCCGCGCGCTGCTTCACCGCCCGCCATTACAACCTGCAGAAGGACGACTGCCAGTTCAAGTGCCTGGACCACCCGGACGGGCTCACCCTGCGCACCCGCGAGGGCGAGGCCTTCCTGACCATGAACGGCATCCAGACCCAGTCCGCCCGGGTCTACAGCCTGGCCCACCGCCTGGACGAGCTCGCCGAGGCGGGCGTGGGCAGGCTGCGCCTGTCGCCGCAATCCCAGCGCATGGCGCAGGTGGTCACGGTGTTCCGCGAGCTCATCGAAGGCCGCCTGCCGCCCGCCGAGGCCCCGGCGCGGCTCGCCCGTCTCATGCCCGGCGAGCCCTGCGACGGCTACTGGCTGGGCCAGGCAGGCCTGGATTACCAGCCCGAGCGCGCGGCTTTCGGTAGGAGCGGCGTCCCCGCCGCGAACGTTCGCGGCCAGGAGGCCGCTCCTACACCACGATAATTGAAGGAATCGACCATGCAGCTTCCCGCCATCCCTAGACCCCTCGCCCGTGTGGTCGGCGCCTTGCCCGCCTTCCCGGCCTCGCTGGCCTTCAGCGCCGCCGGCAACCTCGCCGCCTGGCCGGCCCTGCGCGGCCTCGACTGGGGCGAGGTGCGCGGCCGCCGCTTCTGCGTCCACGTGCGTGACCTGGGTCTCAAGCTCTATTTCAGCGTGGGGCGCAAGGGTTTCGTCCCGGAAGTGGCCAGCTCGGCCGACGTGACCTTCACTGCGACGACGGAGGACTTCGTTCGGCTCGGGCTGCGCCTGGAAGACCCCGACACCCTGTTCTTCAACCGCCGGCTCCTGATCGAGGGCGACACCGACCTGGGCCTGCGGGTCAAGAACATGCTCGACGGCGTGGAGTTCGAGGAGCTGACGCGCCGGCTCCCGGCGGGGCTGGGGCAGGTCGTGACCGGTCTGAGGCAAAGGGCGCAGATGCAGGCGTGAGCCGCATCCCCTCTGCGGATCTGGCTTCAGCGCTGCTTCCTGGCGACCCCTGCAATGAGCGGAATTTTCACCCCCCTGCCATGCCTGCCGATGGGCTCTGATGGAACCACCCTCCACTGAACGGACCCTCCTGCTGGTCGACGACGAGGAGAACATCCTGTCCTCCCTCGTGCGCCTGTTCCGGCGCGACGGCTACCGCCTCCTGAAGGCCACGGGCGGCGAGGCGGCGCTGGAGCTGCTCGCCCGGAACGAGGTGGGGGTCATCCTCTCCGACCAGCGCATGCCCGGCATGACCGGGGTGGAGTTCCTGAGCCGGGTCAAGACGCTCTACCCGGAAACCGTGCGCCTCATCCTGAGCGGCTATACCGACCTCAACTCCGTCACGGACGCCATCAATCGGGGCGCCATCTACCGCTTCCTGACCAAGCCGTGGGAAGACGACCTGCTGCGCCAGAACGTCGCCGATGCCTTCCGCCAGTTCGAGATCGTGCGCGAGAACGAGCGCCTCTCCCGCGAGCTCAGGGCGGCGAATGCGGCGCTCTCCGAGGCCAACCAGGAACTGGAACGCCGGGTCGAGGAACGCACGCGGCAGCTGCATCGCAGCCTCAAGGTCCTCCAGGCCTCCCAGGAACTGCTGGAGCACCTGCCCGTGGCCGTGATCGGGGTCGACAGTGCGGGGATGATCGCGGTGGCCAACGCCATGGCCCACCAGTTTTTTGCCGACGGGAGCGGGGTCCTGATCGGGGAATCGGGCCGGGAGCGGCTCCCCGGCGATCTCTTCGCGGTCTGCGGGAGGGGTCGGGCTGCACAGGCGGATCAGCGGCTGCGCTTGTCCGATGGGCGAGCGGCGCACTACTGGTGCTATCCCATGGGCCCGGGCACCTTGGTCGAAGGGCATGTCTGGGTGCTGCTACCGGAATGACCGGGTAGCTGGCTTGATCGGGGGGGCGCGTCATGGCGACATCGGTTGAAAAGGCATTGCCGGCCTCGGCCCTGGAGACCCTGCGGCGCCTGCCATCGCTGCCGGTCTGCGTGCTGGATGTCATACGCAGTCTCGGTGATCCGGGCATCGATGCCCATGGCCTCGCCGTCAAGATCGCCCGGGACCCGGGGCTCACTGCCAGCGTCCTGAGGGTGGCCAATTCCCCCTTTTACGGGTTGTCCCGCGAGGTCGCCTCGGTCCAGGACGCCGTGATCGTCCTGGGCCTGGGCAGCGTGCGCACCCTGGCGTTGGTCGCGGGTGTTTCGGCGCACCTGGCCGCCACCGGCGGTGCCCTCGACCGGCGCAGGTTCTGGCGGCGCTGCTTCATGGTCGGGGAGGTCGCGCGCGCCCTGGCCCGCCGCGTCCGGCAGGACCCCGAGACCGCCGCGACCGCAGGGCTGTTCTTCGACATCGGTCAGCTCGTTCTGGACGTCTGCCTCCCGGAGCGCTATGCCGCCGTCCTGACGCAGCACGCCCAGGACGACAGGCTGCTCATCGAGGCCGAGCGGGCGGAGTTCGGCTTCGACCGCGCGCAGATCGGGGCCGCAGCCCTGGAGAACTGGAATTTCCCCGAGGCCATCGTCAGGGCGGTGCGCTTCGGCCATGATCCGGAGCGGAGAGCGGCCAAGCCCCTCAAGGATCTCGTCGCCGCTGCCGATATCCTCGTAGAGGCGCTGGATCGTGGCGTGGCCTGCGAGGCATTGGGCAGCAGCCTGCCCGCCGACCTGCGCACTCGCCTGAATCTGCCTTCGGACCTGACAGGGCTGTTGGCCGGCGAATCCCTGACGGCTGCGGCGGACCGCATCCTTTCCGGCTGAGCGGTAGCCGTCCCCTTGCCCTGCGGCACAACGGTTCTTCGGAAGTTGAAACACATGCCTCACATACCCGAGCTCGAGTCCTGGTCTTCCTGGGTCTACGACCTCTACCGTCTCGGACAGGCCCCGGTCTCTCCGGCCCAGGCCGATCAGGTCTACGACCACATCCTGCGGCACCTCGTCAGTGGCTTCAACGGCGATACCGGTTCGCTCGCCCTCATGGACGAGGCCGGCGGGCACCTCGGCATCGTGGCCGGCATCAACCTGCCCGACGGTGTGGTAGGCAGCCGCGTATCGCTGCAGGAAGGAATCCTCGGGATGGTGGCGGTCGAGGGCAAACCCCTCCTGATCCATGGGGACCTGTCCCAGGACGAGCGCTTCAGAAACCGGCTGCGTCACGGCCACCGTACCTCCTACGGCCCCGCGATGTGCTGGCCCCTCAAGATCGAGTCGCGGCTGATCGGCGTCCTGGCGATCAACCGGCATTCGGGAAAGCAACCCTTCAGCCAGGACGACCTCATGCTGGGCGACCTGCTGCTGAGGCTGGCCGGCCTGGTATTGCAGAACGTGCGACTGCGCCTGGAGCAGACCCGCAGCCTCGAGGAACTGCAGGCCGCCTACCGTCGGCTCGAGGAGGCCCAGGCGCAGCTGCTGCAATCGGAAAAGCTGGCCTCGATCGGCCAGCTGGCGGCGGGGGTGGCGCACGAGATCAACAACCCCGTTGGCTACGTGTGGTCGAACCTGGGGACGCTGGAGCGGTACGTGGCAGACCTGTTCGCACTGCTTCAGGCGTACGAGCAAATGGAAGGAGGGAAAGGCCGAACGGAGGAGCTGGAGGCGCTGAAGGCGGAGCTGGACCTCGAGTACCTGCGTGAGGACGTGCCGGCCCTGCTCACCGAGTCGAAGGAGGGGCTGGCGCGGGTGAAGAAGATCGTCCAGGACCTGAAGGACTTCTCGCACGCGGACGCCTCGGACGAATGGCAGTGGGTGGATCTGCACCGGGGTCTGGAGAGCACGCTGAACATCGTCTGGAACGAGCTGAAGTACAGGGCGGAGGTGAAGAAGGAGTATGGCGACCTGCCGGAGGTGGAATGCCAGCCGTCGCGGCTCAACCAGGTGTTCATGAACCTCCTGGTGAACGCGGCGCAGGCGATCGAGGGCCAGGGGGAGATCCGGCTGCGGACCGGGGTCCAGGGGCAGGAGGTGTGGGTGGAGGTGAGCGACACGGGCAAGGGGATCGCGCCCGAGCACCTGGGGCGGGTATTCGAGCCGTTCTTCACGACCAAGCCCGTGGGCAAGGGGACGGGGCTGGGGCTTTCGCTCTCCTACGGGATCGTGCACAAGCACGGCGGCCGCATCGAGCTCGAGAGCGCGCTGGGGCGGGGGACGACCTTCCGCGTCTGGCTGCCCGTGCGCCAGCCGGAGAGGGTGGAGGCGGATCCCCATGACTGAGCCGCGCCCCGGCATGGCCGGCGCCGTCACCCATCCGGCTGCGGCCACGCTGCTGTGCGTCGACGACGAGGCCAACATCCTGTCCGCGCTGAGGCGGCTCTTCCGCCCCCAGGGCTGGCGCGTCCTCACCGCAGAGAGCGGCCCCGAGGGCCTGGCCGTCCTGGAGCGCGAGGCGGTGGACCTGGTGATCTCCGACATGCGCATGCCGGGGATGGACGGCGCGCAGTTCCTGGAGCAGGTGCGTGCGCGCCGGCCGGAGGTGATCCGCATCCTGCTGACCGGCTACGCCGACATCGGCTCCACCATCGATGCCATCAACAAGGGCGGGATCTACCGCTACATCACCAAGCCCTGGGAGGACAACGACCTGCTGCTCGCCGCCAGGCACGCCCTGGAGCGCCAGCGCCTGGAACGGGAGAAGGCGCGGCTCGAGGCCCTGACGCGCGAGCAGAACGAGGCGCTGAAGGCGCTCAACGCCTCCCTGGAGGAGAAGGTCGCTGCGCGCACGGAGGAGCTGCGCCAGACCATGTCCTTCCTCGAACAGGCCCACGAGCAGCTGAAGAAGGGCTTCCTGGCCTCGATCCAGACCTTCTCCAGCCTGATCGAGCTGCGCGGCGGGATGCTGGCCGGCCACTCACGGCGGGTGGCGGACCTGGTGCGCGGCCTGGCGCCGCGTCTGGGCCTTTCGGAGGCTGAGGCGCAGGACGTCTTCCTGGCGGCCCTGCTGCACGACATCGGCAAGCTGGGCCTGCCCGAGAGCCTGATCGGCAGGCCGCTCTCGGCCCTGGCCCCGGAGGCGCGCACCGAGGTCATGAAGCATCCGGTCAAGGGCCAGATGCTGCTCATGGGGATGGAGCAGTTGCGCAACGTCGCCCTGCTCATCCGCAGCCACCACGAGCAGTTCGACGGCAAGGGCTATCCGGACGGCCTGAGCGGCATGGAGATCCCGATGGGGGCGCGCATCCTCGCGGTGGCGAACGAATACGATGCCTTGCAGTACGGCGGCATGCTCACGCGTCCCATGAAGGCCACGGAGGCCCTGGAATTCATCAGGGAATGCAGCGGCAGCCGCTACGACCCCCAGGTGGCGGCGGCCTTCGAGGAGATGATCCGGTCCGCGGGGCGGCACGAGATCACCGAGCTGCCGCTCAGGAGCACGCAGCTGAAGGGCGGGATGGTGCTCTCCCGGGACCTGGTCACCGACGAAGGGATCCTGCTCCTTTCCAGGGGCCATGCGCTGACCGACCGACTCATTGCCCAGCTGCACAGCTACGAGCGCACGGAGAACCGGCGCCTGACCGTTCATGTCGTGAAGGGGTGAGACCATGTACCGTATCCTGCTGGTGGACGACGAGGCCAATGTCCTGAGCGCCCTCAGGCGCATCCTGAACTTGCATGGGCTGCCCGGAAGGGGCGCCGTCTCGACGGAGGGCTTCACCGACCCCGCGGAGGCCCTGAGGCGGGTGGGGGAGCAGGCCTTCGACCTGGTCATCTCCGACTACCGCATGCCGGGGATGAACGGCGTCGAGTTCCTCAAGGCAGTGCGCGAGATCCAGCCCTTCGCCTCGCGCCTCGTCCTCAGCGGCTATGCGGACCTGGACGGCCTGGTGGGCGCCATCAACGAGGCGCAGATCCACCGCTTCATCGCCAAGCCCTGGCACGACTCCGAGCTGCTCGCGGCGATCGGGCAGGCGCTGGCGCACCGCGAGCTGCTGCTCGAGAACCAGCGCCTGGCCGACACCGTGCGGCTGCAGCAGGGCCGCATCAGCCGGCAGGAGCTGGAACTGCGGCGCCTGGAAGAGGAGCACCCGGGCATCACCCGGGTGCACTGGGGGCCCAACGGGGAGGTGATCGTCGATGATGGCGTGTGAAGGGCCCCTGGGCGGCATGAACGCACGGTCCGGGCGCACGGGGGACTGACCGGCCATGGCCGAATTCGACGCGGCGCGCGGCAGCCTCACCCTCAAGCTCGTCTACTACGGTCCGGCCCTCTCGGGCAAGACCACCAACCTCATGCGCCTGCACGACCTGCTCTCCCCAGACCTGAAGGGCGAGATCATGACCCTGGAGACCCAGAACGACCGCACCCTGTTCTTCGACCTCCTGCCTCTCGGATTCCGGGCACCCTCGGGCCTGCTGGTCAAGGTGAAGCTCTTCACCGTGCCCGGCCAGGTGGCCCACGACGGCACCCGCAAGGCGGTGCTCTCGCGTGCCGACGGGGTGGTCTTCGTGGCGGACTCCCAGTGCACCCAGGGGCTCAACAACGCCGAGTCCTTCCAGAACCTGGAGGAGAACGCCCGGCGCGTGGGTCTGGATTTCGAGCGGCTCCCCCTCGTGGTCCAGTTCAACAAGCGCGACCTGCCGGACATCGTGCCCGAGGCAGAGCTCAGGCAGCGTTGGGGCTCGGCGCCCTGGCCGTTGAGCTTCGCCTCCGCCCTGACCGGCGTGGGGGTGCAGGAAACCTTCCACCGCCTGCTGGAGCGGGTCTATGACGCCCTGGACGGGCAGTTCGCCCTGCGCCAGGCCCACGGTCTGGGGCGGGACGACTTCGTGGCGGCCCTCGCGGACCGGGCATCGGGGGGCTGACACAATGGAGCTCAGGCCCTTCGACCGTAACCTCACCCTCCGGGAGCTGCTGGCAGGGATCCCGGGCGAGAGGCTGACGGCCAGCCTGCGCACGCTCCTGGGTACGGAGTTCAGGCTGCTGGCCGAGGACGGGGCCGTGCTCCTGGGCGCGGCAGGGGCAGGGCCGGGCGCCGGGGGCGCGACGGTGACCTTCGACCTGGAGCCCGTGGGGCGGATCGAGGCGCAGGCGGACGCGGCGGCCTTGCAGGCGGCGGCGGGCCTCCTGGAACTCCTGCTGGCGGCCGCCGCCCGCTACCACATGGCGGCGGACCTGCATCTGGAGGCGGTGCATGCCGACTACGAGGCGCTCATGCAGAAGCACGAGGCCCTCATGGCGTCCGAGGCCCGTTACCGGGCACTGGCCGAGCAACTGGAACAGCGCGTGCAGGAGCAGGTCGGCCAGATCGAGCAGGCCCAGCGCCAGCTCTATCAGGCCGAGAGGCTGGCCTCCGTCGGCCAGCTCGCCGCCGGCGTGGCCCACGAGATCAACAACCCGATCGGCTTCATCCGCAGCAACCTGGGTACCGGCCGCGCCTATCTCGAGCGGATCGCGAGGCTGGACGCCCTGGTGAAGGAGCATGCCGATCCCGAGCTGGCCCGCCTCTGGCAGCGGGAGGACATGGATTTCCTGCTGGAGGATTTCGCCGCCCTGCTCCGGGAAAGCGTCGAGGGGGCCGACCGGGTCGCCCGCATCGTGGCCGACCTGAAGGACTTCTCCAATGTGGACCGCACGGAGGAGGAGATGGCCGACGTCAACGACTGCCTGCGCGCCGCCGCCAACATGCTGCGCAACGTCCATCCGGGGCGCGCGGAGCCGACGCTGGAGCTGGGCACGCTGCCGCGCATCCGGTGCCTGCCGGGGCACCTCAACCAGGCCTTTCTCAACCTGCTGCGCAACGCCGCCCAGGCGACCGTGGCGGGCGGCACGATCCGGGTGCAAAGCGCGCTGACGGACGGGCAGATCCGGTTGCGGATCGCCGATACGGGCTGCGGTATCGCGCCCGAGCACCTGTCGCGGATCTTCGACCCCTTCTTCACCACCCGCGGCGTGGGGGAAGGCGTGGGCCTGGGCCTCACCCTGAGCCGCGACATCGTCCGGGCGCACAAGGGTCGTCTCGAAGTGGAGAGCCGGCCGGGCCAGGGCACGGTCGCGACGGTCTGGCTGCCGGTAGCCGGCTGAGGTCCACGGCATGAACGAACCCTGCATCCCTCTCCAACTACGGAATCCGGACTGATGTCTCGATACGAATCCCTGTTCACGGGCCGCCCGGCCGAGCCATCCAAGACCCCGGAGGCGGGCAGGGACGGCTACCGCATCCTGATCGTGGACGACGAGCCCAACGTCCTCAGGGCCCTGCAGCGCGTATTCCGGCAGGAAACCTACACGGTCGTGACGGCAAGCAGCGCGCAGGAGGCCCTGGAGCGGCTTCGCGACGAGCCCTTCCAGCTCATCATCTCCGACTACCTGATGCCGGGGATGAACGGCGGCGACCTGCTGCGGCAGGCGCGTGCGCTACGGCCCGACATGATCCGCATCCTGCTCACGGGGCATGCCGACACCGGGGCGGTGCTGGCCGCGGTCAAGGAGGGGGCGGTCTACAAGTTCATCCTCAAGCCCTGGAACGACGACGACCTGCGCGTGACGGTGGCGCTGGCGCTGGAGCAGCACGAACTCATCCGGAAGAACAAGGCGCTCTCGCAGGAGAATGCCAAGAAATCCAAGGAAATCGCCGCCCTGTCCAAGCTGGCGCTGACCAACCGCAGCCAGCTGGCCGTGATGCTGCACAAGCGCAACCTGCTCAACAACAGGCAGGTGCAGGAGCTGCATCACCAGCAGCAGAGCCGCAAGGAGCCCATCATCCGGCTGATCCTGGAGCGCGGCTGGGTGGCGGAGGACGCCATCCGCGACATCCTGCGCAAGGAACTGCTGGTGGAGGAGGTGTCCCTGGCCGAATTCCGGGTGGATCCAATGGTCGTGGAGCTGGTGCCGAAAAGCTTCTGCGAGCGCGAATGGGTGATCCCCCTCAAGCTCGATGGCAGCCGCCTGCTGCTGGCGATGGCGGACCCGCTGGACATGGGGCTGGTGGACAACCTGCGTTTCGTCTCGGGGCTCTATGTCGAGCCGGTGATGGCCGGCGCGGCCGCCATCAAGGCCAAGATCGCCGAGGTCTACGGCGCCGGCGGGGCGGTCGACTTCAAGGAGCTGGAGACCCTGGTCACCGGCGCCGATCCCCTCGAGGGGATCGAGATCGTCATCGACGACCAGGACGACCTCTCCCTGGACGAACTGCTGCGCGGCACGGACGAGCCGCCGGCCATCCGGCTGGTCAACGCCGTGATCCTGGAGGGCATCCGCCTCGGCGCCAGCGACATCCACATCCAGCCGCGCACCAAGAGCGTCGTGGTGCGCCTGCGCATCGACGGCGTGCTGGAGGACAAGATCCACATCCCCCACCAGCTGCACCAGTCGTTCGTGTCACGCCTGAAGATCCTCTCGGAACTGGACATCAGCGAACGGCGCCGGCCCCAGGACGGACGCATCACCGTGAAGACGCCCATGCGCGTCGTGGACATGCGCGTCTCGATCCTGCCCACGATCAACGGCGAGAAGGTGGTCCTGCGCATCCTGGACCGCAACGCCGCCATCCTGCGCATGGAAGGCCTGGGCTTCTCGCCGCCGGACCTCGAGCGGGTGCTGAACCTCGTGGACAAGCCCCAGGGCATCATCCTCGCCACCGGGCCGACGGGCAGCGGCAAGACCACCACCCTGTATGCCATGCTGCAGCACGGCGCCACGCCGACCAAGAACTACGTCACCATCGAGGACCCCGTGGAGTACTACCTGGACATGGCGGGCCAGGTGCACATCCGGGAGAAGATCGGCCTGACCTTCCCGGTGGTGCTGCGCTCCATCCTGCGTCAGGATCCGGATGTGATCCTGCTGGGCGAGATCCGCGACCAGGAGACCGCGGAGGTGGCCTTCAACGCGGCCCTCACGGGTCATCTGGTGTTCTCCACCCTGCACACCAACTCGGCGGTGGCCACGCTGTCCCGCCTCTTCGACCTGGGGCTCAAGCCCTACATGGTGGCCACCGCCCTCGAAGGCATCATCGCCCAGCGCCTGGTGCGCAAGATCTGCGAGGACTGCAAGGAACCCGTCCCCCCCGGTCCGGAACTCGCCCGTCTCGGCCCCCTGTTCGAGCCCGGGAAGCTGACGAGCTACAAGGGCAAGGGCTGCGCCAAGTGTCATGGCAGCGGTTACAAGGGGCGTATCGCGCTGTACGAGATCCTGGTGCCGGACGACCGGATGCGCCAGCAGATCGCCACTGGCGCCAGCCTCCTGGAGATCGCACAGCAGGCGCGGCAGATCGGCGCCCGGACGCTGCTCGAAGATGCCTGCGACAAGGTCCGGCAGGGCCTGACCACCGCGGAGGAGGTGCTCAGGGTGCTGGGGCCGCAATGAGGGCAGGCGGATAGATGTTCGGGCGGGTCGCTTCGGTCCATAGAGGCGGCGCGCCCAGGTCCCGGAGAATGGAATGATGAACCCAGATTATGGCTCTGTTGAATTTCGAGTGGGTTAAGCGGCATGCGGGTTGATCCGAGTGAA
>DYFL01000058.1 GCA_020725195.1 Hydrogenophilus sp.
CCGCACGTACGGTTCGGAGGGCGGGGAGGGCGCTAGCCCTTCCCGACCCCTATCGCCGCGCGCTTCTCACTCTCGGTCCTCACGCACCAGCAGCGCCACGGGGAAGTCGCTCAGGGCCTCGGCCAGTTCCAGGCGCGCGCCCTCGGCATCCCCTCTGAGCATCAGCCGGCTGCCGGTCAGGGCATTGCGCCAGGCGCCTTCCGTCCAGGGCAGGGCGAGGGCCGTGTCCTGCCAGACCGCCCCCTGGGGCAGGGCGGTCTCGCCCCCCAGCAGGGTGTAGGCGAGGCGTGGGGCCAGGACGACGACGGCCTCATCCTGCCAGGTGCGGGCGAAGGCGACGGCGTGGGCGGCGGCGGGGCCCTCCGGGGTGAGCGGCAGGTAGTCGCCGCGGGCGAAGAGCTCCGGCCGCTCGCGGCGCAGGGCGAGCGCGGTGCGGATGACGTGGAGCTTCGCCTCGCCGCTTTCCAGGTCCTGCAGCATGTCCCGCGCCGGCTTGTCCAGGGCGGCGAGCATCGCGGCGCGCCGGTCGTAGTCCACCGGCCTGCGGTTGTCGGGGTCGACCAGGCTGTCGGTCCACAGCTCGCTGCCCTGGTAGAGGTCCGGCACGCCGGGGGCGGTGAGCTTGAGCAGGGTCTGGGCGAGGCTGTTGAGCCTGCCGAAGTGGGCGATGCGCCTGACGAAGGGCAGGAACTCCTGCAGGAAGCGCGGGCTGGCCTTGGGCGGCAGCACGCTCTCGGCGAAGTGGCCGAGGCGGGCCTCGTAGTCGGCGTCCGGGTTGATCCAGCTGCTCGCCTGCTTGGCCTCGCGCACGGCCTTGACCATGTAGGCCTGGATGCGGCGGGCGTACTCGGCGTAGTCCGCGCCCTCCTCCAGGGGCCAGGAGCCCAGCAGGGTCTGGTAGAGCAGGTACTCGTCGGCGCGCGAGGGGGCCTGGGTGCCGTCCACCCAGCCCAGGCGGCTGCGGTTGAGCCGGTGCCAGCGCGTGACCATGCGCCGCCATTCGGCGGGCAGCTCCGAGAGCACGTCGATGCGGGCGCGCACGTCTTCCGAGCGCTTGCTGTCGTGGGTGCTGGTGGCGAGCATGGCCAGCGGCGTGTGGCGGGCCCGCTCCTGGTTGGCGTGGTGGAAGGCCGCGGCGGTGACGCCGAAGCGGCGCGGCTCGCCGCCGACCTCGTTGAGCGACGCCAGGCGGTGGTAGCGGTAGCTGGCGGTGTCCTCCATGCCCTTGGCCATGACCGGCGCGGAGAACTGCTGGAAGCGCATGGCGAACTCCGACACCGCGCGCCGGTAGTCCTCGTGCTTGCCCTCGCCCGCGGTGGCGAGCAGCACCTCGCGCACGAAGTCGAAGACGCTCACGTCCGCGGTCTTCGAGCGCTTCCTGGCCACGGCGCAGGCCCATTCCACGTGCCTGCGGTCCTCCTCCGTGTCGGGGCCGTCGCCGATGTAGGTGCGGTAGACGGGGAAGCAGGCGGCCACCTCCATGATCGCGCCCCTGAGCGCGATGAGGGTGTAGTCGCGGGTGTGGCGGTCTATCTCGGCGATGCGCGCCAGGCGGTTGGCCAGCATGTTGAGTTCGCTGGCGAGCGCGCTCTTCATGATGGTGCGCTTGGCCTGGTAGAGGGTCTCCTCGAACGGCTCGCGTATCCCGCTGAAGGCGCGCCAGGCGCGCTCCATGGCCTCGGCCGCCCCGGGGTCGACGAAGAGGCCGTTGACCAGGTTGGCGAACTCGTAGCCGGTGGTGCCGCAGATGGCCCATGCGGCGGGCAGGCGCTCGTGCGGGGCGAGGATCTTCTCCACCACGATGTAGGGCGGCTCGGCGGCGGTGGGGCGCGCCTCGCGGTAGAGGCGCTGCAGGCGCGCGAAGTATGCGCCCGGGGCGTAGAGGCCGTCGGAGTGGTCGATGCGCACCGCATCCAGGCGGCCGCTCGCGAAGAGCTCGCCCAGGAGCCGGTGGGTCTGGGCGAACACCGCCTCGCGCTCCATGCGCAGGGCCGCGAGGTCGTTGATGTCGAAGAAGCGCCGGTAGTTGATCTCGTCGGAGGCCACCCGCCAGTAGGCCAGGCGGTAGGCCTGGGCGGCGAGCAGCCGGTCCATGAGCTCGATGCCCGCCGGCTCGCCCGGCTGGACGTTGAACAGGGCCACGTTCTCCTGCAGGAAATACAGGATGTCCGCGTTGCGGGCCGCCAGGCTGGCCAGATGCCGCTTGTGGATGGCCTGGTCGCGCCGGCGTTCGGTCCGCTTGTCGGGTTCGGTCTCGCTGCCGGCAGGCAGGTGGGAGAAGGCCGTCGCCAGGCTCTGGTATTCGAGGTGGTCCGGGTGCTCGGCGCCCAGCCGGGCGCCCAGCTCCTCCATGCGGTGGCCGAGGATCTGCGGGTAGCTCTGCGGGTCGACGGGGAAGCGGTGCTGCCAGTACCAGACGCTGAATTCGCCGGCCCCGGCGTCGAAGGCGAGCCTGAGCTCGCCGCGCTCCAGCACGGCGCCGTAGTGGTCGCCCAGGACCGGCACCAGGACCTTGCCCTGGAGCTGGTCCTTCACCGGCTGCCAGTCGATGTCGAAGTGCTCGGCCGCCTCCGCCGCCTGGCCGTTTTCCAGCACGTCCAGCCACCAGCCGTTGTCCGCGCCCATCACGCCCATGTGGTTGGGCACGATGTCGAGCACGAGGCGCAGGCCGTGCGCCTCCAGGGCCTCGGCGTAGGCCTCGAAATCGGCCTCGGAGCCGATCTCCGGGTTGAGGCTGTTGTGGTCGATGATGTCGTAGCCGTGCTGGCTGCCCGGCCGGGCGCGCAGGATGGGCGAGCAGTAGACGTGGGAGACGCCCAGGGCGGCCAGGTAGGGCAGGATCGCCTGCGCCTCGCGGAAGCCGAAGCCCTCGTGCAGCTGCAGGCGGTAGGTGGCGCGCGGGGCGTTGGCGGGGCTGCAGGGCAGGGGCTGGGGGGCGGGCCTGGGGGTGACGGAGGTGCCCCGCTCCGCGACCATGACCTCGGCGAAGCGGACGAGCCGGGCGTCCCCGGGCCACTCCTCCAGGTTGAGCGAGAGCTTGCGCTGCCAGTTGGGATGGCCGCTCGTCGTGCCCGGCAAGTTGGCCTGCTCGGTCTCGCCCAGCATGTCCTCGGCCTGCACGAGGAGGATGCGGGCGGGGCTGCGCGCCAGGTACTGGTGGATGGCCTGGGCGAGCGCCGGGGTCACCTCCGGCACGGTGACCGGGTGCACCGCCATGCCCTCGGGCAGCAGCCCCTCGCGCTCCAGGGCCACGAGCAGCCGTGCCCGGTCCTCGGCGCGTCCGACGATCTGCGCCTCGCGCTGGGCCTCGGTGGGGAAGAGCCCGAGCGCGCTGCGCAGGTCCAGGTCCAGGCCGCGCCAGAAGCCCGCCAGGGTCGGCAGGTCGTGGGTGGAGGCCGCCACCAGGGCCTCCTGGGTGATCTCGCCGGGCGCCTTGAAGGCCTGGTCGCCCTCCCAGTGCTTCTCGAAGTAGAACAGGCGGTAGGCGAGGATGCCCATGGCGTGCATGGTCTCGCGCACGGCTTCGGGTACGGTGCCCAGGTCCTCGCCGATCACGAGGCAGCGGTTGCGGGTGCTCTCCAGGGCGAGGATGGCCATCAGGTCCTCGAAGGGGTAGCTCACGTAGACGCCCTCGTCGGCCCGCATTCCGGGAGGCACCCAGTACAGCCGCATGAGCCCCATGACGTGGTCGATCCTGAGCGCCCCCGCCTCGCGCATGTTGGCGCGCAGCATGCGGATGTACGGGCCGTAGGCGGCCTCGCGCAGCCGGTGCGGGATGAACGGCGGCAGGCCCCAGTCCTGGCCGTGCAGGTTGAAGTCGTCGGGCGGCGCGCCGACGCTCGCCTCGAAGGCGTAGAGGTCGCGGTGCATCCAGGTCTCGGCGCCGCCGCGGTCCACGCCCACGGCGAGGTCCTGGTAGAGGCCCACGTCCAGGCCCAGCTCGTAGGATCTCTGGCCCGCGGCATGGAGCTGGCCGGCGGCCAGCCACTGCAGGTACTGGAACCACTCCACCTCGTCCTCGTGGGCCTCGGCCCAGCGCGCGACCGCCTCGCCGTGTGCATCGCGGTAGGCCTCGGGCCAGGCCGGCCAGCCCCAGACGTCCCGGTCTCCGGCGTGGAAGTGCGCCTGCAGGGCCTCGAACAGGGCCTGGTGGTGGAGCTCGCCGTCCTGTTCGGCCTGGTAGCGGCGGAAGTCGCGGCCGCGGGGGGTGTCGGCGGCCAGGTGCCGCTCCCGGAAGTGGGCGTAGAGCCGGGAGAGGATGCCGAGCTTGGCCTCGGCTACGCCGGCGTAGTCCACCAGGGGGGCGGCGCTCAGGGCGCGCAGCCGGGCCTGGAACTCGGGCTCCGCCACCGCCGCGCGGGCCTCGGCGCATTCGGCGAATTCGGGCACCGCCTCGACGTCGATGTAGAGCACGTTGAGGAACTGCCGGCTGCTGGGGCTGTAGGGGCTCGCGTGCTGCGGGTTGTGCGGGAAGAGGGCGTGCAGGGGGTTGACGCCCACCAGCCCCGCCCCGGCCGCCGCGGCCCATTCCACCAGGGTCCGGAGATCGGTGAGGTCGCCCATGCCCCAGTTGCGCTCGGCGCGCACGCCGTAGAGCTGGGCGCTGACGCCCCAGGCCCGGCGATCGTCGCGGATGGCCTCGGGCTGGTAGCAGGCGGGCGGGCAGAGGATGAAGGGCATCCGGGCCTCGGCCAGGCCGTCCAGGGTGACGACGAGCTGGTGGTAGCCCAGGGCCTCGACGGCGGGCAGGGGCAATTCGAGGGCGAGGTGCTCGCCCTCGGCCAGGCTCCGGCGCCCGAGCACCGCCAGGCTGCCGGGGTGGAACTCGCCGCCGAGCGGCTCGCCCGCCTCCAGGTCCAGACGCCAGCGTCCGGGCCGGCCGATGTCGCGGGCCGGGAGGTGCAGCGTCACCGTCCATGCGCCCTCGCCCGGCCTCGCCACCAGCACCGGCGGCAGCAGGCGGCGCCACTCGGCCTCCTCCCATCGTCTCAGGCTCGCCTGGGCGGCCGCCTCGTCCCCGCAGGCGATGCCCATGGCGCCGAGCAGGGCGCGCCGGGTGTCGGGCGAGGCGGTGTGGGTGCGTCCCCAGATGTCGTGGTAGGCGGGCTGGATGCCCGCGAGTTCGGCCAGACGGTCGAGGGCTGAGCTCATGCGGCGGTCTGTGCGGGTGGATTCAGGAACCAGGCGGTGCTGCCGGGCGGCAGGCGGCCGGCGGCCAGCGACTCGCGCAGGTCCTCGGGGTGGTTGAAGAGCGGGGTCCCCGACGGGACGGCGACGTCGCCGAGCGGCGTCTCGGCCAGGTTGCAGAGCAGGGTGAGGGTGCTGCCGTCGCCCAGGCGCCAGGCGGCGCGGACCGCGCCCGGGCCGAGGGCCTCCGCCCCCAGGGCCTGGGTGCCCTCGAGGTGGGGGGCGAGCTCGCGGGCGCGCAGGGCGAGGAGCCTCTTGTGGAAGGCGAGCCAGTCGGCGTGGGGCGGCCGGCCCAGGCAGGCCCAGTCGAGCTTGCTCGCCTGGAAGGTCTCGGGCGCATTGGGGTCGGGGATGGCGGCGCGGGCGGCGGGATCGGCAAAGCGCGCGAAGCGGGCGAACTCCCGGCGGCGGCCGTCGCGCACCGCCTCGCGCAGCTCGGCGCCGAAGTCGCAGAAGAAGAGGAAGGGCGTGGCGGCGGCGAACTCCTCGCCCATGAACAGGAGCGGCGGCTGCGGCGAGAGCAGCAGGGCGGCGGTGGCGGCGCGCAGCCGCTCCGGGTCGGCGAGCCGATCGAGGCGCTCGCCCAGGGCGCGGTTGCCGATCTGGTCGTGGTTCTGCAGGAAGGCGACGAAGGCCTCGGGCGGCAGGTGGCCGCTCGCCTCGCCGCGCGCTTCGTCGTGCCGGTAGGCCGAGGCCTCGCCCTGCCAGGCGAAGCCCTCGGCGAGGCAGCGGGCGAGGTGGCCGGCGGGGGCGTCGGCGTAGTCGGCGTAGTAGCCGTCCGCCTCGCCGGTCAGGAGCACGTGGCAGGCGTGGTGGATGTCGTCGTTCCACTGGGCCGCATAGCGGCGCGGCCGGCCGTCCTTGCGCTCGAGGTAATGGGCGGCGTTGTGCTCGTTCTCCAGCACGAGGTGCACGTGCCGCTCGCGGCCCACGCCCTCGCGCACCGCGTCGGCCAGCTCCTCCAGGATGTCCGGGCTGGAGTCGTCCAGGATGGCGTGCACCGCGTCCAGGCGCAGGCCGTCGAAGCGGTATTCCGCGAGCCAGTACAGGGCGTTGTGGATGAAGAAGTCGCGCACCGTGCGCACAGAGAAGTCGATGGCCGCGCCCCAGGGCGTGTGATGGCGCTCCGTGAAGAACCCCGGCGCGTAGAGGTGGAGATAGTTGCCCTCGGGGCCGAAGTGGTTGTAGACCACGTCGAGCAGGACCATGAGGCCGCGGGCGTGGGCCGCCTCGATCAGGGCCTTGAGGTCCTCGGGGCGGCCGTAGGCGGCGTCCGGGGCGTAGGGCAGCACGCCGTCGTAGCCCCAGTCGCGGCCGCCCGGGAAGTCGGCCACGGGCATGAGCTCGATGGCGGTGACCCCCAGCTCCGCCAGGTAGTCCAGCCTCTCGATGGCGGCGCGGAAGCTGCCCTCCGGGGTGAAGGTGCCGACGTGCAGCTCGTAGACGACCGCCTCGTGCCACGAGCGGCCGCGCCAGGCGGTGTCGTTCCAGGTGTAGGCCGTGGGGTCGACGACCTCGCTGGCGCCGTGCACGTCGTCGGGGTTGCAGCGCGAGGCCGGGTCCGGCACCGCCGGGCCGCCATCGATGCGGAAGCGGTAGCGGCTGCCGGGGCCGGCGGCGGGCACGTCCAGGTAGTGCCAGCCCTGGCCCACGGGGTTCATGACGAGGCGCCGCTCGCCGCCGGGCTCGGCCAGGCAGAGCTCGACCTGCCTGGCTTCGGGGGCCCAGAGGCGGAAGCCCACGCCGCCGTAGTCCAGGCACTCGGCCCCGAAGGGCATGACGTGGCGGGCCTTCATCGCGCCCCCCCCAGGGGACGGGGGCGGACCGGGCAGGCCTTGCGCGCCGTCATGAGTCCTGCCCGAAGGAGGTGCGCAGCATGCCGAAGGGCTGGCCCTCGGGCAGGACCACGATGCCGGAGGCGGTGACGTGGTAGCGGGCGCGGTCCTGGTCGGGGTCGTGGCCGATGCGCTCGTTCCAGTCGATGATGTTGTCGCGGTCGACGATGGCGCGCCTGAGCCTGGCGCCGCGGCGGATCAGGACGTGGTCCATGATGATGCAGTCCTCGATCTCGGCACCCGGCTCCACCACCACCTCCCGGCGCAGCACGGAGTTGCGGATGGTGGCGCCGTTGATCAGGCAGCCGGCGCTGATCATGCTGTTGTCCACCCGGGCGTCGATGAAGCGGGCCACGGGCCCCTGGTAGTTGCTGGAGATGATGGGCCAGAGGGCGTTGAAGACGTCGAATCTGGGCTCCAGGCCCAGCACGTCCATGTGCGCCTCGTAGAAGGCGTCCAGGGTGCCGACGTCGCGCCAGTAGCCCGGCTCCTCGTAGTCGCGGATGCCGGGGATGCGGTTCTGGCCGAAGTCGTAGGCGTAGAGCCGGCCGCCGGCGACCAGCCGGGGCAGGACGTGCCTGCCGAAGTCGTTCTCGCCGCGCTCGTGGGCCTCCATGAGGGCCTGCACCAGGACCTCGGTGCGGAAGAGGTAGTTGCCCATGGAGGCGTAGGCGTGGCTGGGGCGGCCGGGCATGGCGGGAGGCTGCTCGGGTTTTTCCAGGAAGCCGCGGATGCGGCCGCGTTCGTCGGCGTCGATGACGCCGAAGGCGGAGGCCTCCGCCAGAGGCACCGGCAGGGCGGAGACGGTGGCCTCGGCGCCGCGCTCCAGGTGGAATTCCACCATCTGGCGCACGTCCATGCGGTAGATGTGGTCGGCGCCGAAGACCAGCACCAGATCCGGCGAGTGCTGGCGGATCAGGTTGAGGTTCTGGAACACCGCGTCGGACGTGCCCTGGAACCACTCCTGCCCGGTGCGCATCTGGGGCGGCACCACGGTGATGTAGTGCCCCGGCAGGGTGGGCGGCAGCACCCAGGCCTTGCGCACGTGCTCGATCAGCGACTGGCTCTTGTACTGCACCAGCAGGTAGATGGAGTGGATGCCCGAGTTGACCAGGTTGGACAGGGCGAAGTCGACGATGCGGTAGCGCGCCCCGAAGGGCACCGAGGGCTTGGAGCGCTCCGCCGTGAGCGGGTGCAGCCGGCTGCCCTCGCCGCCGGCCATGACCATGGCGAGGATCTTCTGTTTAGTCGGCATGTTCTTCCTCCATGAGTTCCGCCAGGCCCGCGATGGGGATATGCACCCATTGGGGACGGTTGGCCAGTTCGTAACGCAGTTCGTAGAGCGCCTTCTCCAGGGTGAACAGGCGGATCAGGCGCTCGGCCTGGCGCTGCGCCTTCGGATAGGCCGGGCAGCCCTGGATGCCGGCGCGGTAGCCCTCCAGGAAGGCCGCCCGGGTCTGCTGCCGCCAGGCGGCGACCAGCTGCTCCACCGCCGCGCTGGCCGCCGGCGACTCGCAGTGGCTGCGGCCGGCGGCCAGCGCCGCGGCGTAGTCGAAGGAGCGCAGCATGCCGGCCACGTCCCGCAGGGGGCTGCCCTTCTCGCGCCGCTCGGCGAGGGGCCGGGCGGGCTCGCCCTCGAAGTCGATGATGGCGAAGTCGCTGCCGCACATGAGCACCTGCCCCAGATGATAATCCCCGTGGTAGCGGATCTTCATCGCTTCGAGCTCGCCGGGGTGCAGGGAGGCGACCAGGGCCTCCAGCCCCGGGCGCGCCTCCAGCAGCGCCCGGGCCCGGGGGCGCAGCGCCTCGTCCAGGCGGTCGAGCCCCGCGGCCAGCTGGTCCAACGTCGGGCCGACGTCGCGGCGCACCTGCTCGACCCAGGCATCGGCCTCGCCGGCGGCGGGCCTCTCGTGGCCGAAGGCCTCGTTGAAGGTGGGCACGGCGAGCGCCTTGTGCAGCTCGCCGGTGCGCCGCCCCAGGCGCTGCATCTGGGCGAGGAAGGAGGCGTGGGGCGAGGCCTCCTGCGCGGCGCGCCCGCCGTTGACGACGGCCTGCCAGTTCTCCAGGAAGCGGGAGAGGTAGCCCAGGGTGTAGTCCCAGGCGTTGCCCTGGTTCTCCAGGTAGCCCTGGAGCAGGGCGAGCAGCGTCGGCTCGCCCTCCTTGGGCACCCACTCCACGGCCCCGAGCACCGGGGCGATGTGGCTGAACGGGGTGGCCTCGGTGAGGAAGCGGCCCACCTCCCATTCCGGGTTCACGCCCGCCTCGGCCTTGCGGTAGAGCTTGAGCACCAGCCGCTCGCCCAGGATGACCGAGGTGTTGCTCTGCTCCAGGGCGGGACGGCTGACCGGCCAGTCCATGGGCTCGCTCACCCAGTCGTGGTAGGCGCGGGTGGGGGTGAAGGCGAGCCGGCCCTGGGCCATGTCGATCTTCAGGCGCTCGCCCATGCCGCGCGCCACGTCGCGGCAGAAGGCGTCCTCGGCCTGGGCCTCGATCAGCAGGCCCGGCTGGGCCTGGCGCCGCACGCGGCTCACCACCCGGGGCAGGTGCTCCGGGGGCAGCTCGTCGGGCTCGCACCAGCGCAGGGCCAGGGGCAGGAAGTAGTCCTGGCGCGCGCCGTCGGCAGTGGCGACGTTGCAGAGCGCGATGAGCCAGCGGCCGTGCTCCGTCTGCCAGGCGCCCAGGGCGTCGAGGCCCGTCCGGTCGATGGCGGCGGCCTTGCCCGCGAACCAGCGCTGGTGCGCAAGATAGGCGGGCAGCGCCTCCTGCTCCAGCTGCCGCCTGACGCCGTGGGCGACGAGCGCCTCGAAGCCCGGCAGCTCCGGGGTCTTGGGCATGAAGAAGCCGCGGGCCTCGGGGAGCACCAGCACCGGCAGTCCTTCCAGCGGCGGGCGGTCCTCGTGCCAGGTGGGGGCGGGCGCCTCGCGCGAGAGCTCGAACCAGTAGAAGCCGTAGCGGGGCAGGGTGAGCAGATAGGGCCACTCGCCGATGGGCGGGAAGGCGGTGCGGCTGGTGAGCTCCACCGGCACCCGGTCGCGGTATTCGGCGAGCTCGAGCTCCACGGGCTGGGGCGAGTGCGACAGGTTGGCCACGCAGAGGATGAGGTCGTCCCCATGCAGGCGCAGGTAGGCGAAGATCTTGCGGTTGCCGGGCTTCAGGAGCCGGATCTCGCCGCGGCCGAAGGCCGGGTGGCTGCGGCGCACGGCGATGAGCCGGCGCATCCAGTTGAGCAGGCTGGAGGGGTTCCTTGCCTGGGCCTCGACGTTCACCGCCTGGTAGCCGTAGAGCGGGTCCATGATGGGCGGCAGGTAGAGCCGCTGGGGGTCGGCGCGGGAGAAGCCGGCGTTGCGGTCCGGGCTCCATTGCATGGGGGTGCGCACGCCGTTGCGGTCACCCAGGTAGATGTTGTCGCCCATGCCGATCTCGTCGCCGTAGTAGACGATGGGCGTGCCCGGCAGGGTCATGAGCAGGCAGTTCAGGAGCTTGATCTTGTCCAGGTCGTTGTCGAGCAGCGGCGCCAGCCTTCTGCGGATGCCCACGTTGACCCGCATCTGCGGATCGGTGGCGAAGACCTTGTACATGTAGTCGCGCTCGCGGTCGGTGACCATCTCCAGGGTCAGCTCGTCGTGGTTGCGCAGGAACAGGGCCCACTGGCAGGACTCGGGGATGGCCGGGGTCTGGGCCAGGATGTCGGTCATGGGGAAGCGGTCTTCCTGCGCCAGCGCCATGTACATGCGCGGCATGAGCGGGAAGTGGTAGGCCAGGTGGCACTCGTCGCCGTCGCCGAAGTACTCGCGCACGTCCTCCGGCCACATGTTGGCCTCGGCCAGGAACATCTTGTCCGGGTAGTGGGCGTCGACCACGGCGCGCATGCGCTTGATGACCTGGTGGGTCTCGGCCAGGTTCTCGCAGGAGGTCCCCTCCCGCTCGATGAGGTAGGGGATGGCGTCGAGCCGCAGGCCGTCCACGCCCATGTCCAGCCAGAAGCGCATGGTGCGGATCACCGCCTTCACCACCCTGGGATTGTCGAAGTTGAGGTCGGGCTGGTGGCTGAAGAAGCGGTGCCAGTAGTAGGCCTGGGCCAGGTTGTCCCAGGCCCAGTTGGACTCCTCGGTGTCGGTGAAGATGATGCGCGTGCCCGGGTACTTGAGCTTGCTGTCGCTCCAGACGTAGTAGTCGCGCTTGGCGGAGCCCTTGGGGGCGCGGCGTGCGGCCTGGAACCAGGGGTGCTGGTCGGAGGTGTGGTTGATGACCAGCTCGATGATGAGCCGCATGCCCCGCCGGTGCAGCTCGCGGATGAGGTTGCGCACGTCCTGCCGGCTGCCGTAGGGGGGATGCACGTTGTGGTAGTCGGCGATGTCGTAGCCGTCGTCGCGCTGGGGCGAGGGGAAGAAGGGCAGCAGCCAGACGGTGTTGACCCCCAGCTCCTCCAGGTAGTCGAGCTTCGCGATCAGGCCCTTGAAGTCGCCGACGCCGTCGTGGTTGGCGTCGTTGAACGCCTTGATGTGCAGCTCGTAGACGATGGCGTCCTTGTACCAGAGGGGGTCGTCCATGAAGTCCATCAGTAGCAGGTCTCCACGTAGTCCCTGTGCATCCAGCCGCGGATGCGGTAGATCTCGGCGGGGTTGCTCTGCGGGTCCAGGTCCACGCTGTGCCTGCGGCCGCGCCAGAGGTGCTTGCGGCCGCTGAGCAGCTCCTCGACCTGGAAGGTCTGGTTGGGGCGGATGCCCATCTCCTCCAGCGGGAAGTCCAGCACCGCCTGGTGCGGCTCGAAGGGGTCGAGATTGACCGCCACGAAGATGCGGTTGTCGCCGTCGAGGCTGGCCTTGCCGTAGAACAGCACGTTGTCGTCGTCGGCGGGGTGGAAGCGCAGGTTTTCCAGTTCCTGCAGGGCGGGGTTCTCCTGGCGGATGCGGTTGACGGCCGTGATCCAGTCCTTGATGTGGCCCTCGCGGTCCCAGTCCCAGACCTTGTACTCGAACTTCTCCGAGTCCAGGTATTCCTCCTTGCCGGGCAGGGCCGCGGCCTCGCACAGCTCGAAGCCGTTGTAGATGCCGTAGACGCTGGAGAGCGTGGCCGCGAGCACCAGCCGGATCATGAAGGCCGGCCGGCCGCCGGTCTGCAGATAGGCGGGCAGGATGTCCGGGGTGTTGGGGAAGAAGTTGGGCCGCAGGTACTCCTTGCACTCCGACTGCGTGAGCTCGGTGAGGTAGTCGGTGAGCTCCTGCTTGAAGTTGCGCCAGGTGAAGTAGGTGTAGGACTGGGAAAAGCCGGCCTTGGCCAGGGTCTGCAGCAGCTTGGGCCGGGTGAAGGCCTCGGACAGGAAGACGACGTCCGGGTGCGCCTCCTGCACCTCGCGGATCAGCCACTCCCAGAACGGGATGGGCTTGGTGTGGGGGTTGTCGACGCGGAAGATCTTCACGCCCTGGCCCACCCAGAACAGCACCACGTCGCGCCATTCGCGCCAGAGCTCGTCCTGGTGCGGGCCGTAGAACTGCACCGGGACGATGTCCTGGTACTTCTTGGGCGGGTTCTCGGCGTACTTGATGCTGCCGTCCGGGCGCCACTTGAACCAGTCCGGGTGCGCCTGCACGTAGGGGTGGTCCGGGGCGCACTGGATCGCGAAGTCCAGGGCCACCTCCATGTCCATCTCCTGGCAGCGTGCGACGAAGTTGCGGAAGTCCTCCAGCGTGCCCAGCTCCGGGTGCACCGCCTTGTGGCCGCCCTCGTCGCTGCCGATGGCGTAGGGGCTGCCGGGGTCGCCGGGGCCGGCCACGGGGGCGTTGTTCGGACCCTTCCGATTTATTTTCCCGATGGGATGGATGGGCACGAGGTAGACCACGTCGAAGCCCATGGCCTTCACCTCGGGCAGGCGGCGCTCGCAGTCCTTGAAGGTGGCGCTGCGGCCCTCCACCGTGCCCTGGGAGCGAGGGAACATCTCGTACCAGGCGGCGTAGCGGGCGGCCACCCGGTCCACGATCGCCTCGAGTTCCTTCTCGTAGACGCTGGCGAGGCGGCGGTCCGGGTTGCGGGCCATGAGCCGGCGCAGCGTCGGCGCCAGCAGCAGGTCGACGCGGTCGGCGTCCTCGCTCATCTCATCGAAGCGGGCCAGGGCCTGTTGCAGCTGCCTGCGCTCGGCGCCTTCGGCGCGTTCGGCGGCCAGGGCCACGAGCTCGCGGCCTTCCGTGAGCTCCAGCGTCACCGCCTGTTCCGCATCCAGGCGCTTCTCCAGGTCGTGGCGCCAGCTCTCGAAGGCGTCCGGCCAGGCCTCGATGGTGTAGCGGTAGCGGCCCATGCGCTCCAGCGGGAACTCGCCACGCCAGCGGTCGTTTTCCAGGAAGCGCATGGGCGTCTCGCGCCAGGCGTCTTCGCCCGCCGCGCGGTACTTGAGCACGGCGGCCATGATGTCGTGGCCTTCCTTGACGATGTCGGCCTCCACGACGAGGGCGTCGCCGACCTCGCGCTTGACGGGGTAGCGGCCGCCGTTCAGTTCCGGAGTGACGTTCTGGATGATGACGGGATGCATGGTCCTCCTTCCGTTTCTTCTAGGCGTCGGGGCTGGCGAAGAGCCGGATGCACAGGGGCGGCAGGTCGATCCAGTCCGGCGCGGCGCGGCCGGGCATCAGCTCGCGCATGGCCTCCGGGCGGCAGCCGAGATGCCGCGCGGCCTCGCCGGCCCAGTAGCGGTGGCCGGCGTGGGCGTCCGGGTTGATCAGGGTGAGCAGCCTGCCCGGGGCCTGGTTGCCTTCGCGCAGCAGCGCCAGCACCGGGTCTTCGGCGGCGGTGAGCCGGCGCTGCGGCCCCTCCTCGTTGAGCAGCGGCGTCCTCGCCTTCAGGCGGTTGACCCGGGCGATGAACTCCGTGAGGTCGAAGGTCGGCTCCTCCCAGTCCTCGGGGCGGCTCTGCACGACATGAGGCCGCCTGCGGAAGCCGTATTCGTAGCCCATGGGCATCATCAGCCCGGCCGAGAAGGCGGCGGCGAAGACGTAGCGCAGGCGCGAGGCGCGTGCGTCGCCGCCGGACTCGGCGGCCAGGCGCTCCGTGTCGTGGCTCTCGGGGAAGGCGATGGAGGGCGCGATGTGGCGGAACCGCTCGTACTGCTCCAGGAGCCAGTCGGCGCGGAAGTCCCACCACTTGCTGGAATTGAACAGGTAGTCGAAGCCGGCGCCGGCGAGCTGCGCCACCTCCTCGGGCTGGCAGCCCAGGGTCTCGGCGAAGAAGTGCGCCTGCGGGTTCACTTCCCGGGCGGCACGGATGACCGGCCCCCAGACCTCGCCGGGCACCTTGTAGGCGGCATCCCCCCGGAAGCCGGCGAAGCCCAGCCCGACGTAGTGGCGCACCAGGTCCAGCCAGTAGCGGATGAGGCCCGCGCGGTCCGGGGTGTGCGCGTAGTCGATCTCCGCCAGGTCGCCCCAGACGGTGCGCTTTTCCACGTTGTCCGGCTCGTCCGGGTCGGCGGCGAAGGGCGAGCGGACGCTGCCGTCGGGCTCATGCGCGAACCACTCCGGGTGGGCGTCGACCAGCACCGAATCCTTGGCCGTGTGGTTGATGACCAGGTCCATCATGACCTGCAGGCCGTTGGCCCGCGCCGCCTCGATGAAGCGGCCGAGCAGCGCGTCGGCGGACCGGCGGCTGCCGCCCCGGAACAGGGGGTTGAGGCGGTAGTAGTCCTTCACCGCATAGAGGCTGCCGGAGAACCCGGGGTAGTGGAAGGGATTGACGAAGACCCAGTTGAAGCCCATGTCCGCGATGCGCGGCAGCTGCATCTCCCACTCCGCCGTGGTGCCGGCGAGCAGGGGGAAGAGGTTGTAGATCCTGGGGGCGTCGGTCATGGTGGCTGGGTTCTTGTGCGGCCGGACACCGTTTCAGCTTAGCACCGTCCGCCGCACCCCCTTCAGCGCGGCGCGGCGTCATCCTCGGCCTTGGCGATGCGCAGCGCCGGCGCGCTGCCGTCCTTGGCCCGGCCCGGGTAGATCGTCAGGTGGGGGTAGGGGATCTCGATGCCGGCCGCCTTGAAGGCGGCCTTGAGCCGGCGCAGGAACTCCCGGCGCACGTTCCACTGCTCCAGGGGCACGCACTTCATGCGGCAGCGGATCATCACCGCCGACTCGGCCCAGTTCTCCACGCCGGCGATCTCCATGTCCTCGAGGATCTTCGGCGCGAAGACCGGGTCCTCGCGCATCGCGGCGGCGGTCTCGCGGATCACGGCGAAGACCTCGTCGACGTCCTCCCGGTAGGCCACACCGATGTCCAGGAGGGCGTAGGAGAACTCCAGGGTCATGTTGGTGACCGCGTCGATCATGCCCGTGGGCACGAAGTGCACGTTGCCCTCGAAGGAGCGCAGGCGCACGTAGCGCAGGGTCACCTCCTCGACGAACCCCGCCCTGCCGCCCACCTGCACCACGTCGCCTTGGCGGATCTGGTTCTCCAGCAGGATCATGAAGCCGTTGAAGAAGTCCTTGACCAAGCTCTGGGCGCCGAAGCCCAAGGCGATGCCCAGCACGCCCGCCGCGCCCAGGATGGGGGCGATGGAGATGCCGAGCTCGGCCAGCACGAGCATGCCGGCGACGATGGTGATGAGGATGGAGGCGAAGTGGCGGAACACCCGGGCCAGGGTCTCCACCCTGCGCTGGTCCTCCGCGCCGGCCGACTTCCTGAGGGCGAAGCGCTTGAACAGGCGGATCAGGCGCCGGCTGAAGAGCAGCAGCGCCCAGGCCATGGCCAGGATGAGGGCGACCCTCAGGGCCGATTCCAGGTGCGGGCCGGAGAGGCCGATCGAGGCGAGGTCCATGAAGTCGGGCCAGTCCGGCATGGCGCTCACCGCCTTCCGGGGAGGCCGCCGTGGCGCAGGGCTGCCGCCGCCTGACCCGGCATGGTCTGGATGGACTGCGGCGAGCGGTCGAAGCCTGGCACCTCTGTCTCCCTGATCGGCCGGCAGGACGCGCCGGCACCATTGCCCGCGGCAGATACGTCTCCCCCGCGTGCGGATTCATTATAGGAAGGCCGGGCCGGGCAGCGAAGGCCGGCGTGTTTTGTCTGGCGCCCGGCCTATGCCAGAATCAAACCAGGCGCGGGGCACGGACGCGCCGGGTGTTCCCCGCCCCGCTCTTACTTTCTTTCGCCAGCGGCGCAGGGGCCGTCGCGGCGCGACCTACACGTCTTGGAGGCCAGTGATGGATGAGCACATGGAGCAGATCGGGCTGGGCGCCCCGGAACCGGCGAGGAAGGAGGCGCAGTCCCGCCTGACGCCCAAGGTGATGGGGATCGCCGCCCTGGTGGTGATCGCTCTGCTGGGGGGGATGTACATCTGGAAGGCGGTCTCCGAGAGGCGGCTGGTCGCGCAGCATGCGGCCGAGCGCGAGGCGCTGCTGCAGGAGTCCCTGCACGGGTTCGCCGTGCCTTTTTCCTGGGCGGTGCGGCGCGAGGCCATGGCCAGCAACCTGGACCAGATCGACCAGTACTTCACCGACCTGGTGCAGATGCCGGGCTTCGAGAGCGCCACCCTCGCCGGGCCCGACGGCAGGGTCACGGTGGCGAGCGACCGCAGGCGCCTCGGCCAGCCCTTGGAGGCCTACTACCCGGCGGCGCAGCTGCAGGCCGAGCAGATCGAGCTCATCCGCCTGCCCGACGGCAGGCTGGGCATCGTGGTGCCCATACTGGGCCTGAGGCAGAGGCTGGCCACCGCCGTGGTGGAGTACCGCCCGGGCGCCTATCCGCGGCAGTAGGCCGGGCCGGCCTCGATGGGGGGATGAGGCATGGGCAGCGAGCTGCTGACCTGGCTGGGCATCGCCCTGTGCCTGAGCCAGTCGGGGATGTTCTCCGGCCTCAACCTGGCCGTGTTCAGCATGAGCCGGCTGGAACTGGAGGTGGAGGCCGCCGGGGACAACCCGGCGGCGCAGAAGGTCCTGGCGCTGCGCGAGGACGCCAACGCCATCCTCACCACCATCCTCTGGGGCAACGTCGCGGTCAACGTGCTCCTCGCCCTGCTGGCGGACTCCGTCATGGCCGGGGTGGCGGCCTTCCTGTTCTCCACCTTCGTCATCACCCTGTTCGGCGAGATCGCGCCCCAGGCCTATTTCACCCGCCACGCGCTGAAGGTGGCCGCGCGGCTCGCGCCCGTGCTGCGTGTCTATCGGGTGCTGCTCTACCCGGTGGCCAAGCCCACGGCCCTGGTGCTGGACGCCTGGCTGGGCAAGGAGGCCATCCAGTACTACCGGGAGGTGGACATCAAGGAGATGATCCGCATGCACATGGTGGCGGACAAGACCGAGGTGGACCGCCTGGAGGCCATCGGCGCCCTCAACTTCCTCACCATGGACGACCTCCTGGTGGAGGCGGAGGGGGTGCCCGTGGACCCCGAGAGCATCATCGGCCTGCCGGCGCGCGAGGGGATGATCCGCTTCCCGCCCTTCGAGAAGTCCGCCCACGACCCCTTCCTGAAGCGCATCGACGCCTCGGGCAAGAGCCGGGCGGTGATCACCGACGAGGCGGGCGAGCCGCGCCTGGTGCTGGATGCGGACGGCTTCCTGCGCCACGCCCTGTTCAGCGCCTCGCCCACCGACCCCCTGGCCTTCTGCCATCGCCCGGTGGTCATCCGCGACCCGTCCGAGTCCCTGGGGGCGGCCATCTCGCGGCTGCGTTTCGATGCCCAGCCGAGCGCGGACCACATCGTCACCCACGACTCCATCCTGCTCTGGACGGAGAGCCCGCGCCTGATCACCGGGACCGACCTGCTCGGCCGGCTGCTGCGGGGCATCCTCGACCGGGCCGAGGCCCGCCCCGGCCAGCCGGTCCCGCCGGCGCGGCTATAGTGATAGGGGTACTTGTGGAAAAGAAAGGGGAAAGGCATGAACGCACGCGACGAGATCCAGAAACTGCTGGATACCCTGGCCCGGCAGCGGGACGAGCTGATGCTCAGGGCGCATCTGGCGAAGGCCGACGCCAGGGACGAGCTGGACAGGATGGAGGCCAAGTGGGCGTCCCTGAAGGCCAAGGCCGACCAGGCCAGGGACGTGGCGGAGGACGCGGGCAAGGAGATCGTGGCCGCGAGCCGGCTCCTGGCCGAAGAGATCCGCGAGGGCTACGAGCGGCTGCGCAAACTGTTCTGAGCCGGGCCCGGGCCGGCGCCCGGGCCGCTCAGATCTTGTGAAGAAACCGTAGCGAGCGGCCCGAGAGCAAGGCGGACGGAACGCAGCGA